>NZ_JOHB01000009.1:0-357310 GCF_000719605.1 Streptomyces sp. NRRL S-1813
GGTACTGCAGGGGGGACCCTGTGGGAGAGTAGGACGCCGCCGAACAATCTTTGTGGGAAGCCCCGCACCTTATGGTGCGGGGCTTTTCTGCGTTCCGGGCCGGTAGCTACGCTCGTGGGCATGCGCTATGACCTGGTTATTTTCGATAACGACGGCGTTCTGGTGGACAGCGAACCGATCTCCAATCGGCTCCTTGCCGCCCACCTCACCGAATTGGGGCATCCGACCACCTATGAGGAGTCGCTGCGCGACTACATGGGCGGCGCGATGCACCGTATTCATGAAGTGGTGCTGGAGCGGTCGGGAAAGCGGCTGCCGGCAACGTTCGACGAGGACTTTCATGCGCGGGTCTTCGAGGAATTCCGCAGGCGGCTGGAGCCCGTGGCGGGTGTGGTCGAGGTGCTGGAGAAGCTGGCCGCGGACGGGGTGCCGTACTGCGTCGGGTCGTCGGGGAGCCATGAGCGCATTCGGGTGGCGTTGACGAAGACGGGGCTGTTCGAGCGGTTCGCCGAGGGGCGGGCCGGGGAGGGTGCCGCGGAGCGGATCTTCTCCTCGCAGGATGTGGGGCGGGGGAAGCCGGCGCCGGATCTCTTTCTGCATGCGGCACGGGAGATGGGTGTCGCGCCCGAGCGGTGTGCGGTGGTCGAGGACAGCCCGCTGGGGGTGCGGGCCGCGGTGGCCGCGGGGATGGACGTCTACGGCTTCACGGCGATGACGCCGGCGGCGAAGCTGACGGAGGCCGGGTCCACCGCGCTGTTCGCCCATATGGCGGAGCTGCCGGCGCTGTTGCAGTAGCGGCCTCGCCGGTCGGACGTGCGTCGGAATTGGCGAAGTGATCCATCTACCCAGTAGTAGTGCGGAGTCCTAGGCTGAGCGGCCATGACGGTCCCTCGGGTACCAGGAGCGCGGTTGCGGCACGGCCGGGTCTCGCTCGCTCTCAGCTTCTTCGTCCAGGGTGCGGTCTTCGCCCTCCTCGTGACCCGAATACCCGCGATCCAGGACCGCTACGGGATATCTGATGCCCTGTTGCCGGCCTTCCTCGCCGCGGTACCCGTCCTTGCGGGGGTGGGCAGCGTCGGCACCGAGCAGCTGGTGAAGCGGGTGCGGCCCAGCTGGGTCCTGCGGTGTGCGCAGCCGGTGGTGTGTCTGGCGCTGCTGGCGGTCGGGGCGGTCGGGTCGATGGCGCAGGTCGCGGTGGCGCTGGCGGTGTTCGGGCTGTCGGTGGGGGCCCTGGATGCCTCGATGAACATGCTCGGGGTGAGCCTCCAGCGGACGTACGGGCGGAGCATCATGCTCGGGTTCCACGCCGCGTACAGCCTGGGCGGGATCGTGGGCGCCTCGCTGGCCTGGGCGGGGGCGCACTGGCAGCTGTCGCTTGCGCTGCTGTACGGGCCGGTGGTGGCGGTTCTGGTGCCGCTGGCGCTGATCGTGGGCCGCTGGTTCGTGGACCGGGACCGGCCGGATGCGGCGGGGGGCCAGGAGGGTGCCGTGGCGGCCGTTGCGCCGCTCGCGATGCGGCTGTTGTTGCCGCTGTGTCTGGTGATGGCGTTCGCGTATATCGGGGACTCGACCGTCTCCAACTGGAGCGCCAAGTATTTGCAGGACGTCCTGGGGAGTTCGGAGCAGCTCGCCACCGTCCCGTACAACGTCTATATGGTCACCACGCTGCTCGGGCGGGCGGTCGGGGATCTGGGGGTGCGGCGTTTCGGGGCGGTCGCGGTGGTGCGGACCGGGACGGTGGTCGCGGCGGGCGGCTTCGCGGTGGTGGCGGCCGCTCCGGGGGCCTGGGCCGGAATGGCGGGGTTCACGCTGCTGGGGCTCGGGCTGTGTGTGATCGTTCCCCAGACGTTCGCGGCGGCGGGGCGGTACGCCTTCGAGCGCCATGGCCCCGGGGCCTCCGACATGGCCGTCGCGCGCCTGAACATTTTCAACTATGTGGGCTTTTTGATCGGCTCTCCGCTGGTCGGCGCGCTCGGTGACGCCTGGAGTTATCGGGGGGCGATGCTGCTGCCGATGGTCCTGGTGCTGGTGACGCTCGTGTATGCCCGCTCGTTCGGGGCGCCGGACGCCCGATACGGTGACGGATATGAGCGGCCGCGCACAGCTGATGTGGGATGAGGCAGTAACGGGCTACGACTTCGGGTCCGGGCATCCGATGGACCCGGTCCGGCTCGCGCTGACCATGCGTTTGGTGGAGGCGTTCGAGCTGGATCGCGGGCCGCTGGAGGTGGTCGCGGCCAAGCCTGCCGGAGATTCCACCCTTCGGCTGGTGCATCGCGAAGACTTCATCAGCGCGGTCCGCAGGGCCTCGGCGGACCCTGCCGCCGCGGACCTCTCGTACGGGCTGGGGACGGCGGACGACCCGGCATTCGTGGGGATGCACGAGGCGTCCGCGCTGATCGCCGGTCAGTCCGTGGGTGCCGCGGAGGCCGTCTGGCGCGGCGATGCGGTGCATGCGGTGAACTTCGCCGGCGGGCTGCACCATGCGATGCCGGGCGGGGCGGCCGGTTTCTGTATCTACAACGACGCGTCGCTGGCGGTCGCCCGGCTGCTGGAGCTGGGTGCCGAGCGGGTCGCGTACGTCGATGTGGATGTGCACCACGGGGACGGGGTGCAGGCGGCGTTCTGGGAGGACCCGCGGGTACTGACCATCTCGCTCCACGAGCATCCGCGGACGCTCTTCCCGCAGACCGGCTGGCCGGAGGAGACCGGTGGCGAGGGCGCGGAGGGCACCGCGGCGAATGTGGCGCTGCCGGCCGGGACCGGGGACGAGGGCTGGCTGCGGGCCTTTCATGCGGTGGTGCCGGAGCTGCTGGGGGCCTTCCGGCCGCAGGTGATCGTGACGCAGCACGGTGCGGACACCCACTTCGAGGATCCGCTGGCGCATCTCGCGGTGAGCCTGGACGCCCAGCGTGCGGTGGCGGAGGCCTGCCACGACCTGGCGCACGAGCACGCGGACGGCCGCTGGGTCGCGCTCGGCGGGGGCGGCTATGCGGTGGTGGACGTGGTGCCGCGCAGCTGGACGCATCTGACCGCGATCGCGGCGGGCCGGCCGATCGACCCGGCTTCCATGGTGCCGGAGGCCTGGCGGCACGAAGTGTTCCGCAGGACGCGGCAGTTGGCGCCGCTGCGGATGACGGACGGGCGGACGCCGCACTGGCGGGACTTCGTCGCCGACGGCTATGACCCGGCCGACCGGCTGGACCAGGCGGTGCTGGCCACCCGCCGGGCAGTGTTCCCGGCGCATGGGCTGCTGCCGTAGCTCCCGTGGGGCAGGAGCCCGCGGCGCCGGCCGGCATGCAGTTGCGGCGCTCCAGGGTGGGCGGCCCCTGGGCGAGGCGCGCCGATCCGCTGCCATACCCGTGTAGTGCCGTCCGCTGTGCCCGTACGGCCGTATCTGCCGCCGTGCCCGTGTAGTACCGTCCGCCGATCCCGTATGGCCGTATCCGTCGCCGCGCTCCCCGAAGGTGTGACTACCCGTCGGTCAGGGCACCCGTAGGCCGACCAACCGGACAGTATGGGCCGCGTGTTGGGTACCGGTGCGCTGCGGGCGCATCTGATCGAGGCGCGGCTCGCGGGGACGATCGCGACCACGCGGGAGAAGAGTCTGGCGCGCTACCGGCTCTTCGCGGCGCGTGATCCCCGTGCGCTGCTGGGGCTGGATCCCGAGCGGGACTGGCCGGTCGGTGAACTACTGCGACTGATGGGGCAGAAGTGTGGGGTTTCGGCCGATCCCACACATACTTCCGGCCTGGATGTCATCGATCCCGACCGCACCATCGCGGCACTGGACCGGTTCGCCGAACGGCTCGGAGAGGCGGCCGGCCGCCGGGCGCCGGTGCTCATCGGCACCGGCCATCCGCACCGGCTGCTGGAGTTCTACGCCGCCCTCGCAGACGCTCTCTCGTCGGCGGGATGCCCCGTTCTCACCCCGGCGTATGGCGCGCGTGTCGACATAGCGACCCGGTTCGGGGTACGTCCCTGCACCCTCGACTACGTACGGGGAGTCGCGCTGATGCGAGAAACCGGCGTGCGGGGCGCGCCCGGGGCGGGGGGCGTGCACACCCATTCGCCGCTCCCGGTACGCACCGCTCTCGCGGCCGTGGGGGACGTAGCCGGGCCCCTGCCGGGGCTGGCGATCGGGGACCACGGCTGGGTCTGCGGGGCAGGTCAGCTGGGCATCGAGGCGATCGGGCTGGCGGACACGGACGACCCGGCGCTGTTCGTCGGCCAGGCGGAGGGGCGGGTGTCCGTGGCGGTGCCGCTCGACGATGCCGTGCCGAGTGCGTGCTACCGGCCGCTGGCGCGCTATGTACTCAATCGCGCGTGTCTGTCCCGATAGGAGGCTGTTCGCTGCTCCTCTTCCCCACTCGCATCACCCGCCCCTAATCTGGGGAGTGAGCGCATAGCGACGAAGAGTCACCGGAGGGGAAGCCGGTGTCCGTCTTATGCGGAAGGTGCAGGTGTGGCATGGCTGGAGACCAGAGGCCTCTGAACGAGGTCGTGTTCCTGACAGTGGCGGAGGTCGCCACGGTGATGCGGGTGTCGAAGATGACCGTGTACCGCTTGGTGCACAGTGGTCATCTGCCCGCGATTCGGGTGGGGAGGTCTTTCCGGGTTCCGGAGCAAGCGGTTCACGACTATCTCCGTGAGTCCTTTGTGGGGGTGGAATCAGCCTGACGGCGCTTCGCCGAACCTCGGATTACGCCGTTCGCCCGTCGCCGGGTAGGCTGGCCCGATGTAGGTAGTGTGGGCTCGGACGCCCCGCACCGAGTGATTCGAAGTGAGCGAGGGTAGTCGTGGGCTCTGTTATCAAGAAGCGGCGCAAGCGGATGGCGAAGAAGAAGCACCGCAAGCTGCTCAAGCGCACCCGTGTTCAGCGTCGTAACAAGAAGTAAGCGACGCTGATCGCGAATTCGCAGCCCTCCATCGCCTTGTGCGATGGGGGGCTGCGGTGCGTTGTGGGCCGTATGGACGGTGGTCGGACGGAAATGTGGCCACGGGCATCCTGCGGTCATCACAGCGCAACACCTACCCGATAGCGTGGCCCGGACAGCTCGGCCACGGCGGTCGCGGCGGGAAGGAAGGGCTGATCTTGGGCAAGGTCGTGCTCGTCACGGGAGTCGCACGGCAGCTGGGCGGCCGGTTCGTCCGCCGCATCCAGCGCGATCCCGACGTCGACCGGGTGATCGGGGTCGACGCCGTGGCACCGGAACACCATCTGGGCGGCGCCGAATTCCTCAAGGCCGATATCCGGCATCCGGCCATTGCCAGGGTCCTGGCCGAGACGGGCGTCGACACCGTCATCCATATGGACATCAACGGCACGCCGTTGGGCAAGCGCGGCGGCCGCGCCTCGGTGAAGGAAACCAATGTCATCGGGACGATGCAGCTGCTCGGCGCCTGCCAGAAGGCCCCGAACGTGCAGCGCCTGGTCATCAAGTCCAGCACCAGCGTCTATGGCTCCGCGCCCCGGGACCCCGCGGTCTTCACCGAGACCACCACGCCGAAGTCGCTGCCCAGTGGCGGCTTCGCCAAGGACGTCGTCGAGGTCGAGGGGTATGTACGCGGCTTCGCCCGGCGCCGGCCCGACGTGGCGGTGTGCGTGCTGCGCTTCGCCAACATCCTCGGGCCGTGTGCGGATTCCCCGCTCGCCGAGTACTTCTCGCTGCCCGTGCTGCCGACCGTCCTCGGCTACGACCCGCGGCTCCAGTTCGTCCACGAGGGCGACGCCATCGAGGTACTGCGGATCGCCGCCGCCGCGCCGCGCCGCGGCACGCTCAACAGCGGCACGTTCAATATCGCCGGCGACGGTGTACTGCTGCTGTCGCAGACCTCCCGGAGGCTGGGGCGGCCCACCGTGCCGCTCCTGCTGCCGACCGTGACCTGGGCCGGTACGGCGCTGCGGTCCATCGGCATCACGGACTTCTCGCCGGAACAGATCCGGCTGCTCACGCACGGCAGGGTCGTGGAAACGACACAGATGCGCGAGACACTGGGGTTCCATCCGAAGTACACGACGGCGGAGACCTTCGCGGAATTCGCCCGAAGCCGCGGACCCGGGCTGCTGCCGCCCGAGTCCGTCGCCCGCACCGTCGACCGGCTCGCCGGCGTGCTGCCCGCACGCAGCGGCCCGACCCAGTGAGGAGTTCACCCACGATGGCGGACGCCAAGGTCATCCCCTTCGGCGAGGAGCCCCGGGCGCGCAGGAAGGCCCGGCGGACCGGGCGCTCGGGGCGCGGTACGGCGCTGGCGCCGGTACCCGAGGCACGGACCGAGCACCCGCCGGCGGCACCCCCGCCGCCGAGCCCTCGCTCCCTGGACGAACGCATCGCGGGCGGGCTGGCCTTTCTGCGCCGGCGGATCACCGGGGACTACGAGGTCGACGACTTCGGGTACGACGAGGAGCTGACCGACCAGGTCCTGATGTCGATGCTGCGGCCCCTCTACGAGAAGTACTTCCGGGTCGAGGTGAAGGGTGTCGAGAACATCCCCTCGGACGGCGGGGCGCTGATCGTCGCCAACCACTCCGGGACGCTTCCGCTGGACGGCCTGATGCTCCAGGTCGGGGTGCACGACAACCATCCGGCGCAGCGTCACCTGCGGCTGCTGGCGGCCGATCTGGTGTTCGTCCTGCCAGTGATAAACGAGCTGGCGCGCAAGGCGGGCCACACCCTCGCCTGTGCGGAGGACGCCCAGCGGCTGCTGGAGCGCGGCGAGATCGTCGGGGTGATGCCGGAGGGCTTCAAGGGCATCGGCAAGCCCTTCGCGGACCGTTACAAGCTCCAGCGGTTCGGACGGGGCGGTTTTGTCTCGACGGCGCTGAAGGCCGGGGCGCCGATCGTGCCGTGCTCGATCGTGGGCGCGGAGGAGATCTACCCGATGATCGGGAACGCCAAGACGCTGGCGCGGGTGCTGGGACTGCCGTATTTCCCGGTCACGCCGACCTTCCCGTGGCTGGGGCCGCTCGGGGCGGTGCCGCTGCCGACGAAGTGGACGATCCAGTTCGGCGAGCCGATCCAGACGGCCGGCTATCCGCCGGAGGCGGCGGACGATCCGATGCTGATGTTCAACCTGACCGATCAGGTACGGGAAACGATTCAGCACACCCTCTACAAGCTGCTCGTGCAGCGGCGCTCGGTGTTCTTCTGAGGGAAGAACCAGAAGAACACCGAGCGCCGGAGGGACCGCTTCGCTACTTCGGGAGATCCTCGCCGTCGATGCCCAGACCGGGAAGCAGCCCCGGGATCAGCGGCGGGAGGGTGACGTCGGGCTGACCACCGGTGTCCCGGCCACCGTGGTGGTGGCCCCGGTCGTGCGGGGACGGGCTGCCCTTGGACGGCGGGTCCAGCAGGCCGCCCGTATTGCCGCCGAGCAGGCCGTCCTCCTGGGACGGTGAGGCCGACGGGCGGGGGGCGTGCGAGCCGCCGGCGTGTTTGCCGGAGGAGGACTTGCTGCCGGACGGCGCCGGGCGCCCGTCGGAGCCGGAGCCGGTGCCCGCGGAGCCGGGCGTGTTGCGGTGGTGGCTACGGCCGTCCCGGGTGGGCGGCAGCAGCGGGCGGAGCGGACCGACCTCTTTGTCTATGGCGTCGAAGACCGAACTGACCTGGTCACGGACGTCCGTGAGCTGCGCGGGGAGCCGGTCGCGCAACTGCGACCAGGTGCTGCGGTGGGACTTGGTGAAGGAGTTCAGCGCCTGGATGGGGCCGAGCGAACCATCACGTTCGTACGCCTGGTGCAGCAGGCGGTGGCCCTCGCCCGCGTCGTGGGTGACGCCGGCGAGCGCCTTGCGGACCTCGCTGAGCGCTTCGTGGTCGAGGTCGGCGACACGGGCGCGCTCCATCAGCCGACGGGCCTCCATCATGCGGATGGCGGCTTGGTCCAGATAGACCAGGCCGCGGTCGGAGTCGTCGTCGGCCATGTTGAGCTTGAGATCCTCCATGCCGCGCTTGAGGCCGTAGAGGGAGTCGCCGGGGAGGGCGTCGGAGCTGGCCGCGGCGACGCCGGTGAAGGCGCCGGCGGCGACGCCGACCGTTAGCCCGCCCGCCGCCAGTCCCTTGGAGAGGCGGGAGCGCGGACGCAGCCTGCCCATCGATTTCGTGGCGCGGTGCGCGCCCCTGTGTTCGCGCTGCTCGGGCACCCTGGCACCGTCGGACGGAGCGCCTTCGGCGAAGGCGGACTCCATCGCGGCGATGAGCTGGGCACGCTGGACAGTCTTGACCTCGGCTGCCATCTCCGGCCTCGGGAGTTTCCCGAGGCCGTCGGCGACCGCCAACATCCGTGCTTCGCCCGGCGCTTGCGCCGGATTGTCGACCTGGTCCTCGGCCGCCGTGCCCTCGAGGACCTGCTCCTCAAAGGCCTGGGCGAAGGCGTTGGCCCGCCGGTGCACCGAGACATTCGCGATCACGGGCGGCACCTCCTCTCGTCATCCCGCTCGACTCCCCGGACTGGCTTTGACTGTCCAGACGGACCGGACGGTTGCAAGCCTTGTCCGCGACCACTCGATCGAGTGAGAGGCGGCGGGCAAGGCATGACCGCATGGAGCCTGCATCCCGCACAACGAGCGGCGCGGCACTCGGGTTACGCACTCACGATGATCTGACCGACCGGGTATGGAAGGTCACGAAGAGTGAGCAGTCGGGGCATGGGGCTGGTGGTCGGCATTTGTGGATAGGGGGTGGGATCAGCGGGCGTCTTCGGGGAGCAGCCGGGCCAGGGTGCGGACGGCGCGGTACTGGAGGGTCTTGATCGCGCCCTCGTTCTTGCCCATGACGCGGGCGGTCTCGGCGACCGAGAGGCCCTGGAGGAAGCGCAGCGTGACGCACTCCTGCTGCTGCGGGTTGAGCTTGCGGACCGCCTCCAGCAGGGCGGCGTTGGAGAGGGATTCGAGGACCGAGTCCTCGGGGCTGCGCTCGACCTCGTTGGCGTCGAGCATCTCTCCGGTGGTGACTTCCAGGCGGAAGCGTGAGGACTTGAAGTGGTCGGCGACGAGGTTGCGGGCGATGGTCACCAGCCAGGCGCCGAAGTCACGGCCCTGCCAGGTGAAGGTGCCGATGCGGCGCAGGGCGCGCAGAAAGGTCTCGCTGGTGAGGTCCTCGGCCGTGGCGCGGCCGCCGACGCGGTAGTAGATGTAGCGGTAGACCGTGTCGGCGTACTGGTCGTAGAGGCGGCCGAAGGCTTCGGCCTCGCCCGCCTGGGCTCGTTCGACGAGGTCCATCATGCGACGACTGTCGCTGTCGGCGGGACGACGGGCGGTGGTCGTGCCGGTGCCGGAGCGGCGGGTTCTGCCGGCGGCCTTTCCGACC
Source organism: Streptomyces sp. NRRL S-1813 (assembly GCF_000719605.1). Lineage (NCBI taxonomy): Bacteria > Bacillati > Actinomycetota > Actinomycetes > Kitasatosporales > Streptomycetaceae > Streptomyces > Streptomyces sp. NRRL S-1813. The sequence continues at coordinate 9,306 of NZ_JOHB01000009.1, forward strand.
GCAGCACTCCCGTCGGCCAGGGCATAGCAGGGTCCGGCGGCGGGGACGGCTGAGGCGAATGCGGGGACGGCGTACGCGGTGGGGACAAAACTGCGCAGGTGGTCGACGAGTGTCGTACGCAGCGTAGCCAGGCCCGAGGCGTCAACCCCGACGTGTGGGTACACGGGACTCCCAGAGGCAGAGCTTCCATCACGTGCAGTGCGGGACCGTTCACTCGTCGTAGGGACGCGTGGGTTCCGGATTGCGTCTGAGGAGAATAACGCTTCGTACAGGCAGCGCTACACCCAGTTGCTCAAATCATCGATTACTTACGGTCCGTGCCGGGTTGGTGGCAGATCAAGTATCGAATACTGAGCAACTTTTGATCGGAAGGGAACGCAATCTGCCTGGTTGGAAGGCGTGTTGTGCTTAACCGGCAGCAACGGGACTGGGGGAGCGGCGGAGGGGGTAGGCAGAGGGGATGGCCCGCCGTGTCGTGAGGCGATCAGGCCTGGTCAGCGGCGTCGGCGCTGGAGCGCGACCGCGGCCGCGGCGCCGCCTGCGAGGGCGCCCACCCCGGCTGCCGCGGGGATGCCGATCTTGGCGGCTTTGCGGCCGGTCCGGTAGTCGCGCAGCCGCCACCCCTGCTCCCGGGCGTGCTTGCGCAGCCGGCTGTCAGGATTGATCGCATAGGGGTGCCCGACGAGCGAGAGCATCGGGATGTCGTTGGCGGAGTCGCTGTAGGCGGCGCAGTGCGAGAGGTCCAGGCCCTCGGCGGACGCCAGGGCGCGGACCGCCTCGGCCTTGGCGGGGCCGTGCAGCGGCTCGCCGACCAGCTTGCCCGTGTAGACGCCGCCGACGGACTCGGCGACGGTGCCCAGCGCGCCGGTCAGGCCGAGCCTGCGGGCGATGATCGTTGCGGTCTCGACGGGGGCCGCGGTCACCAGCCAGACCTTCTGGCCTGCGTCGAGGTGGGCCTGGGCCAGGGCGCGGGTGCCGGGCCAGACCCGCTCGGCCATGTACTCGTCGTAGATCTCCTCGCCGATGGACATCAGCTCGGCGACGCGGTGGCCCTGGACGATGGACAGCGCGCTGTTGCGGACGTCCGCCATGTGCTCGGGGTTCTCCGAGCCGGCCAGCCGGAAATAGATCTGCTGCCAGGCGAAGCGGGCCAGATCGCGCTTGTGGAAGAAGCGCCGCTTGTACAGGCCGCGGCCGAAGTGGAACAGCGCGGCGCCCTGCATGACGGTGTTGTCCAGGTCGAAGAAGGCGGCGGCCGCCGTGTCCCCGACGACCGGGAAATCGGGTTCCGCCGCGGTCTCGGTCTCCTCGGCGGGCGGCGCTTCCTGGGAGGACTTGCGGGCGGCTTCCGCCGCGGCCTCGCCGGCCAGCACACTGCGGGCCGTGGCGGGTCGTCTGCGGCGGGTGAACCAGCCCAGGGAGAAGAGTGCCGCGGGGGCACTCCAGCGGGGGCGGTGAGCGGGCGACGGGCGGGCCATGGCGCTAGCGTAGCCAGTTTGTTCGGTGCAACTGGTTACGGGCGCGTGTCAGGAAGGCCTGCGGCGGCGGACAGTTGCGTTACGGCCATCCGCGGCGCGGTCCGCAGCGCCGTCCGCGAGGGCGTCCCCCGCGGGCCCCGCGGGAGGGGTGCGGCTCAGGCGCCCAGGGCCGTACGCAGGCGTTTCGGGTCGACTCGCCAGAAGTCGTGCTGGGCGCCGTCGACGAGGATGACCGGAATCTGCTCCCAGTACTTGCGGTGCAGCTCGGCGTCCTCGGTGATGTCTTTCTTCTCCCAGGACGCGCCGGTCTCCGCGCAGATTTTCTCGATCACGGCCTGGGCGTCGTCGCAGAGGTGGCAGCCCGGCTTGCCGACGAGGGTGACCATCCGGTCGGCGGGGTTCTTGCGGGGGCTGCGGCTGAACAAAGGGGCCATGGGGCCATTGTGCCGGGCCGGGGCGGCGGGAGGGCATGCCGTGGCGGCCGGGACGGGCCGTGACGCCGGGAGGGTGTGCCGTACGGCCGGGCCGGGCCGCACTGCCGGGCCGGTCGTCGCGGCGCGCCCGCGGCTGTCCGGGTCGATTACCATCGGTGGGCGATTTGTAGGTTTCCGGGGGTATAGCGGTGAGGAGTGAGGGCCCGTGCTCCCGTGGGTGCTGCCGTGTTTCGCGGGCGGCGCGAGTGAACGGTGTGATGTGGGAGTTGGTTCCGCGGCGGCTTGTAATCGCCGCGTGACCCCGGTCACTTTGGGCGGACAAACCGGACACCATCTTTGTGCACGCGTTCACAAAGACATAGCCTGCACAAGACAGGGCGGTCGGGTTTCATGCGGTCGCCCGAAGCCCCGCTCTACCCGCAGGAGCACCGTGGCAACTGGCCGAACTCACCGACCGGCGACCCGCAGCCGAGGCATTCCCGAGGCCACGGTCGCCCGGCTTCCGCTGTATCTGCGTGCACTGACCGCGCTCTCCGAGCGTTCGGTCCCCACGGTCTCCTCCGAGGAACTCGCAGCCGCGGCCGGGGTCAACTCCGCCAAGCTGCGCAAGGACTTCTCCTACCTCGGCTCCTACGGGACCCGCGGGGTCGGCTACGACGTGGAGTACCTCGTCTACCAGATCTCGCGTGAGCTGGGGCTGACGCAGGACTGGCCGGTTGTCATCGTCGGTATCGGTAATCTCGGCGCCGCGCTCGCCAACTACGGCGGCTTCGCCTCCCGTGGCTTCCGCGTCGCCGCGCTGATCGACGCGGACCCGGCCATGGCCGGCAAGCCCGTCGCGGGCATCGGCGTCCAGCACACCGACGAGCTGGAGCACATCATCGAGAGCGACGGCGTCTCGATCGGCGTCATCGCCACGCCGGCCGGGGCCGCCCAGCAGGTCTGCGACCGGCTGGTCGCCGCCGGTGTCACCTCGATCCTCAACTTTGCGCCGACCGTGCTGACCGTCCCCGACGGGGTGGACGTCCGCAAGGTCGACCTGTCGATAGAACTCCAGATCCTCGCCTTCCACGAGCAGCGCAAGGCGGGCGAGGAGGGCGGGCCCGACAGCGGCGCACCGGCCCCGGCCGCCCGTGCTGCCGCCGCCGCGGCGGGCGACCGTAAGGGACCTGACGGGGACATGCCCGCCGTGATGCCGGCATGACCCTCCTGGTCGTCGGACTGAGCCATCGCAGCGCGCCGGTGAGCGTGCTGGAGCGGGCCGCGCTCGCCCCCGAGGCGCGCGGCAAGCTGCTTCAGGACGCGGTGTCGGCCGAACCGGTCACCGAGTCCGCGGTGCTCTCCACCTGCAACCGCATCGAGCTCTACGCCGACGTGGACAAGTTCCACGCCGGTGTCGCCGAGCTCTCCACCCTCCTGGCCCGCCACAGCGGCGCCGGCCTGGAGGAGCTCACCCCTTATCTCTACGTCCACTACGAGGACCGCGCGGTCCACCACCTCTTCTCGGTGGCCTGCGGCCTGGACTCGATGGTCGTCGGCGAGGGCCAGATCCTCGGGCAGATCAAGGACGCGCTGGCCGTCGCCCAGGAACTGCACACCGCGGGACGGCTGCTGAACGACCTGTTCCAGCAGGCCCTGCGGGTCGGCAAGCGCGCCCACAGCGAGACCGGCATCGACAAGGCCGGCCAGTCGCTGGTCACCTTCGGGCTGGAGCAGCTCGCGGACGGCCGGGACGTCGAGACCTGGGCACACGGCAAGCGGGCGCTGGTCATCGGCGCCGGATCGATGTCGTCGCTGGCCGCCACCACCCTCGTACGGGCCGGTATCGGTGAACTGATCGTCGCCAACCGCACCGTCGAGCGTGCCGACCGGCTCGTCCAGATCCTCACCGAGGCGGGCAGCCCCGGAGCCGCGAAAGCGCTGACCGCCCGTGCGGCCGCCATGACCTCCGTCCCGGACGAGCTGGCGCTCGCCGACATCGTGGTCTCCTGTACCGGCGCCACCGGCCTGGTCCTGGCCGGTGAGATGGTCGCCGCCGCACGCGAGGGGAACACGGCGCCGCTGGCGCTGCTGGACCTCGCGATGCCGCGGGACATAGATGCCGCGGTGCACCGGGTCGAGGGCGCGCATCTCGTCGACATCGAGTCGCTGGCCGACGCGTCCGCGGACGCGCCGATGGCGGCCGACGTGGACAAGGTGCGCGGCATCGTCTCCGATGAGGTCGCCGCGTTCGGCGCGGCCCAGCGGGCCGCGCACATCACCCCCACCGTGGTCGCCCTGCGCACCATGGCAGCGGATGTCGTCGCCGGTGAGATCACCCGGCTCGACGGCCGCCTTCCCGACCTGGACGACAAGCAGCGCGCGGAGATCACCCAGACCGTGCGCCGCGTCGTCGACAAGCTCCTGCACGCGCCCACCGTCCGGGTCAAGCAGCTCGCCAGCGAGCCCGGCGGAGCCGGGTATGCGGACGCCCTGCGGGAACTCTTCGATCTCGACCCCCAGACGGTCGCCGCCGTCAGCCGGGCCGACACGCGCGCCGACAGGCACGATGTACGGGAGCGGGCATGACCGACAGCACTACGAGAGCACTGCGGCTGGGCACGCGGCGCAGCAAGCTCGCCATGGCCCAGTCCGGACAGGTCGCCGAGGCGGTACGCGAGCTGACGGGCCGTCCCGTCGAGCTGGTGGAGATCACCACCTACGGCGACACCTCCCGGGAGCACCTCGCGCAGATCGGCGGCAGCGGCGTCTTCGTCTCCGCGCTGCGCGACGCGTTGCTCGCCGGGGAGATCGACTTCGCCGTCCACTCCCTCAAGGACCTGCCCACCGCGCAGCCCGAGACCCTCACCCTGGCCGCGATTCCCGTACGGGAAGACCCCCGTGACGCGCTGATCGCCAGGGACGGGCTGACGTTCGAGCAGCTGACCGCCGACGAGGACCGGGTGGCCCGTATCGGCACCGGCTCGCCCCGGCGGATGGCGCAGCTCAACGCCTGGGCCAGGTCGCTGGGCCGGCGTGTGGAGACCGTGCCGATACGCGGGAACATCGACACCCGCATCGGTTTCGTCGAGAAGGGTGAACTGGACGCGGTCGTACTGGCCGCCGCCGGGCTCACCCGTATCGGCCGGATCGACGAGGCGACACAGCTGCTGTCGCCCGACGTGATTTTGCCCGCCCCCGGCCAGGGGGCACTGGCGATCGAGTGCGCTGCGGTCAACGTGGATCTCATCGCCCGGCTCGCCGAGCTCGACGACCCGGACACCCGGGCCGCCGTGACCGCCGAGCGTTCCCTGCTCGCCGCCCTGGAGGCCGGCTGTTCCGCACCCGTCGGAGCACTGGCCGACCTTTCCCCAACCTCTCGACTTCGCTCGAGCAGGGGAGGCCCCAAGGCTGATGAGCAGGCTGTCACCGAATTGCATCTGCGTGGTGTCGTCGGCACGACCGACGGCAGCACGCTGGTGCAACTGTCCACCACCGGGCACGTACCCGCCTCTCCCGACGACGTGTCGACCCCGCTGAACATGGGTCATGAACTCGCCGCCGAGATGCTCGCCAAGGGTGCGGCCGGTCTTATGGGGGAGCGAGCACTTTGAACCCCACCGCCCCAAACCACTCCGCCTCCGGTCAGGTCACCTTCCTGGGTGCCGGGCCGGGAGACCCGGGTCTGCTGACGCTGCGTGCCGTGGAGGCGCTGGCCTCCGCGGACGTACTCATCGCCGACCCGCAGGTGCTGGACGTCGTGCGCGTGCATGCCCGCGCACAAGTGGACACACCACTCCAGGCATCAGCTGACGAGGCGTCAATCCCCGCCGACATCCCTACCCTTAGGGACACAGCCAATCTTGTCATGGCGGCCGCCCGTGCGGGCAAGCGGGTCGTACGTGCCGTCACCGGAGACCCCGGACTCGACGGTTATGTCGCCGAGGAGATGCTGGCGTGCGCCGCCGAGGGCATCGTCTTCGAGGTGGTGCCCGGCATCGCCGCGGCCGTCGGCGTGCCCGCGTACGCCGGTGTCCCGCTACGCGACGCCCAGGGCACCGACGTGCGCTTCATCGACGCCCGCAGCGCCGACGCGCGCTGTTGGTCCGAGGTGGGTGCCAGTGACGCCACCGCCGTCGTCTCCACCACTCTCGACTCGGTGGCCGCGGCCGCCGGTGAGCTGGTGTCCGGGGGCCGCAAGCCCGACACCCCGCTGACCGTCACCGTCGCCGGCACCACCACCCGCCAGCGCACCTGGACCGCCACCCTCGGGTCGGTCGCCCAGGTGCTCAAGGCCGCCAAGGTGCTGCCCTCGGCGGACGGCGGCCAGCCGGTCATAGCCGTGGTCGGTGAGCGCAGTGCGGCGGCCCAGCGCGACCGCCTGTCGTGGTTCGAGTCCAAGCCGCTCTTCGGCTGGCGGGTGCTCGTGCCGCGGACGAAGGAGCAGGCCGCTTCGCTCTCCGACCAGCTCGTTTCGTACGGCGCGGTGCCGCACGAGGTCCCGACGATCGCCGTCGAGCCGCCGCGCACCCCGCAGCAGATGGAGCGCGCGGTCAAGGGTCTGGTCACCGGCCGCTACGAGTGGATCGCCTTCACCTCGGTCAACGCCGTCAAGGCGGTCCGGGAGAAGTTCGAGGAGTACGGCCTGGACGCCCGCGCCTTCGCCGGGATCAAGGTCGCCGCGGTCGGCGAACAGACCGCCAAGGCGCTGGTCGCCTTCGGTGTGAAGCCCGACCTGGTGCCGAGCGGCGAGCAGTCGGCCGCCGGTCTCCTGGAGGACTGGCCGCCCTACGACGCGGTCTTCGACCCGATCGACCGCGTCTTCCTGCCGCGCGCCGACATCGCCACCGAGACCCTGGTCGCCGGGCTGATCGAGCTGGGCTGGGAGGTCGACGACGTCACCGCCTACCGGACGGTGCGCGCCTCGCCGCCGCCGGCCGAGACCCGGGAAGCGATCAAGGGCGGCGGTTTTGACGCCGTGCTCTTCACGTCCTCGTCGACCGTGCGGAACCTGGTCGGTATCGCGGGCAAGCCGCACAACGTGACGGTCATTGCCTGTATCGGCCCGGCCACCGCCAAGACGGCCGAGGAGCACGGGCTGCGGGTGGACGTCATGTCGCCCGAGCCGTCGGTGCACAAGCTGGCCGAGGCGCTCGCGGACTTCGGCGCGGCGCGGCGCGATGCCGCGATCGAGGCCGGGGACCCGGTCACCCGGCCCAGCGAGCGGCGGCCCGGGTCGCGCAGACGCGCTCGTAGCTGAGCGGTAGCAGGATTGCTTTGAAGGGCGCCTCTTTTGGGGCGCCCTTCTGCGTTACTGCCGTTCGGTGGCGTACGGCAGGAAGTCGGCCCAGGTGGTGGGGGTGAAGGTGAGGCGGGGGCCGTCGGGGTTCTTGGAGTCGCGGATGAGGATGGTGCCGGGGGTGGTGGCGACCTCAACGCACTGGGCTCCCTCGTCGGTGCTGTAGCTGCTCTTCGCCCAGTTCGGTTCGCGCTCGGTTCCGGAGGAAGGCTTGAGGGTCATGTCTCTTCCCGCGCTTTCTCGATAAAGGCCAGTGACTCACGTGGTGTGAGAGCTTGCGCCCGGATGTTGCCATAACGCATGTCGAGCATCTGTACCTGTGGGGGGTCGGAGATCACCCGGCTGAGGTGCTGGACCTCGGCGAGTGCCACCGTATCGCCGTTCTTCAGCCGGAGCAGGCTGAATGAACCGCTGAGGCCTGGGTTCACTTCCTGTCCCAGCGGGAGCACTTGGAGGTCCACGTTCCGGAACTGGCCTACTTCCAGCAACCGTTCGAGCTGCCTGCGCAGCACCACTCTGCCCCCGATGGGGCGGCGCAGCGTCGACTCGCACTGAACAAAGCTGAAGATGGGCGGAGTCGCTGAGCTGTCCAGGATCTCCTGGCGGGCCATGCGGGCCGCCACCCGCTTCTCGATTTCGCGTGGCGGGAAGAGCGGGCGGCGGTTGCCGATGAGTGCCTGTGCGTACTCCTCAGTCTGTAGCAGGCCGTTGAGGACGGAATTTTCGTAGTGGCACAGCTCAACCGCCGCTGCCTCCAGCTTCTTCAGGTCCCGTACCTTCTTCGGGTAGCGGACGAGTGCCACGTCCTCCTTCAACGCAGCGAGCCGGCCACCGGCTCCCAGCACGTCGTCCGCTTGGTCCAGGTACTCCGGCCGGGGAACCCGGCGTCCGCGCTCCACAGAGGACACCGACTCCTCGCCGTACCCGATCGCCGTCCCGAACTCGGCCTGGGTGAGCCCGGCCGACTCGCGCCACAGCTTGAGCTGCCGCCCGACGATTTTCATCACGGCCCCGGCTTCCTCGTCCTCCGGACCCGTGTCCCATTCGCTCATGTCCGCCGTCCCTCCGCCACGGTGACCCTGTTCAACGCCCATCGTCCGGGACCGCTACGCCGCACGGCCCGGACAAGAGCCGTACCGCCCCGGACAGTTGCCGCCTGCCCGGTCTCCGGCCCTTCTCAGGCTAGATACGCGCGACCACGCTGTGTGACGTGAATCAGCGAATCGCCCGAATCAGCAGTTCCGTTACCGGTCTCGCGGCGGACCCCGCCCCGGTGCTCCGGTTCTCCGTACCGCTCTCCGCCACCTGCCGTGGAGCCCGGCTGGCGCGGCTACTGGCCACCGAGCAACTGCGCTCGTGGGGGCTGCCGTTCGACCCGGCGAGGTTGATCGTTGCCGAGCTGGCGGCGAACGCCGTGCTGCACGGGCGGGTCCCCGGGCGGAGCTTCCGCCTGGTCCTCGCCGTCACGCGGCCCGGCACGCTCCGTATCGAAGTGACCGACACTCGCGGTGACCGGCTGCCCGTCCGTACGCCGGGCGTCGGTGGTCCCCTGGCCGAGTCCGGGCACGGCCTGCTGCTCGTCGCTGAGTCGGCGGACCGCTGGGGTGTCGAGGAGGGGCCGATGCTGTGCAAGACCGTATGGGCGGAGATCGACCTCGATGGCGGTTGCTGAACACCGGCCGGCGCCCGGAAACGCGGGACCCGGTGGGCCGGGCGGCGGTGTGGCGGGCGGTCAAGAGCAAAGAACCCCTGGAGAGAACCCTCCAAACCCACCAAACCCCGCGTACGTCACTCGTGGGGGTGAATCGGCTCAACTCGGCTGGCGTGCGGGCGACTTGGTGGGCAGGCTCGGGCCTGACCACCGCAGACATGTGACGGCCCCCGCCGGGACGGCAATCCCAGTGCGAGGGCCTGACCACCAGAGGAAGAGCAGACCTTCCCGATGGCTGAGCTGAAGCCTAGCGGCGCCGTGCGCCCGTATACCCGTGTTCGTCGAAGTGCCACCCATAGCGGGGTGATCCATATCCGGCAGTACCAGCCGGACCGGTACACGATCATCGGCAATCACCTCGCCCAGCACCGCGAACTCTCGCTGACCGCGATCGGGGTGGGCACCCACATCCTGTCGCTGCCCGAGGGTGCCTCCGTCGATATCCGCACCCTCACCGCCCGCTTTCCCGAGGGGCGCGACCGGATCGCCTTCGCGCTGCGGGAACTGGAGGCCCACGGGTATGTCGAGCGGGTGCGGGAGCGCACGTCCGACGGCCGAGTGATCACCCGTACTTACGCCCACAATGCTCCGGGTGCCCATGCGGAGGCCCCCGCCGCCGAGGCCCCGGAGACGGGGGGCGAGGCTCCGCCACCGTCCGTCCCGGCCGCGCCATCAGTCCCGGCCGGGCCACCCGCCCCAGCCGCGCCGCAGGCACCGGACCCCGCCGCGGAAGCGCCCGCCAGTGAGCACCACGCCGCTGCCGTCGCCCTGCTCGCGGCGCTGCGCCGTACCGACGACCGGCTCACGCTCTCCCAGCGGGACGTACGCCGCCTCGCCGCCGCCGTCGCCGCGTGGTTCGAGAACGGTGCGACCGTCGCGGCCGTGCACCGGACCCTGACCGCGGACCTCCCGTGCGACCTGAAGAACCCGGCCGGGCTGCTCGCCCACCGTCTGCGGGAGCTGTTGCCGCCGCAGCTTCCGGCGGGCCGCGAAGGCCCGCCGGGACTCGGTGCGGACGACCGTCACCGGCCCCCGCCGGATCCGTTCCAGACCTGCGACGGCTGCGAGCGCGCGTTCCGTGCCCGGCGGCCGGGGCGCTGCCGGGACTGCCGCGGCGAGCCGGCGCCGGGTGTTCTCGCTGGTCCCGCTTTCGCGGCCTGAGCGGGCGGCAATTGCGGCCGCGACTGCCGACGACACGTCGGCAAAGGCAGGGGCAAAGCGGGCGTAGCGTGGGCGGTATGACGAAGTACGGAAGCTTCCCCGGTGCGCGGCCCCGGCGGCTGCGTACCACCCCCGCCATGCGGCGGATGGTGGCCGAACACCGGCTGCACCCCGCTGACCTGATTCTTCCCGCGTTCGTACGGGAGGGTATCGGCGAGCCGGTGCCGATCTCCGCGATGCCGGGCGTCGTCCAGCACACCCGCGACACGCTGCGGAAGGCCGCCGTCGAGGCGGTCGACGCAGGGGTCGCCGGGATCATGCTGTTCGGGGTGCCCGAGGACGCGAAGAAGGACGGCGCCGGTACGGCGGGCACCGACCCCGACGGGATCTTGCAGGTCGCCATCCGGGACGTCCGGGCCGAGGTCGGCGACGACCTCGTCATCATGTCGGACCTGTGCCTGGACGAGTACACCGATCACGGCCACTGCGGCGTCCTGGACGCCGAGGGGCGGGTCGACAACGACGCGACGCTGGAGCGCTACGCCGAGATGGCGCAGGTGCAGGCCGACGCGGGCGTCCATGTCGTGGCCCCCAGCGGCATGATGGACGGCCAGGTCGGCGTCACCCGTGACGCGCTCGACCAGACCGGCCACGAGGACGTCTCGATCCTCGCCTACACGGCGAAGTACTCCTCGGCCTTCTACGGGCCCTTCCGGGAGGCCGTCGGCTCGTCGCTCAAGGGCGACCGCAAGACCTACCAGCAGGACCCGGCCAACCTCCGTGAGTCGATGCGCGAGCTGGCGCTCGACCTGGAGGAGGGCGCCGACATGGTGATGGTCAAGCCGGCGCTGCCGTACCTCGACGTGCTGGCGAAGGTCGCGGACGCGGTGGACGTACCCGTCGCCGCGTACCAGATCTCCGGTGAGTACGCGATGATCGAGGCGGCCGCCGAGAAGGGCTGGATCGACCGGGACAAGGCGATCCTGGAGGCGCTGACCGGCATCAAGCGGGCCGGTGCCGACATGATCCTCACGTACTGGGCGACGGAGGCCGCGCGGGGGCTGTGACCGCCCGCCCGGCCGACTGTGTCGTGCCGAAGCTCCCGTCCCCGGGTTCCGGGGACGGGAGCTTCGTTGTGGGCGCGATGTTTTGTCCGGCGCCTGCCGGGCACGCGCCGAGTGTCAAGGAAGGCCCCGACCGACCGAGGAGCGGGTAACCATGACTGCCAAGCGCAAGATGCAGGCCAAGGGCGCGCAGGCCATCGGCGCCATGAAGGAAGTCGTCGGCCGGGCCACGCACAACCGCAAGCTGGAGGCCGAGGGCAAGGCCGAGAAGACCGCGGGGCACGGGCTGGACGCGAGCGAGAAGGTCAAGGACGCGGTACGCAAGCCCTGGCAGCACTGACGGCGACGCACAGGGCCGGGTGCTCCCCGTGGGCTGAAGTCCCGCCTCCTGAACCCCGCGGCTGAACCCCGCGGCCTGAACTCCGCCGCCCGCACCCCGCGGCCGTTCAGCCCGCCACGGCCCGGGCGAGCACCTTCGTCACGTCCACGATCAGCGGATTGTCGTAGGCCGCGGCCTGCTCCGGCTTGCCCGTCAGCACGGCCAGCACGATCGGGATGCCGTCCGGGGTCCAGGCCACGCCCACGTCGTTGCCGGTGCCGTACGAGCCGGAGCCCGTCTTGTCGGCGATGGCCCAGTCCTTGCCCAGGGCGGCGCGGAAGCGTTCCGTGTTGGTTTCGTTGGTCTTCATCCATGCGGTCAGCAGGCCCCGGTCGGACGGCGAGAGCGCGTCGCCCACCAGCAGCCGGGCATAGGTGCGGCCGATGGCGGCGGGGCTGGTGGTGTCCGTCCTGCGCCAGGGCTCGGCCGAGTTCAGTTCCGGCTCCCAGCGGTCGAGGCGGGTGGTGCGGTCGCCGAGGGAGCGGGCGAAGGCGGTGACGGCGGTCGGGCCGCCGAGTTCGCGCAGCAGGAGGTTGCCGGCCGTGTTGTCGCTGCGCCGGACGGCGGCGGCGCACAGTTCGGCGATCGTCATGCCGGTGGCGACGTGCTTCTCGGTGGCGGGCGAGTTCTCGACGAGGTCGGCGTCGGTGTAGTGGACGCGGCGGGCCAGCGTCTCCCCGTTGCGGTCGAGGTCGCGCAGCACCGCCGCGACGGCGAGGGGCTTGAAGACCGAGCAGAGCGGGACGGGGGTGTGGGCGCGGTAGGCGACCGTCGCGCCGGTGGCGGTGTTGTGGGCGAAGGCGCCGACCCGCGCCCGGTGGGTGTGCTCCAGCCGGCGCAGGGCCTCGTACGGATCACCGGTAGGGGCCTGTGCGGCCGCGGATGTGGTGGCGGACGCCAGGAAACCTGCCGCCAGCAGCCCGGCTCCGGTGCCCAGCGCGGCGCGCCGGGTCGGACCGGCGGTGTGCGTGGTGTGCTCGCTGCTCCGGTGTGGTGCTGGGTGCATCGCTGCCCCTCCCCTTGAGACCTGAGCGGCCCCGTACAACACCTGTGTTGTACGGGGCCGTTGTGGCAGGAGAGTAAGCGACGACAGGCCCCGCGGGGGGCCGGACGACGCGCCGGGCTCAGAGCCGCTCGGGCGTACGGATGCCGAGCAGGGCCATGCCCTGGTGGAGGGTGCGGGCGGTCAGACCGCAGAGGAACAGCCGGTTGGCAAGCTGGTCCGGGCCGCCCTCGGCCTTCAGGACCGGGCACTGGTCGTAGAAGGTCGTGAACAGCGAGGCGAGGCCGTAGAGGTACGCGGCGACCTTGTGCGGCTCGTACGACGCGGCGGCCTCGGCGAGCACCTCGCCGAACTGGTCGAGATGCAGGCCCAGCGCCCGCTCCGCCGGGGCCAGCGACAGCTCCGGGTGCGCCGCGGGGGCCGCGTCACCGGCCTTGCGGAAGATCGACTGGATACGGGCGTAGGCGTACTGGAGGTACACCGACGTGTCGCCGTTCAGCGACACCATCTGGTCCAGGTCGAACTTGTAGTCGCGGCCGGCCGACGTCGACAGGTCTGCGTACTTCACGGCGCCGATGCCGACCTGCGCGCCGTTGCCCGTGATCTCCTCCTCGGTCAGGCCGATCGGCTCGCCCTTCTCCCGGACCACCGCGGTCGCCCGGTCGATCGCCTCGTCGAGCAGGTCGACCAGCCGCACCGTCTCGCCCTCACGGGTCTTGAACGGCTTGCCGTCCTTGCCCAGGACCGTGCCGAAGGCCAGCTGGACGGCGTGCGTCTTGTCGTTCAGCCAGCCGGCCCGGCGGGCGGTCTCGAAGACCATCTTGAAGTGCAGGGACTGCCGGGCGTCGACGACGTACAGCAGGGTGTCGGCGGAGAGGTTCTGGACCCGGTCGCGGATGGCGGAGAGGTCGGTGGCGGCATAGCCGTAGCCGCCGTTGGTCTTCTTGACGATCAGCGGGACGGGGTTGCCGTCGGGGCCCTTGACGTCGTCGAAGAACACGCAGAGGGCGCCCTCGGAGCGCACCGCGACGCCGGACTCCTCCAGCAGCCGGCAGGTCTCCTCCAGCATGTCGTTGTAGCCGGACTCGCCGACGACATCGGGGTCCTGGATGTCCATGTCCAGCTTGTTGAAGACCGAGTAGAAGTAGATCTTCGACTCGTCGACGAACCGCCGCCACAGGGCGAGCGTCTCCTCGTCGCCGGCCTGGAGGTCGACGACCCGGCGCCGGGCCCGCTCCTTGAACTCCTCGTCGGAGTCGAAGAACGCGCGCGAGGCCTTGTACAGCCGGTTGAGGTTCGACATGGCCTCCTCGCCGGAGACCTCGCCGCTCTTGTGGTCCAGCTCGTGCGGGTGCTCGATGAGGTACTGGATGAGCATGCCGAACTGGGTGCCCCAGTCGCCGATGTGGTGCCTGCGGATCACCTTCTCGCCGGTGAACTCCAGGATCTCGACCATCGCCGCGCCGATCACCGCGGACCGCAGATGGCCGACGTGCATCTCCTTCGCCACGTTCGGCTGGGCGTAGTCGATGACGGTCGTACCGGCACCGTCGGCGTACGGCACGCCCAGGCGGTCGTCGGCGGCGCGCTCGGCGAGGGTCTTGATGATCGCCTCGTCGGCGACGGTGATGTTGAGGAAGCCGGGTCCTGAGACCTCGATCTCCTTGATCACCGTGCCGCTGTCACCCGTGGGGATACCCGCGACGACCTGTGCGGCCAGCTCCCGCGGATTGCCCTTGAGCTTCTTGGCCAGCGCCAGCATGCCGTTGGCCTGGAAGTCCGCCCGGTCGCTTCGGCGCAGCAGCGGGTCGGCGGCGCCGGCCTCCGGCAGGGCTGCCGAGAGGGCGTCCGCGACGCGCTGGTTGACCGAAGCTGCGAGGGAAGTGACCGAGGCCATGGAAAGAGCCGTTCCGTCGGAGTGGAAAGGGTTTGCCAATGAGTATCCCACGGCACTACCACTGATTTTTCGTCTGGGACAATGGGCACCGTCAGGCATTTGTGCGTCGCACGCGCAAGACGGCGCAATCAGGAAGCACCAGGAAGAGGAAGGGCCGATCGTGGCTCAGCAGAGCACCGAGACCGACTGGGTCTCCAGGTTCGCGGACGAGGTCATTGCCGAGGCGGAGCGTCGCGCCCCCGGCAAACCGATCGTCTGCGCCTCGGGCCTGAGTCCGTCCGGCCCGATCCACCTCGGCAACCTCCGCGAGGTCATGACCCCGCACCTCGTCGCCGACGAGATCCGCCGCCGCGGCTATGAGGTCCGGCACCTCATCTCCTGGGACGACTACGACCGCTACCGCAAGGTGCCGGAAGTGCCGGGCGTCGACAAGTCCTGGGCCGAGCACATCGGCAAGCCGCTGACCTCGGTGCCGGCCCCGGCCGGCTCGGCGTACCCGAACTGGGCGGAGCACTTCAAGGCCGCCATGTGCGAGGCGCTCGCCGAGATGGGCGTCGAGTACGACGGCATCAGCCAGACCGAGCAGTACACCGCCGGTGTCTACCGCGACCAGGTGCTGCACGCGATGAAGCACCGCGCGGACATCGACGCGATCCTCGGCCAGTACCGCACGAAGAAGGCCCCGGCCAAGAAGTCGCAGAAGCCCGTCGACGAGGCCGAGCTGGAGGCCGCCGAGGGCTCGGGCGCGGCCGCCGAGGACGACGGCAGCGGCGGCTCGGCCGGCTACTTCCCGTACAAGCCCTACTGCGGGCAGTGCGAGAAGGACCTCACCACGGTCACCTCGTACGACGACGAGACCACGGAGCTGGCCTACACCTGCACGGAGTGCGGTTTCGGCGAGACGGTCCGGCTGAACGAGTTCAACCGCGGCAAGCTGGTCTGGAAGGTCGACTGGCCGATGCGCTGGGCCTACGAGGGCGTGATCTTCGAGCCGTCCGGTGTCGACCACTCCTCGCCGGGCTCGTCCTTCGTCGTCGGCGGCCAGATCGTCCGCCAGATCTTCGACGGTGCGCAGCCCATCGGCCCCATGTACGCCTTCGTGGGCATCAGCGGCATGGCCAAGATGTCGTCGTCGCGCGGCGGGGTGCCCACCCCGGGCGACGCGCTGAAGATCATGGAGGCGCCGCTGCTGCGCTGGCTGTACGCGCGCCGCAAGCCCAACCAGTCCTTCAAGATCGCCTTCGACCAGGAGATCCAGCGGCTCTACGACGAGTGGGACAAGCTGGAGTCCAAGGTGGCGGACGGCAGCGCGCTGCCGGCGGACGCCGCCGCGTACTCCCGCGCGGCCCGCACCGCCGCCGGCGAGCTGCCGCGTACGCCGCGCCCGCTGCCGTACCGCACGCTCGCCTCGGTCGCGGACATCACCGCCGGCCATGACGAGCAGACGCTCCGGATCCTGAGCGAACTGGACCCGGACCGCCCCGTCACCTCGCTGGACGAGACCCGGCCGCGGCTGGACAAGGCCGAGTACTGGATCAACACCCAGGTCCCGGCCGAGCAGCGCACCATCGTCCGCGACCAGCCCGACGAGGAGCTGCTCGGCACCCTCGACGAGCAGTCCCGCGGCTCGCTGCGGCTGCTGCTCGAAGGTCTCGACGAGCACTGGTCGCTGGACGGCCTGACCACCCTGGTCTACGGCGTCCCGAAGATCCAGGCGGGCCTGGAGCCGGACGCCAAGCCGACCCCGGAGCTGAAGGTCGCCCAGCGGGCCTTCTTCGCCCTGCTCTACCAGCTGCTGGTCGGCCGGGACACCGGGCCGCGGCTGCCCACCCTGCTGCTGGCCGTGGGCGCCGACCGGGTGCGCAAGCTGCTCGGCGGCTGACGGGCCGTCGGAGAGCTGTTGCCGTTGAGCCGCTGCCGTTGAGTCGTAGACGCGCCTGCGTGGTCTCCGACTGGGGGATGAGAAGGGTTCGGCCCCGGGGACGAGGATCCCCGGGGCCGGACCCTTCACGCTGGAGCCATGAGAGGTTTAATCGGCTTCATCGTCATGATTCAGGGCGTCATGGGATTCATCGGGCAGGTCTTCTTCGATCATGCCTGGGGGCTGCTGCCCCACTGGTTCGATCTGCCGTCCGCCGCCTACGTCGGCCTCTTCGCGGCCGGTGCGGCGCTGGCCGTCTGGGGGGACGCGGCAAAGAAGCGCAAGGAGAAGCAGGCGCGGCAGACGGGCGCCGGGGCGGTGTAGGGGACCTACGGGACGACACCCGGCGGGTGCGTTACGCGATGTGCTCGTCCATCAGCTCCGCGTTGAGGCGGTCGCTGAACTGGTCCATGTAGCGGTTCAGGTCCCGCGACCGCAGGCGGATGCCGTACTGCGCCTCCAGGTTCGCCGCGAACGCGCCCGGGGTCGGCATGCCTTCGCCCTCTATCGAGTGCCGGAACACCTGGTACAGGTCCTCGTCGGTGGGGGCCGCGGCCGGTGCCTGAGCAGGCTGGGGGCCCGCCTCCGGGGTGCCCTGGCCGAGTGGACGCGTCCCACCCGCACCGTTCGGCACCGGGACCTGTGGCTGGGGCTCCGGCGCGCGCGGCGCAGGTACGGGGACCTGCTCGTACGTCGGCGCCTGTTCGCGGGTCGGCACCTGCTGGTGCGTCGGCGGCTGCTCGTACGTCGGCGCCTGCTGGTGCGTTGGCCCCTGCTGGTGGGTCGGCGGCTGCTCGTATGTCGGCGCCTGCGGGTGCTCGTCGTACGAGGGCTGTCGCTCCTGCCCAGGGACGAACGCCGGGTTGTAGTCACCCTGATACGTCACCTGCTGCGGCGCCGCGAACCACTGGCTCGGCATCTCCTCGGCCGCGGCCGGCTCCTGGGCCGGTTCCTGGGCCTTCGGCTCCCGAGCGGGCGTCAGGGACTGCTGTGGCGCCGGCAGCAGCTGCGGTTCGATGCCCGCGGCGGCGAGCCCCGCGGGAGCGGTCTGGGACAGCGGCACCCCGAACCGGGCGAGCCGCAGGGGCATCAGGGACTCCACGGGAGCCTTACGGCGCCAGCTCCGCCCGAAGCGCGAACGCAGGCGTGCCTGGTACACGAGCCGTTCCTGCTCCAGCTTGATCACCGCGTCGTACGACCGCAGCTCCCACAGCTTCATCCGCCGCCACAACAGGAACGTCGGGACGGGCGCCAGCAGCCAGCGCGTGATGCGCACACCCTCCATGTGCTTGTCCGCCGTGATGTCGGCGATCCGCCCGACGGCGTGCCGGGCGGCCTCGACGGTGACGACGAACAGCACCGGGATGACGGCATGCATGCCCATGCCCAGAGGATCGGACGACGCCGCGGCATTGAATGCCACCGTCGCGACCGTCAGCAGCCACGCCGTCTGCCGCAACAGCGGGAAGGGCATGCGGATCCAGGTCAGCAGCAGATCCAGCGCCAGCAGGACGCAGATGCCCGCGTCGATGCCGATGGGGAAGAAGTAGGCGAAGCTGCCGAAGCCCTTCTTGAGGGCCAGTTCACGCACGGCCGCGTAGGAGCCGGCGAAGCCGATACCGGCGATGACCACCGCGCCGGCGATGACCACCCCGATGAGTATCCGGTGCGTGCGTGTCAGCTTCAGTGGCGCGGCCACCCGAGGACCCCTCCCAGTCGGTCTGTTGCGAGCGACAGCCTGGCACATGGCTACGGGAGGGCGTGTGCCGGTACGGGCGGAGCCGGGTGAAGGTCTGCGAGGTGACCCGGCGCCCGGGCCGGAGAGGGCCCGGGCGGTGGCGGTGCGGTCAGCTGTTGGCCTTGGCGGCGGCGGCGACCGCCTCCTTGGCGGCGGCCTGGTTGTGCTTGAGCAGGTCGGCAACCTTGGGGGCGTCCGCGCCCGCCAGGCCCGCGCCGTTGTAGTTGATCGTCACGACGATGTTGGAGGTGCGGGCGACGATGGTGGTGTTCTTGAAGTTGGTGCCGTCCCGCTTCACGTCGTAGGTGATCGCGGTCGCCTCGTCACCGGTACCGGAGGTCTTCACGGTCTCCAGCTTCTTGGCGCCCTTGGTGGCCTTCGCCTCGGAGACCTGCTTGGCGTAGAAGTCCGTGGCGCGCTTCTCGCCGCTGCCGACGCCCGGGTCGGATTCGTAGCGCTGGAAGCCGATGTCCAGCCAGCGCCACTGGGTGCCGTCGACGCCCTTCTCGTCCGAGCTGGTCCACGAGCAGGTGCCGTGGGCGGCGTTGTCCGTGGACTTGCCCTGCTCCCCGGAGGCGTCCTTCGCCTTGGGCAGCATCTTCTTGATGGTGTCCTTGGAGAACGCCGAGCACGGGTTCGGCAGCTTCTTGAACTTGGCGGGCGCGACGGTCGGCGAGGGCTTGGCCGCGCTGCTGGAGGCGGAGGAGGAGGCGTCACCGGAGCTGTCGCTGTCCGAGCCGGAGCAGCCGGCGACGAGCAGCACCGGTACTGCTGCGCAGGTGAGAAGGCTGGCGAGTCGCTTGGCTGAACGGTGCATGGTTCCTTCGCTGTTCGTCGTCGTCGGGTCGGCACGGCCGTGGCGGTGGCCGTGGGGCCTGCCCGGCCGCGTACGGGGCAGGGCTAGACGGCACGGTACGCGGCGTGGCGAGGTGGGTGACCGATTCATGTCGATGAGCGCAACGCTCAAATCGGGCTATTCGGGTTCTTGTCCGTCGACTCGGTCAATGCACCTGATCCGAACTATTCGCTGAGGCTGTCGGACAGCTCGGTGGCCAGCGAACGGGCCTTGTCCTGCAATTCCTGGCTGTCCGGCAGCATCGTCTTGTCCGTGGACCACTGGTCGTAGGTGATCTTCACGATGACGTTCGACGTGCGAAAGACCACAGTGACATCGCGGTGTACGCCGGAGTCCGCTGTGACCAATTTGTCATTGAGGAAGGCCGCGTCCCCGAGGTCGTCCAGGACGCGGGGGGCGGTGGAGCCGCTCGGGTCCGCGCTCGGGTCCGTGCTCGGGTCCGTGCTCTGGCCGGACTTCTGCGAGGGGCTCCCGGACGGGGTCTTCCCCTTCGCGTCCGCCGAGCTCTTGCCCGCTGCGCTCTTGTCCGTCGCGCTCTTGTCCGTCGCGTCGTTCGTGACGACTCCTTCGCCCTTGTCCTTGTCCTTCGAGGCGGAGGGGGACGGGGCGGCGGGCGAGGGGGAGCCGGCGCCGCCGGGCGGTATCTCTGCGGCCAGCTCCTTCTTGCCGTAGATCGCCTGCGCCTTGTCGTCATCGCTGACGGCGGAGTCGTACGAGACCACGCGCTGGATGTCCAGGCCCAGATGGCGGGTGCCCGCGGTGGTCTCACGGGTCCAGCGGCAGCCGACGCGGCGGTCGGTGTCGTAGGTGATGTCGGCCTGGCCGCCGTAGACCTTCTGTGCCTCGGTGCCCGACAGGGGCTGGTCGTCGCCGGGCAGCATGCGGCGGATGACGCCGCGCGAGGGCAGCCCGCAGGCTTCCGGGAGGGTCTGGTAGCGGCCCGGCTCGGCGGCCGGGCTCGATGTGGCGGCGCCGCCGCTCTTGGCGTCGGCGGCGTCGCCGTCGGGGCTGGAGCTGCCGGTGCAGCCGGTGAGACCGGCGGCCAGCGCCGCGGCCACCACCACTGCGGCACCGGGTACGAACGGCTTCCGTGGCATCGTTCGCGGCTCCTTCCCCTACGAAATGCGGTTGCCGCCGGTCGGCGGCCGATGGACACAATGTCTATCGCACGTCTTGCCGCAAACGCTGGTCCGCCGTCCAAGATCGGATAAATTGTCCGGCTTTTGCGTTATTCATAAATTCGGGGGAATGGGGAAGTTATGTCGTACGTCGAGGTGCCCGGCGCCCAGGTACCGATCCGGATGTGGACGGACCCGGCCGCGGTCGAGGACGTCGCGATGCAGCAGCTGCGCAATGTCGCCACCCTGCCGTGGATCAAGGGCCTGGCCGTGATGCCGGATGTGCACTACGGCAAGGGAGCGACGGTCGGCTCGGTGATCGCCATGCGCGGCGCGGTCTGTCCGGCGGCGGTCGGTGTCGACATCGGCTGCGGGATGAGCGCGGTGAAGACCTCGCTCACCGCCAATGACCTGCCCGGCGATCTCTCCCGGCTCCGCTCGAAGATCGAGCAGGCGATTCCGGTGGGGCGCGGGATGCACGACGCTCCGGTCGACCCCGGGCGGCTGCACGGCTACCCGACGGCGGGCTGGGGGGACTTCTGGTCGCGGTTCGACGGGGTGGCCGAAGCGGTCAAGTTCCGTCAGGAGCGCGCGACGAAGCAGATGGGCTCGCTGGGAAGCGGCAACCACTTCATCGAGTTCTGCCTCGATGACACCGGCGCGGTGTGGCTGATGCTGCACTCCGGCTCCCGGAACATCGGCAAGGAACTGGCCGAGTTCCATATGGGGCAGGCGCAGAAGCTGCCGCACAACCAGGGGCTGGTCGACCGCGATCTCGCCGTCTTCATCGCGGACACTCCGCAGATGGCGGCGTACCGCAACGATCTGTTCTGGGCGCAGGAGTACGCCAAGCACAACCGGGCCGTGATGATGGCGCTCTTCCAGGACGTCGTCCGCAAGGAGTTCAAGAAGGCCAAGCCGACGTTCGAGCCGGTGATCTCCTGCCACCACAACTATGTGGCGGAGGAGCAGTACGACGGCATGGACCTGCTGGTGACCCGTAAGGGCGCGATCCGGGCGGGCAGCGGCGAGTACGGCATCATCCCGGGCTCGATGGGCACGGGGTCGTACATCGTCAAGGGACTGGGCAATGCCGCGTCCTTCAACTCCGCCTCCCACGGCGCCGGCCGCAAGATGAGCCGGAACGCCGCGAAGAAGCGGTTCTCCACCCGGGACCTGGAGGAGCAGACGCGGGGTGTGGAGTGCCGTAAGGACTCCGGCGTCGTGGACGAGATCCCGGGCGCGTACAAGCCGATCGAGAAGGTGATGGAGCAGCAGCGGGACCTGGTGCAGGTGGTCGCGAAGCTCAAGCAGGTCATCTGCGTGAAGGGCTGAGGAACAGGACACCACCTCATCGACGGGTCCCGGGCTGAAGACGGCCCGGGACCTGTTGCTGTCAGCGGTCACTCCGCGCGCGGTCCCCTCGGACGAGGCTGGCCTTCATGGCCCCACCGGATGACCGATCCGGCGGGGCCCTCTGTGCCACGGGGAGGAGCTGACTGCAACAAGCTGGATCGCGGCCTTCAGCGTGATCCGCTATCCGGCCCGGTAGATGACCGGGCCGTCTGGTGCCGGGTCCTTCAGGCGGGCAAGGTACAGGGCCAGTAGCGTTTCGTCGTCCTCCCGTACGGAGTGTTTGAGCTGGTATATGGGGACGCCGTTGCCGCCTTTGCGGATGGAGGGCTGGTTGATGAAGGGGTGCTCCAAGTACATGTTCTTCTCGACCTCTTCCCGCGGGACTCCGTCGGGAGCGTCGCGGTAGTGCCAGGAGCCATTCTTGTGGCGCACGGCGACCTCGCCGATATACCAGATCGCTCCCTGGATGAAGGAAGTTCCCTCATCAGCGCTGACGTTGTCCTCGGTCTTGTAACGGTCGAGGACCAGGCGTCCCAGGATGTCCAGTGAGGCGGGGGAGAAGTCCCACACGCCCGCACCCTGCCCGGTCTTTTCCACCCACGCCGCAAAGTCGTCCTGACGCAGGGTGAGCCACTGGGCAAGCCAAGGGTGCTTCTCGCTGGGCGTCCACGGGTCCAGTCCCGGGGTGGGCTCCTTGACCGGCTTCCAGCCCGCATGCTGCCCCTGGTAGGCATCGACGGTCGCACGCAGACGCTGCGCGGCCTGTGCGAACTGGGCGAAGTCGCCCACCTCTTGCGCGGCAGTGATCAACTTGAGGGGGTCCAGCGGCTCCAGCCGCAGATGTGGGTCAGGACAGACGACGGGGTGACCGAAAAGGCTCCAGCCCCACCGGCCGCCACCGATGTGCATCAGGGCTTCACCGAGGTAGGCCATGGCGCCCTGGAGGAAGTCTTGGGAGTCGTCAGTGCCTTCCGGCTCGTAGGTGAGCACGATGGCCTCCTCCAGCACGTCGAGCGATTCCACCGTCATGTCGGGGCGGAAATGCTCGGGGGTGTGCCAGGTCTCCAGACGCATCACCAGCGGTTGGACATCGCCCACCCATGCGGCCAACTCTCCGCCGGCCGATTCGCCGCCTATCGGGCCCGTTTCGCGATCAGACATGCCGCCCACCCTAGGCCGCCTACTCGCGGGCGGGGCGAAACCGCCTATGGGGATGGCGAGTTGCGCTCCGGCGACACTGGCCTAATTGTTCGTGTCCTGTCACTGGCTCCTTCTAAGGTTGATCGCGGGAGGTCACTTCACGGGGGCGTGACCTTGCCGAAGCTGTCATGGCCCGTGCCCCCTGACCACGGGACACAACATCTTGAAAATCGCGATACCACGGAGCTCATCCAAGCTCGGCCGTCTGGCGGCCCTGGCGATGAGCGTGGGCATCCTCACCGGTGGACTGCCGGTCCTGGACTACGTTCAGGAAGCCGAAGCCGCCACCAAGCGATGCATGGACGAGTACCCCGGGGTGCCCAAGCGGGCCCCCCGCATCCAAGGGAACCTCCCTGGCTACAAGGCGCCGGGCCCCTACCAGTGGCGCACCAAGGGCGACACCAAGCGCACCTACACCTACGACAACCCGCGCAAGGCACTGTCCGACCTGAAACTGCCCAGTCAGCAAGTTCTCGACGACCTCAAAGCCCACCCGGAAAAGCATCCGAACATCAAAATCAACGCGACGCCCGAGCACGCATGGGCGAAGTGGCTGGAGAACCAGGGCAGCGACAACCCCTTCCCGGGGGGGTTCAACCGCTACGTCAACACCCTCTACGTCAACGGCGAGGCCAACCAGGCCCGCGGCTACGCCTACGAGCGGGAGAACGCCGAGTACTTCAAGCTCGGCGGCCGGGGCTGGTACTGCCAGTACTCCTTGAAGGAGCAGATGCCCGAGACGTACAAGCAGATCCGCCAGGAGCTGATCAAGGATCTCGGCAAGACGGAAGCCGAGAAGGTCCTCAAGGAGGACCGCCGCTTCGACGCGATCAAGCCGAAAGGCCGCGACAGGATCATCTACGAGTTCAAGTCCGGCCGCGATGTCTCCCGCGCCCAGATCCTCATTGACCAGAAGCTCGCCGCCAAGGGCTTCAAGGTCGTGTACGTCTTCGGCGCCCCGCCCACCCCGGGAACGCAGAAGGCGTTGAAGAATGCCGGGTTGAACTGGTATCAGCACCGCGCCACAGAGAAGGGCGCGTTCACCCCGGGCCCCCACACCCGGCAGGATCCGGCCTTCTCCACCGGCTGCGCCCCCACCACCAGTGGGACGACCACGATGAATCTGGCCGCCGCCGCAGGACGGGGCCGCTGTTCCAGCGGGCCGGCCAACGACCAGGCCCGCAACTCCGGGAAGAACAAGGCCGAGGCCCGGCGCATCGCCGACGCCTACCGCCGCGCGCCCGGCGCGATCAACCGGGTCCGCGGCCCCGGCGGCATCGACTTCTCCTCGATGCAGTTGCGCTACGTCACTGAGCCCGTCAAGGGCAAGGGTATGGACTACGGCTTCAAGGCCAAGCTGAACCCGGATGAGGACACCAACCCCTCCTACGGCGGGGGCGCGAAGCTCGACCTGTCCTCGGATGCAATGTTCACCTGGCTCGCGCTGGACCCGCGCCGGTTCTGGGTGAACCTCAACCCAGACCAGCCAGACCAGGTCGTTGACGACAAGCTCGCCGAGACCGACGCCGGGCGGGTGCTGCTGACCGCCGACCTCCAGATGAAGCATGACCTGGCCAAGGTCATGGTCCCCGAGAACCCCACCGGCAAGCGCCTGTGGGACTCATTCCAGCACGCCAACGGCGCCCCCTGCTGGAAGACCTACCGGTACTTCATCGAGCCGGCCCCCGCCAAGGTGCGCGAGGAGAACGGCCGCCTCTACATCCTCGATGCCCCCATGGACGTCAAGGCCGCGAAGATTGACTTCAAGGAGGGCTACAAGTGCAAGCAGCCCGAAGCGGTCCAGGAGTACAACTTCCGGCAGATCCAGCGGATTGCGATCCCCGAGCTGGAGAAGATCGTCAACAGCTCCCCGGCGTATGCGGACCTGCGCAGCGTCTACACCTCCCGCATCGCCGCCGAGTGGATCAAGCAGCGTGACGCCGTCAAGCCGGGCGACTTCCACCAGATCATCGGCTCCGACTCCGCCGCCAAGTGGCCCTCACGGGTCAAGTGGTCGCGGGAGAAGGTCTACGCCGACTACCTGAAGTCGTTCCGTAATGGAGACTTCCACTTCAAGCGCAAGTACCCGCAGGACGGATCGGTCCTGGAGTTCTCCTTCTACCTCGGCGGCGTCGACTTCTCCAAGCAGCCCAAGCGCAACATCTCCCGGGCCCGCTTCCAGGCCGAGAACCCGGAGATGCCCGACACCGTCCAGGCCGCGCAGAACTCCACCGTCCAGTACGGCGACACCGACACCGGCTACCTCGGTGGCAACACCACCGGCAAGGGTGCGGGCGGCGGCCAGAACCCCACGCCGACCCCGAAGCCGACCGACAAGCCGACCCCGCCACATGACCCGTCCACGCCTCCGGCCACCCACACCCCGGAGCCTGGCACGAGCACCCCGGCCGGCGGTGGCGGGGCGAGCCACCCGCCCACCAACGATGACCAGGGCGGCGACCTCGCCCACACTGGATCCGACACCCCCATCGGCCTCATCACCGGTGTAGCCGCGGCCCTGGCCACCGCAGGCGTGGCCCTGGTGTGGTGGATGCGCCGCCGCAAGACGGCCGCCGAGTAGCACCACCCCTCACAGCACAGCGGCCCCGCCCGGATCTCCCGGGCGGGGCCGCTTTCGCTGTTCGCACGGTCAGGAGTCCTCGCGATGAACGCGCCTGCGGTGCGACGGAGGCGGGGGCGGGCCGGCGCGGTGTGCGCCGGGCCGCCCCCTCTTTCGTCCGTCGGCTGGCCGCTTTCCCGGCCGGGGGCCGCGGCAGGCGGCTCAAGTGGTGCGGTGGACCTTGGAGTTGGAGGCCTGGGCGCGGGGGCGGACCACCAGGAGATCGACATTGACGTGGGCGGGCCGGGTGATCGCCCAGGTGATGGTGTCGGCGACATCCTCCGCGCTCAGCGGCTGGTCGACGCCCTCGTAGACCTTGGCGGCCTTGTCGGAGTCGCCACGGAAGCGGGTGGTGGCGAACTCGTCGGTCTTGACCATGCCCGGGGCGACCTCGATGACGCGCACCGGCTCACCGCACAGCTCCAGGCGGAGCGTCTCGGCGATGACATGCGCGCCGTGCTTGGCGGCGACGTACCCGCCGCCGCCCTCGTAGGTGCCATGGCCCGCGGTGGAGGAGAGCACGACGACGGTGCCCTCGCCGGAGGCGGTGAGCGTGGGCAGCAGCGCCTGGGTCATGTGGAGCACGCCCAGCACATTGACCTCGTACATGGCGCGCCAGTCGGCGGGGTCACCGGTGGCGACCGGTTCCGCGCCGTAGGCGCCGCCGGCGTTGTTGACCAGGACGTCGACGGAGGGATAGCGGTCGAGAGCGGCCGCGAAGGCGTCGACGGCGGCGCGGTCGGTGACGTCGAGTGCGTAGGCCTCGGCGTTCGGCAGTTCGGCGGCGAGCGCCTCGATGCGGTCCTTGCGGCGGGCGGTGAGCACCACGTGGTAGCCGGCCGCGGCCAGCGCTCGCGCGGTGGCGGCGCCGATTCCGCTGCTCGCTCCGGTGACGACGGCGGTACGGGCCTCGGCGGTCATGGCACTCTCCTCGCGGCGATGGGGTCCCCCTGCTTCGCGAAGCCTGGGGGAGGGTGGTCCGCGGCCAGGATATGCAGGCGAGGTCAGCGGCTCCTCGGGGCGTACATGATCACGGCCATTCCGGCCAGACAGATCAGTGCGCCGGTCACGTCCCAGCGGTCGGGGCGGTAGCCGTCGGCGATCGCGCCCCACGCCAGCGATCCGGCGACGAAGACACCGCCGTACGCGGCGAGGATCCGGCCGAATTCGGCATCCGGCTGGAGGGTGGCGACCCAGCCGTACACCCCGAGCGCGATCACTCCGGCACCGATCCAGACCCAGCCCTTGTGTTCGCGGACGCCCTGCCAGACAAGCCAGGCGCCGCCGATCTCGAAGAGGCCGGCGAGGACGAAGAGGGCGGCGGAGCGGGCGAACAGCATGCGTCCAGCGTACGGACCACGGGCCCGGTCCTGCCGTGAGTGGGGATCGTCGGGCGACGCATGACTGAGGCATGGCTGGGAACGTCGGGCGACGCACGAGCGTCAGCGGGGGACTGGTGAACGTCGGCTGGGGTCTGTCGGCGGGGGGCTGTCAGTGGGGTGTGAGAGCTTCGGGGGCATGCTGATCGAACGGGCTTACGTGGACGTTCCGGAGGGGGAGGGGACGGCTGAGAACGGCTGGCCCTGGACGGTGCCGTGTGTGCGCCAGCTGGCCGAGGAAGGGCTGGCCTTCCGCGCTCCGGTGACCTTTCTAGTGGGGGAGAACGGTTCGGGCAAGTCGACGCTGGCCGAGGCGCTGGCGGAGGGCTTCGGGCTGGATTCGTACGGCGGCTCGGCGGGATACAAGTACGCGAGTTCGCGGGAGGCATCGCTGCTCGGCAGCCGGATGCGGTTCGATCCGACGCGGGAGGGGCGGCAGATGGTGCGCGGGCCGCGGGTCCGCCGGCGGGGGTTCTTCCTGCGGGCCGAGACGGCGCTGGAGGCGTTGAACGGGGAGCGGAGGTCGAACCGGCTGTCCCGCTCCCCGGACGAGATGAGCCACGGGGAAGGCTTTCTGATGGCCTTCCGGGAGCGGTTCGCACAGCGGGGCCTGTATGTCATGGACGAGCCCGAGGCGGCCCTGTCGTTCTCCTCCTGTCTTGAACTGATCGGGCTGATGGGTGAGTTGGGGAGCGGTGGTGCCCAGATCATCTGCGCCACCCACTCCCCGCTGCTGACGGCGCTGCCCGGCGCCGCGATCGTCGAGGTCGGCGAGCACGGGATGCGGAGCGTGGAGTGGGCGGAGCTGGGGCTCGTCGACCACTGGCGGCGCTATCTCAACGACCCCCGGGCCTATCTGCGGCATGTGCTGGAGGGGTGAGGGCGGCGGGCCGGGCGGTGCCTATGGATCCGCCGTCCTCGGGCGCGGCGCCGGTCCAGTGCAGCAGGGCGGACCGTAGCGCGCGGGCGCGCTCGGCGGGGGCCGTGGCATCGGTGGCCCAGGCGATATAGCCGTCAGGGCGCACCAGAAGCGCCGTACGGCGGCCGCTTTGCCAGGAGGCGGTCAGGAAGCGGTCCTCGGCGGGGTGAGGGCGGTCCTCCTTGCTCGTCAGGGCTCGGGGGACGCCGGGCTCGTCGGCGGGGGTGAGAAGCACGAACCGGCCCTGGCGGAGGAGTTCGTAGAGGCGGCTGCCGTCGGCCAGGCGGATGTCGGGGGCGCGACGGCCGGTGAGGGGGTGGGCGCCGGGCCCGGCACCGTAGGCGATGCCGATGCCGGAGATGGTGCGGACCGCGCGGCCGGACAGCGGCCGCAGACGGTTGAAGACCCGGGCGGCGAGGGTGCGCACGGCGCGGCCGGGGGCGCCGTGCAGCAGGGCGAGCCGGATGAGGGCACCGCTGCTGCGCAGCACCTGCTTGCCCACCGGGTGGCGCTCGGTCTGATAGCTGTCCAGGAGGCTGTCGGGGGAGTGGCCCCGGAGCACCGCGGCCAGTTTCCAGCTGAGGTTGGCGGCGTCCTGGAGGCCGGTGTTCATGCCCTGGCCGCCGGCGGGGGAGTGCACATGGGCGGCGTCGCCCGCCAGGAAGACGCGGCCGACGCGGTACTCGGGGACCTGGCGCTCGTCGCTGTGGAAACGGGAGACCCACCGGGCGTCATGCATGCCGTAATCACTGCCGAGGGCGAGCCGGGTGATCTCGCGGACCTCGTCGAGATCGGTGGGCGCGTCGTCGTCGGCCTGGTAGCGGCGGCTCCAGCAGATGACGCGGTACCAGCCGTCGCCGAACGAGCCGATCAGGGCGAAGGCCTCGTCGTTGGCGTTGACGGTGAAGGGGGAATCGGGCTTCTGGGCCAGCTGGACATCGGCGAGCACCAGGGAGCGGATCACGGACTTGCCGGGGAACGGCTGGCCGATGGCCTCGCGGATGGAGCTGCGGACGCCGTCGGCGCCGACAACGTAGGCGGCGCGGAGGCTGCCGATGCCCTCGGCGTTACGGAAGCGCACCGTCACACCGTCGGCGTCCTGATCGAGGCCGAGTACCTCGGAGTCGTGACGGAAATCGACACCGGCGCGGCGGGCGCGCCGCTCCAGCAGCCGCTCGACCTCGAACTGCGGAGTGATCAGCACCATGGGGAAGCGGGAGCGGAGCCGGGTCGCGTCGATGGTGGCCTCTCCGAAGAGGCGGAGGGTGGAGAGCCGATGTCCGCCGGCGATCAGCTCGTCGGCGAGGCCGCGGGCGTCCAGCTGCTCCAGGGTGCGGGCATGGACGGCCAGGGCGCGGGTGAGGTTGCTGAGGGTGGCGGGGCGGCGCTCCAGGAGGGTGACGCCCAGGCCTGCCTCGGCGAGGTCTCCGGCGAGCAGCAGGCCGGTCGGTCCTGCGCCCACGACGATGACGTCCGTATCGCGGGCCGCACGCACCTCGTCGGTCTCAGGGCCGCTGCCGGCGGGCTTGTGGTTCATGGCATCCATGGCTTCCGCCTCCTGTGGCTGTGCCTACGACTGTGTCTATGCCTGTGCCTGTGCCTGCAATGCATGCCAACGCATGTTGGTCAACGCTTGTTGGCAAGCGTAGGGCGGCCGGGCCTGGCGTGTCAACAGGTGTTGGCCTACAGTTGTTGGCATGGCCGAACATGCACCCTCCGCCGCTGATCCCGCGCCTGCTGCGTCAGATGCCGCGCCCGCCGACGCCGCGTCCGGCGGGGCGGCGGACCCCGCCCGCCCCCGGCGCTCCGCCGCCACGCGTGCCGCGATCCTGGCCGCCGCCCGGGACCGCTTCGCCGCGGACGGCTACGAGCGCGCCACCATCCGCGCCATCGCCAGGGACGCGGACATCGACCCGTCGATGGTGATGCGCTACTACGGCAACAAGGCCGGTCTCTTCGCCGCCGCCTCCGAGATCGAGGTGCACGCCCCGGACCTCACCCACGTACCGCGCGACGAGGCCGGCGCCCGGCTCGTACGGCACTTCCTGGAGCGCTGGGAGTGCGACGAGACACTGACCGGCATGATGCGCGTCGGCGTCACCAACGAGGCGGGCGCACAGCGGATGCGCGGCGTGTTCGCCGAACAGATCAAGCCCGTCCTGGCCGCGGTCTGTCCGGTGCCCGAGGAGGCGCCGACCCGCGCCGCGCTGATCGCCTCCCAGATACTCGGCATGGCGCTGTGCCGCTATGTCCTGCACATCCCCCCGGCTGTGGACCTCGGTCACGACGAGGTCATCGCCTGGCTGGCCCCCACCGTCCAGCGCTATCTGACGGCCGAACACCCCTGAGGCCCGGCGCGGGCGGACTCAGCGCACGTACGCGGTCGGCGGGACCCCGACGGTGGCGGTGACATCGCGGACCAGATGCGCCTGGTCGCTGTAGCCCAGCTCGGCGGCGAGCGCGGCCCAGTCGACCTCCGCCGCGGACGCGGCGCGCTCCAGTGCCTCGTGCACCCGGTAGCGCAGCAGCACCCACTTGGGACTGACCCCGACATAGCCGGCGAACAGCCGCTGGAGGGCCCTCACGGACAGGCCCTCGGCCCGCGCGAAATCCGCGACCCGGCGGATCGTACGGTCCGTGCGAATCCGGCCGGCCAGCCCCACGGCGAGGTCGGCCTGGGCGAGGATCCGCGGCCCGGCCCGCAGGCGAGGGGTCAGAAAGGCGTCGAGCGCGGCCACCCGGGCGTCCTCGTCGTCCGGGTCCAGTACGGGCCCCGCGGCGTCCGTGGCCCCGAAGGCCGTCGCCAGCGGCAGCCGGCGGCCCGTCCAGTCCGTCGCGGGCCGCTCCGGGGCGAACGGCCGGAACCCGCCCGGCCGGAACTGCACCCCGCACACCCGCCCGCGCCCTGCCAGCTTCTGCGCGAACAGCTCCAGCCCGACGCCCGCGACCTCCCCGAAGCCGGGGCGGTCGGCGTACCGCTGGAAGACGAGGTTCACGCACGGGTGCGGAACGACATGCGTGGCATACGGCTCGGACAGATCCCAGTCGATCAGCCAGTAGTGCTCGACATACGGGCGCAGCGGTGCGGCGGGGGTGCGGCGGCGGAACTGCACCCGCGTGAAGAGACCGGGGGCGTCGACGATGCCCCGGGTGTCGCGCCGTGGAGCGGCCATGCCGGGATTTTAGGCGGTGCCCGTACGGTCCCGCCCGGCCCGCAAGGACGGGCCGCGCCGGTCGCGCGGCGCCTGTCGCGTTTTTTCAAGCCGCCCCCGGCGGCGGTCCGTAGCGTCATCACTATGACCGACATGCAAGACATTCCGGATGAAACGCCCGTGAGCCGGCAAGCCGACCCGACCGCACCTGCCCCCACGGCCCCCACACCCCCACCGATCAGCGCGCTGCTCGACGCGGCGGCCCAGGCGGCGCTCCCCGTACTGCGCGGGGTGCGCGACGACCAGCTGGGACTGCCGACGCCCTGCGCCGAGTACGACGTACGGGCGCTGCTCAACCACCTCTTCCAGGTGGTCCTCGCTTTCCAGACCCTGGCCGCGAAGAAGGACGTGGACTTCAGCACCACCCCCGACCGGCTCGGTGAATACCGGGCGCAGTGGCCCGACCGGTTCGCCGAGGAGGCGGCGCGCCTGGTCGAGGCGTGGGCGGTGCCGGGCGCGGAGGACGGTCTGACCGGCGGGATGAAGCTGCCGGCGCGGACCGTCGGCGCGATGGTGCTGCTGGATCTGACGGTGCACGCCTGGGACGTGGCACGGGCGGCCGGCCTGCCGTACACGCCCGCCCCCGGGTGCGTGGCCGAGCTGCGCACACTGGTCGCACAGATGGCCCCGACGGCCCGGAAGATGAACGTCTTCGCCGCGCCGCTCCCCGTCCCGCCCGGCGCCTCCGCCCTCGATGCGCTGCTGGCCGAGACGGGCCGCGACCCGCACTGGACGACCGGCTGACGGATGTGGACGGCCGTCCAGCGCCGGGACGCGGTATGCCGGGCGGGACACCGGGCACACTCCCTAGGCTGGATCATCACCACCGGCAGTCGGCGGACGAGTGGGAGGCGGCCCGCGGATGGACGAGCAGCGCAGGTCCCACGAGCGGCTCCCCGAGGCGCTGATCGACTTCTACGGGCTGGCGCCGCTGCCCCGTGAGGGCGGACGGTTCCGGCGTACGTGGGCGGGGCCCGAGCGCCCCGACGGGCGGCCCGAGGGCTCGGCGATCGTGATGCTGCTGACCGACGAGCCGGGCGACTTCTCCGCCCTGCACCGGCTGCCCACCGACGAGACCTGGCACTTCTACCGGGGCGATCCGCTCACCCTCTTCCTCCTCCCGGAAGGCGGCGCCGCGGAGGGCGGCGGCCTCCCGGAGGGCGGTGGCACGGCCCGTACGGTCGTGCTCGGTCCTGACGTCCTGGCCGGGCAGCACGTCCAGTTCACGGTGCCGGCCGGTACGTGGATGGCCGCCGAGGTCGCCGACGGCGGTTCCTGGTCGCTCTTCGGCTGCACGATGGCGCCCGGTTTCACCTTCGAGGACTACGAGCACGGGGACGCCGCCGAACTGGCCGCGCGCTTCCCCCAGGAGGCGGCGCGGATCACCGCGTTGAGCAGGCCATGACCGAGACCGGACCGGACGCCACCAACCGCCCCCAACTGCCCGATCTGCGCGGCCAGGTCGCCCTCGTCACCGGTGCCGCCGGGGGCATCGGCCGCGGTATCGCGCTGCGGTTCGCCGCGGCGGGCGCGGCCGTCGTGGCGCATTACCGTACGGGCGCCGAGGCGGCCCGGGCCCTGGTCGGGCGGATCGAGGCGGACGGCGGAAGCGCGCTGGCGCTGCGCGCCGACCTGGCCGTCGAGGAGGAGTGCCACCGTCTGGTGAACGAGGCGGCCGGCTGGCGCGGCCGGCTGACCGCGCTGGTGAACAACGCGGGGGTGCAGCCGACGCAGGAGCTGGCGGCGATGTCGCTCGCCGACTGGCGGGCGGTGGCGGATCCGAACGTGCACAGCGTCTTCGCCTGCACCCAGGCCGCGGCGGCCGTGATGCGGGCGTCCGGCGGTGGTTCGGTGACCCATATCGCCTCGATCGAGGCGGACCGTCCGGCGCCGCAGCATGCCCACTACTGCGCGTCCAAGGCGGCGGTGGTGATGCATGCGCGCGCGGCGGCGCTGGAGTACGGGGCGTGCGGCATCCGCGTCAACAGCGTCTCGCCCGGCCTGATCGACCGTCCCGGCCTGGCGGAGGACTGGCCCGAGGGGGTGCGCCGCTGGCAAGCCGCGGCGCCCGCCGGACGGTTGGGCACGCCGGAGGACGTGGGCGATGCCTGTGTGTTCCTCGCCTCACCGATGGCGTCCTGGATCACCGGGCACGATCTGGTCGTGGACGGCGGGGTGTCGGCCCGCCCCACGTGGTGACCGGCGCGGCCCCCGTGCGGAGAGCGCCCCGGCCGGGCGCGGCGCGCCGCGCCCGGGGCCGTCGCGCCCGTGGCCGCCGCGCCCGCGCTGAACCGTTACGGCCAGACCAGGCAGTACGCCTGGTGCCCCGCCTCATGCAGCCGGTGGCTGAAGTCCTGCCACTCGTGCAGCAGCTGGTAGACGGTGAAGGCGTCGCGCGGGCCCCCGCGGTCGGGGACGGTGGACCAGATGAAGGCGGCCGCGCCGACCGTCTCCTCACCGACGCCGCGCAGCGGGTCGACCACGGTCATGGGGAGCTTGACGACGGCGTAGTCGGGGTGGAGGACGACAAGTTCGAGCGGCGGAACCTTATGGAGGGGTATGCCCTCTATACCGGTGAGGACCATGGCGGCCATCGTCTCCGGCTTGATCTTGCTGAACATGCCGCCCATGCCGAGCTCGTCACCGCCGAGCTCCTCGGGACGCATGGAGACCGGGACGCGGGCCGCGGTCGCACCATTGGGCGCGCCGAAGTACCTGTAGGTCACCCCCATGCGGCCGCCTCTGATCTCCCCGCCCGTGGTCTCGCCCGTGGTGTCCTCACGGGTCTCGCCCGTGGTGTCCTCGCGCCGGTGACGGCCGCGCTGGGCGCGCTCGGGACCCCGGTCATTGGTTCCCTCGCCCAGTTCGCCACCGCGATGCATATCTCCACCCGACCACTCGCAGCCCCAGCCGCGCAACCCGATCATCGTCTCAGAGACCTCCCCCGTCACCGGCGCGTGAAACGCCCGGCCGCACGCCCCCGTGCGCCTCTGAGACCATTGCTTGCGTGACTTACTCGTACGTCGGCCCAGTTTCGCAGACGAGTGGGGGCTGACGCCCGGTCGAGCGAGAGGAATCAAAAAAGGAGCGAGAGTGAACCCAGCGGCGCCCGCAGGCGTATCGCGAGGGAGATTCCCGCACCCGTTGTCAGCCGGGCCGCGTCCGTGCGCCGCCCCTCCCGCCGTTTATGCAGGTCAGGATCACAGTGTCTTTTCCGTATGAAGCCCCTGTTTCGCAGTCGCTGTTCGACCGTGCGTCCGCTGTGACGCCGGGCGGCGTCAATTCTCCGGTGCGGGCCTTCCGGGCCGTGGGCGGTACGCCCCGGTTCATGGTGTCCGGCACCGGTCCGTACCTCACGGACGCCGACGGCCGTGAGTATGTCGACCTCGTGTGCTCATGGGGGCCGATGATCCTCGGCCACTCGCACCCCGAGGTGATCGCCGCGGTCCAGGACGCGGTCGCCCGAGGTACGTCCTTCGGCACGCCCGGCGCGGGCGAGGTCGAGCTGGCCGAGGAGATCGTGGCCCGGATCGAGCCGGTCGAGCAGGTGCGCCTGGTCTCCAGCGGCACCGAGGCGACGATGTCGGCGATCCGGCTGGCGCGCGGCTTCACCGGCCGGCCGAAGGTGATCAAGTTCGCGGGCTGCTACCACGGGCATGTGGACGCGCTGCTGGCCGCGGCCGGTTCGGGCGTGGCGACCTTCGGGCTGCCCGACACGCCGGGTGTGACGGGTGCGCAGGCCGGCGACACGATCGTGCTGCCGTACAACGACATCGAGGCGGTACGGGCCGCGTTCGCCGCGCACCCGGGCGAGATCGCCTGTGTGATCACGGAGGCGTCGCCGGGCAACATGGGCGTGGTGCCGCCGCTGCCGGGCTTCAACCAGGGCCTGAAGGATCTGTGCGCGGGCAACGGGGCGCTCTACATCTCCGACGAGGTGATGACCGGCTTCCGCGTCAGCAAGGCCGGTTGGTACGGAATTGATGGCGTACGTCCGGATTTGATGACCTTCGGGAAGGTCATGGGCGGCGGCTTCCCGGCTGCGGCCTTCGGCGGCCGCGCGGACGTCATGGCGCATCTCGCCCCGGCCGGCCCGGTCTACCAGGCGGGCACCCTGTCCGGGAACCCGATCGCCACCGCCGCGGGCGTCGCGCAGCTGCGGCTGCTGGACGATGCCGCCTACGGGAAGGTCGACGCGGTCTCGGCGGAGGTGCGGGGTCTGGTCACCGCCGCGCTGGCGAAGGAGGGCGTGGCGCACCAACTCCAGGTCGCGGGGAACATGTTCTCGGTCTTCTTCACCGATGCCGAGGTGACCGACTACGACGCCGCCAAGGCGCAGGAGTCGTTCCGCTTCACCGCCTTCTTCCACTCGATGCTGTCGCAGGGCGTCTACCTCCCGCCGTCCGCCTTCGAGTCGTGGTTCCTCTCGACCGCGCACGACACGGCGGCCGTCGAGCGGATCGCCGCCGCACTGCCGGCCGCTGCGCGGGCCGCGGCCGGGGCGACGGCCTGACGACGGCCTGACGACGGTTGCGGCGCACGGGCCGGCGACTGCTTGCTGACGACTGAATGAATGGGTGACATGAGCAGCGAAGACATCACCGTCGTGCATCTGATGCGGCACGGCGAGGTGCACAACCCCGATGGCGTGCTCTACGGGCGCCGGCCCGGCTACCACCTCTCCGAGCTGGGGCGGAAGATGGCCGACCGGGTGGCGGAGCACCTCGCGGAGCGGGACATCACACATGTCGTCGCCTCGCCGCTGGAGCGTGCGCAGGAGACCGCGGTGCCGGTCGCCGGTGCGCATGGTCTGGATCTGGCCACCGACGAGCGGCTGATCGAGGCGGCCAACGTCTTCGAGGGGAAGACCTTCGGGGTCGGCGACGGTGCGCTGAAGAAGCCGGGGAACTGGAAGTACCTGACGAACCCGTTCCGGCCGTCCTGGGGCGAGCCGTACCTCGAGCAGGTCGTCCGCATGATGGCGGCGCTGGGTGCGGCGCGGGACGCGGCGCGCGGGCACGAGGCGGTGGCGGTCAGTCATCAGCTGCCGATCTGGATCGTGCGCAGCTTCGCGGAGCGGCGGCGGCTGTGGCACGACCCGCGCAAGCGGCAGTGCACGCTGGCCTCGCTGACGTCGTTCACCTTCCACGGCGACAAGATCATTTCGGTGGGGTACAGCGAGCCTGCGCGCGACCTGGTTCCCTCCCATCTTCTGGCGGGCGCCAAACCCGTGAAGGGAAAGGCCAAGGCTTTCGGGGCCTGACGGTGCATCACTTGGTGGAACGTCAAGTCCAGGCAAAATGAGATATCTGCGCGAATAACCCGGAACCCCGACGCTCGACATGCCCTCTTCTCCATTGTCCGTTTATATGGATATTGAGTTCGGCGAGCACGGATGGGGACGAGGGTATGCGCGCGATCAGTCGGCGAAACCTGCTGGGTATGGGAGTTGGTGCAGCCGCGGCGCTGGGCGTCGCCGGCTGCTCTTCGCCGGACTCGGGCGCAGGGGCCGACAAAGCGCGTGTGAAGAACTCGGTACAGGCTCGCCCCAAGCTCATCGGCGACGGCTCGACAGCGAATTACGGCTCGCAGCCCCATCAGCCGAAAGCACCCGAACGGCTGGAGCCCGGACAGACCCCGCCGCAGTTCGTCATCTTCTCCTGGGACGGCGCGGGAGAGGTCGGCAACGGCCTCTTCCCCCGCTTTCTCAAGCTCGCCAGGGACCATGGCGCCGCCATGACCTTCTTCCTGTCCGGGCTCTACCTCCTGCCCGAATCCCAAAAGCACCTCTACGAGCCGCCGAACAACCGGCGGGGCGCCTCCGACATCGGCTACCTCAGCGACGAGCACATCAGGGAGACGCTGAAGTACGTGCGGGAGGCCTGGCTGGACGGCCACGAGATCGGCACCCACTTCAACGGGCACTTCTGCACCGGCGCCGGCACCGTCAAACGCTGGACGCCGCAACAGTGGCAGTCCGAGATCGACCAGGCGATGGATTTCGTCACCAAGTGGCGTACCAACACCGGCTTCACGGATCTGGATCCGCTGCCCTTCGACTACCGAAAGGAATTGGTCGGAAGCCGTACGCCATGCCTGCTGGGGCAGGAAAATCTGCTGCCCACCGCCAAGGAACTCGGCTGGCGCTATGACGCCAGCTCGCCCGGCGGTCTCCAGATGTGGCCGAAGAAAAAGATGGACCTCTGGGACTTCCCGCTCCAGCAGGTTCCCTTTCCGGGGCACTCTTTCGAGGTGCTCTCGATGGACTACAACATCCTCGCCAATCAGTCCAAGAACTCGACGAAGGCCCCGCCGGTCAACTACCCGGGCTGGCGGCGCCAGGCCACCGACGCATATATCTCCGGATTCCGCCGGGCCTACGAGACCAACCGGGCTCCCTTCTTCATCGGCAACCACTTCGAGGAGTGGAACGGCGGTATCTATATGGACGCCGTCGAGGACGCGCTCAAACACATTGCCAATGAGCAGAGCCGGGATGTCCATCTGGTGTCGTTCCGGCAGTTCACCGACTGGATGGACGCCCAGGACCCGGAGGTGCTGCGCAAGCTCCAGGAGCTCCCCGTCGGGCAGCAGCCCTCCGGTGGCTGGAAGTCGTATCTCTCGGCGGCCTGACATGCCCCTTTGATCGGGGACCGGTCCGGCGAGGGGGGCGCGGAAGATCCGCAAATGGCCCATGCGAAACTTTTCACATGAGTGCTTGCCGCGCCCCACGCCGCCTCACGAGCCGCCGCCGCATCACCCTGCTCGCCGCAGGGGCGGCGGCCGCGTCGCTGACGCTCAGCGCCTGCGGCGACGGCGCCTCCGGCGGCTCGTCCCAGACCCGGTTCGTCCAGGGCAAGAACGGCATCGACACCGTCAAGGAGAACGAGCGGCAGCCGGCGCCCGATCTTGCCGGTGAGACCACCACCGGCAAGAAGCTGGACGTGGCCGACTACAAGGGCAAGGTCGTCGTCCTCAATGTCTGGGGATCATGGTGCGGCCCCTGTATCGCCGAGGCGCCGAACTTCGCCAAGGTCGCGAACGAGACCAAGAGCAAGGGCGTCCAGTTCATCGGGATCAACACCCGCGACTCCGAGAAGTCGCAGGCCACCAGCTTCGAGGAAGAGCACAAGGTGCCCTACCCGAGCCTGTTCGACCCGACCGGCCGGCTGATGCTGCGCTTCCCCAAGGGCAGCCTCAACCCGCAGTCCATCCCCTCCACGATCGCCATCGACAAGCAGGGCAAGATCGCCGCCCGCTCGATCGGCCCGCTCGCCGAGGACGAACTGCGCAAGATGATCGCCCCGCTGATCGCCGAGAAGTGATCACGTGATCGCGCTCGCCGCCGCCGCGGAAAACCAGACCGTCCTCAGCGGCACCCTCCTCGCCGCCGTCCCCATCGCGCTCTTCGCCGGCCTCGTCTCGTTCTTCTCGCCCTGCGTCCTGCCGCTGGTGCCGGGCTATATGTCGTACGTCACCGGCGTCACGGGCACCGACCTCGGCGAGGCCCGGCGCGGCCGGATGCTGGCCGGCGCCACGCTCTTCGTCCTCGGCTTCACCGCCGTCTTCGTCTCCGGCGGCGCGCTCTTCGGGTTCTTCGGCCAGAGCCTCCAGGAGTACAAGGACGTCATCTCGCGGGTCCTCGGCGTGCTGATGATCCTGCTCGGGCTGGCGTTCGCCGGTGTCCTCAAGCGTTTCGGACAGCGCGAACTGCGCTTCCACATGAAGCCCGCCATGGGGCTGGCCGGCGCACCGGTGCTCGGGGTGCTCTTCGGCGTCGGCTGGACGCCGTGCCTCGGCCCCACCTTCGCCGCCGTCAGCACCCTCGCGTACTCCGGCGCCAGCGCAGGCCGCGGCGCCCTGCTCACCGTCGCGTACTGCCTGGGCCTCGGCCTGCCGTTCATCGGCGTCGCGCTGGCCTTCCGCCGGGCGCTCGGCGCGTTCGGCTGGGTCAAACGGCACTATCTGTGGGTGATGCGGATCGGCGGCGGCATGATGGTCGCGCTCGGCATCCTCCTCGTCACCGGCATCTGGGACAGCCTGATGTCCGAGCTCCAGAGCTGGACGCAAAGCTCCACCGTTGGGATCTGATTGATGTCCACCAAGACCGACACCCCCCGCGAACCGGGCCCCGAGGCCGACGCGGGCAGCGATCTCGGCACGGCCGGATCCCAGCTCTCGACCGCGCCGACGGAAGACGTCGGCTTCCCCTCGCTGGGCCCCCTCGGCTGGGTGCGCTGGTTCTGGCGGCAGCTGACCTCGATGCGGGTGGCGCTGCTGCTGCTCTTCCTGCTGTCGATCGGTGCGATCCCGGGCTCGCTGATCCCGCAGACCAGCGTCGACCCGACCAAGGTCGACCAGTTCAAGGCCGATCACAGCACGCTTGCGGGCATCTACGACAAGCTCGGGATGTTCCACGTCTACAGCTCGGTGTGGTTCTCGGCGATCTATCTGCTGCTGTTCATCTCGCTGATCGGCTGCATCGTGCCGCGCAGCTGGCAGTTCGTCGGACAGCTCCGCCGCCGCCCGCCGGCCGCCCCGCGCCGGCTGACCCGGCTGCCCGCGTACACCACCTGGCGCACGGACGCGGCGCCCGACGAGATCCTCGGTGCGGCCCAGCGGCTGCTGAAGAAGCGGCGCTTCCGCGCCCACCGGGCCGGCTCCGCCGTCGCCGCCGAGAAGGGCTATCTGCGCGAGGTCGGCAACCTCGTCTTCCATGTCGCGCTGATCGTGATGCTGGTGGCGTTCGCCGTCGGCGGCCTGTGGAAGTCCGAGGGCAACAAGCTGGTCACCGAGGGCGACGGCTTCTCCAACAGCCTCACCCAGTACGACGAGTTCAAGTCGGGACCGTTCTACGACACCGACGACATGGAGCCGTTCGGCTTCAAGCTCCACCGCTTCGACGCGACGTACGAGCGGACCGGGCCCCAGCGGGGCACCCCGCGCACCTACCGGGCGCAGATCTCCTACTTCCTGGGCGCGGACGGCAAGCAGCACCACAGCGCCATCGAGGTCAACACACCCCTCGACATCGCCGGCAACAAGGTCTTCCTGCTCTCGCACGGCTACTCGCCCGTCGTCACCGTCAAGGACGGCCGCGGCAAGACCGTCTTCCACGGCGCGACGGCCTTCCTGCCCGCGGACCCCAAGAACCTCACCTCGACCGGTGTGGTGAAGGTGCCCGGCGCGCAGACCAAGGACGGCAAGCGCAACCAGCTCGGCTTCCAGGCCATGTTCGTCCCGACGTTCGGCGGCCGCGGCACCGGCTCGATGTTCTCGCAGTTCCCCGCGCTGGACTTCCCCGTGCTGTCGGTGAACGCGTACCACGGCGACCTGGGCCTGGACTCCGGTCTGCCGCAGAGCGTCTACAAGCTCGACACCAAGCGCCTCAAGAAGTACCAGGACGGCAAGGGCGGCATCCTGAAGAAGATGCTGCTGCCCAAGGACCGCGTGGAGCGGCACGCCGGCTCCAAGAACAAGGCGGCCGTACGCGCTGCCGAAGAACAGACCACGATGAAGCTGCCCAACGGCGAGGGCTCCATCACCTTCGAGGGCGTCAAGAGCTGGGCCAGCTTCAAGGTCTCCCACCAGCCCGGCAACGGCCTGGCGCTGACCGGCGCGGTCGCCGCTCTGCTGGGCCTGGCCGGATCGCTGTTCATCCAGCGCCGCCGGGTGTGGGTCCGGGCGGAGAAGGGCGCCGACGGCGTCACCGTCGTCGAGATGGCCGGTCTCGGCCGCAGCGAGTCGGCCCGGCTGCCGGAGGAACTCGCCGGTCTCGCCGGAGCACTGTTCCCCGATGCCCCGCCCGCTCCGGACGCCGAACCCGGCACGGGACCCGGCACGGAGGCCGGCGCCCCGCCCGCTCCGGACGCCGGGCCCGCCCCCGACACCGAAGACCCCGCGGAGCCCACTGACTCTGACGGACCTGCTGACCCCTCTGAAGGAGCGCGCGCGTGAACATCGCGGCCGCAGCCAACGAGACACTGGCGCACAACAGCAACCTGCTGGTCTATTCGGCGATGGCGGTCTATACGCTCGCCTTCCTCGCGCACATGGCCGAGTGGGTGTTCGGCAGCCGCAGCAAGGTCGGCCGCACCGCCGCAGCCCTGACCGCACAGGCCAAGGCGACCGCGACGGTCTCCGTGCACACAGCCCGGCAGCAGGGGGGGACGGCCGTCCTGGAACGGCCCGAGGTCATCACCAAGCCCGTTGCCGGCAGCCGTGACGTCCCCGACGGGCCGGGCGCCGCGGGCGACACCGAGAAGGGCGACCTCTACGGGCGGATCGCCATCTCGCTGACCGTCCTGGCCTGGGCGCTGCACGTGGCCGGCGTCGTCACCCGCGCCCTGTCCGTGGAACGTGCCCCCTGGGGCAACATGTACGAGTTCTCCACGACCTTCGCCTCGGTCGCGGTCGGCCTCTACCTGCTGCTGCTCGCGCTCAAGAAGAACGTCCGCTGGATCGGGCTGCCCCTGGTCACCACCGTCCTGCTCGACCTCGGGCTGGCCGTCACGGTGCTCTACACCGCCAGCGACCAGCTGGTGCCCGCGCTGCACTCGTACTGGCTGTGGATCCACGTCAGCTGCGCGATCATCTCCGGCGCGGCGCTCTACCTCGGTGCGGTCTCCGCGCTGCTCTTCCTCTTCCGCGACTCCTACGAGGCCAAGCTCGCCGAGCCGAAGGGCAAGCAGCCCGGCGCCTTCGCCTCGTCCGTGCTGGAGCGGCTGCCCTCGGCCGCCTCGCTGGACAAGTTCTCCTACCGCGTCAACGCCACCATCTTCCCGCTGTGGACGTTCACCATCATCGCGGGCTCCATCTGGGCCGAGGCCGCCTGGGGCCGCTACTGGGGCTGGGACCCCAAGGAGGTCTGGGCCTTCATCACCTGGGTCGCCTACGCCACCTATCTGCACGCCCGCGCCACGGCCGGCTGGAAGGGCCGCAGGGCCGCCTGGCTGGGCCTGATCGGGTTCGTCTGCTACCTGATCAACTACTACGGCGTGAACATCTTCGTGACGGGGCTGCACTCCTACGCCGGAGTCTGATCGCCGGAGTCCGGTCCGCACACCCCGCGGTGCCGTACGGGACGCCTCCTCGCGAGGCCGGCCCGTACGGCACCGTCGTTTTACGGGAGAGGGAGAGATGCCCGTGCCCGCCCTGGGGCCC
This sequence comes from Streptomyces sp. NRRL S-1813, assembly GCF_000719605.1. Taxonomy (NCBI): domain Bacteria; kingdom Bacillati; phylum Actinomycetota; class Actinomycetes; order Kitasatosporales; family Streptomycetaceae; genus Streptomyces; species Streptomyces sp. NRRL S-1813. Next base: position 51,193 of record NZ_JOHB01000009.1, read on the forward strand.
TGGGGGACTGCCGCCTAGCGCCGCCTGCGCCGGCCGCGCTCCTGGCGTGGCGGCCGCTGTCCCGCGCCCGGCAGCGTCGGCTTCGGCAGATGCGCCACCTCCCACTGCGCCTCGACCAGCTGCTCGGCGGTGTCGCGGGGCAGCCGCGGCGGGCGGCGCGCACCGTGGCGGAAGCCGAACGCGGACGTCAGATCGCCGAAGGCCGCCCGCCGCCAGTCGCTGATGTTCGGTTCCTCCACGCCCGTCCAGCGCTCCAGGAACTGGAGCACCGAGGTGTGGTCGAAGGGGTCGCCGGCGGCCCAGCCGCCCACCGTCCACGGCGAGATGATCAGACACGGCACGCGGAAGCCGCCGCCGATCGGCAGGCCCCGGACGAACTCGTCCTTCGTCCCCGGGGGCGGCACCGGCGGCGGCACATGGTCGAAGAGGCCGTCGTTCTCGTCGTAATTGAGGATGAAGACGGTCTTGGCCCACACCCTCGGGTTGGACGCGATCGCCTCGATCTTCTTTGCGACGTAGTCGGCGCCGGCGGCCGGCAGATAGTCCGGGTGCTCGGACTGGTGGCTGGTGGGGATCAGCCAGGAGACGGCCGGCAGCCGGTCATGGCGGGCGTCGTCCTCGAAGGTGCCGGCCGGCTGCGGCACCATCCCGCGCTCATGGAGCGGATCGCCCGGCTTGGCGTCCCGGAACGTCTGGAACTGCTCCAGGAGGTTGCAGCCGTAGTCGTCCTCCTCCTGGTACACCCGCCAGCTGATGCCGGCCGCCTCCAGCCGCTCGGCGTAGGTCGTCCAGCGGTACGGCTTGGGCGCGGTGTTGTTCAGCACCGGGCCGCCCCGTGTGCCGCCCGGGTCGAGGGTGCCGGTCATCCAGTACAGCCGGTTCGGCCAGGTCGGCCCGAAGACCGAGCAGAAGTAGTTGTCGCACAGCGTGAACGCCTCGGCGAGGGCGAACTGGAACGGGATGTCGTCCCGCGTGTGATAGCCCATCACATACGGACCATTGACGCCGTCGGCCTTGCGGTGCGCGGGCAGCCAGCGGTCCATCCTCCCGCCGTTCCACGCCTCGTGCTGCACGGACCAGGCATGGCTGGTGGAGGGGATGGCCTGGGCGCTGGTGGTGTGCGTGTCGAGGCGGAACGGCAGCAGATAACCGTCCGGGTTCTGCGCGTCCGGCTGGTGGAAGACCGACCGGCCGTCCGGCAGCGTCAGCGCGTCCGGGTCGGCGAAGCCGCGGACGCCGCGCAGGGTGCCGAAGTAGTGGTCGAACGAGCGGTTCTCCTGCATCAGCATCACCACGTGCTCGATGTCGTGCAGCGAGCCGTGACGTGCGGGTCCGGCGGCGACGGCCTTTTGCACGCTGGGCGGCAGCAGCGACAGCGCGGCGGCGCCGCCGACCACGCCGGCCGTGGAGCCGAGGAGTCTTCGTCGGGTCATGTCGGGCATATGTGCCACTCTCCCTGAGTCGCGTGAGCCCTCAGTGGGCCGACATGACTGTGGCGGTGCCCGAGTTTCCCGGGCAGGGGGAGGTGGCTGAACGGTGCATCAATTGGCTGTGAACGGCCCTCAGTTGGCCGGACACCCCTACGTCCCGTACGTCACGCGAAGCAGTGCGCCGCGGACCCCGCGGTGGCCGGATTTACGTGTTTGCGGCGGTGCGTCAGGACACGCGGCCGAGGCCCGGAGTTCCCTCGGGTGCCGGGTAGGGACGCTCCTCGGGCAGCAGCGCCGCGGCCGCCGCGGTGTCCCCGGAACGCACCAGCGCATGGATCTCGCGGGCGAGCGGGGTGACGTCCGTGATGGCCACCGTCCACTCGTCTGCGTACCGGCGCGACGCCTCCCCCGCCAGCCCCAGCTGGAGCGACCGGTACGGCAGCGCCTGAAGCCGCAGATCGCGCTCCGGGTCCCACTGCACCCGCGCCGGCGCCCCCTTCAACTGCCGCTGCCAGGCCCCGCGGTCGGGGTGCTCAGCCGAGTCGTAGTGCGACAGACAGGCGTTCCGCAGCGCCCAGTCGAAGCCGCCCCGGTCGATCTCGACGGCGAGCACGGTCTCCTGGTCGGCCTTGGCGCCCCAGCCGCAGCGGTACATCATCCACAGGAACGACGGCTTGATCCACGTCATCCGCTCCCGCTTCCAGGCCACCGGGAACCGCCCGTCCCGCGCGGCCGGGAGGCCCAGCGCGGGGGAGTACGCCTGATAGACGGTGACGGTCTCGTCGGTGTGCAGGGCGCGGATACGGCGGTGCGGTTCGGCGGGGTGTACGGGGGTGTCCGCGGCCTGTACGGGGAGGACGTCCGGGCGGGTGCTCATGGCTGGCCATCCTGGTGGATGGCGGGGGTGGGGGCCAGCGAATTGTGCGGCGGGCGGGAGGCGGTGGGCCGGGCGGAAGGAGGCGGGCCGGCGCGGGCGGGGCCCCGCTGGACCGGTCGGCCTGTTACCTACCCGCCCCCGATGTCCTCCTGCCACAGCTCCGGCCGCGCCCCGATGAAGTCCCGCATCAGCGCTGCGCACTCGGGGTCGTCCAGCAGCACGATCCGTACGCCGTGCCGGGCCAGCCAGTCGTGACCGCCGTGGAAGGTCCGCGCCTCGCCGATCACGACCCGCGAGATGCCGAACTGGCGGACCAGGCCGCTGCAATACCAGCAGGGGGAGAGGGTGGTGACCATGGTGGTGCCGCGGTAGCTGCGCTGGCGGCCGGCAGCGCGGAAGGCCGCGGTCTCGGCGTGCATGGTGGGGTCGTCGTCCTGGACGCGGCGGTTGTGGCCGCGGCCGAGGAGGGCGCCGTCGGGGCCGTAGAGGGCCGCGCCGATCGGGATGCCGCCCTCGGCGAGTCCGGTGCGCGCCTCGGCGATCGCTGTCGCCAGCATGGCGCGGGCCTGTTCCTGCACATGGTCGGGGTGGCCGACCGGGTCGCTGTGGCCGTCGACGTGGCCGTGCAGCCGGAGCTCGTCGCGGTCCTGCCCCCAGTCCTGCGTACGGTCCATGCGCTCACCGTACGCCGGGGCGGCCGCCGCCGCGGGTTCCGACGGACCGACGTCGTCGGGACCGGTCGCCGTCGTGACGGCCGCCGTCGTGACGGTCGGCGTCGCGGCCGTCTACGACGCGACGGGAGGAACTTCTAGCCCTTGGCGGGCGGCTGGGGGTCGTCCGGGCCGTTCGTCTCGTCCTTCGTGCCCTCGGTGCGCCGCAGCTCCTCCTCGCGGCGGCGCAGGTCCGCCTCCCAGTCCTTGAGCAGCGCCTCGTCCTTGTTGTTCCCGCTGTTCTCGCTCTTGAGGGACGCGAGGAACTCGGGATTGTCGTCGGGCGCGACGAACTTCGTACGGTGGTTGCGGTGCCATTGCGAGGGCGTGGAGCCGTCTCCCGTCACCGGCCGGCGCTGCTTGCCCGCGACCAGCCAGGCGACCGGGCCGACCAGCACCTCGCCGAAGAGCAGGATGATGATCACCCAGATCACCTTGGGCAGTCCCCGCACCTGTGATTCGGGGGTGTTCAGGCAGTCGATGAACGCATAGATCCACAGTGCCAGCACCAAGAGGAACGGCAGATACCTGAGCATTGCGGAACGAGCCCCCTGCACACGGCGGCGGGCCCTCGCCGGGGCCCGGTGACCCGTCCAGGGTAGTGCGTACCCGATACTGGAAGGCATGGCTTACGACGATCTTCGCTCGTTCCTGCGTGCACTGGAGCGGGAAGGCGACCTCAAGCGCATCAAGGCCGAGGTCGATCCGTATCTGGAAGTCGGCGAGATCGTGGACCGGGTGCAGAAGTCCGGTGGCCCGGCGCTGCTCTTCGAGAACGTCAAGGGCTCGGCGATGCCGCTCGCCATGAACGTCTACGGCACCGACCGCCGGCTGCTGAAGGCGCTGGGCCTCAAGGCGTACGAGGACATCAGCGGGAAGATCGGCGGACTGCTCAAGCCGGAGCTGCCGCAGGGCTTCGTCGGCGTACGCGAGGCGTTCGGGAAGCTCGCGGGCATGGCGCACGTCCCGCCCAAGAAGGTCAAGGAAGCCCCCGTCCAGGAGGTCGTGCTCCAGGGCGACGACGTCGATCTCGACCAGCTCCCCGCGCTGTTCACCTGGCCCGAGGACGGCGGCTCCTTCTTCAACCTGGGCCTGACGCACACCAAGCACCCCGAATCCGGCGTGCGCAACCTGGGCCTCTACCGCCTCCAGCGCCACGACAAGCGCACCATCGGCATGCACTGGCAGATCCACAAGGACAGCCGCAACCACTACCAGGTCGCCGCCAAGCGCGGGGAGCGGCTGCCGGTCGCCATCGCCTTCGGCTGCCCGCCGGCCGTGACGTACGCGTCGACCGCGCCGCTGCCCGGTGACATCGACGAGTACCTCTTCGCGGGCTTCCTCCAGGGCAAGCGGATCGAGATGGTCGACTGCAAGACCGTCCCGCTCCAGGTCCCGGCGCACACCGAGGTCGTCATCGAGGGCTGGCTGGAGCCCGGCGAGATGCTGCCCGAGGGCCCGTTCGGCGACCACACCGGCTTCTACACGCCGCAGGAGCCGTTCCCGGCGCTGACCATCGACTGTGTGACGATGCGTAAGCGGCCGCTGCTCCAGTCGATCGTCGTCGGTCGCCCGCCGACCGAGGACGGCCCGCTGGGCCGCGCGACGGAGCGGTTCTTCCTCCCGCTGCTCAAGATCATCGTTCCGGACATCGTGGACTACCACCTCCCCGAGTCCGGCGGCTTCCACAACTGCGCGATCGTCTCGATCGACAAGAAGTACCCCAAACACGCACAAAAGGTTATGCACGCCATCTGGGGCGCACACATGATGTCGCTGACCAAGCTGATCGTGGTCGTGGACGCGGACTGCGATGTGCACAACCTCCACGAGGTCTCCTGGCGGGCGCTGGGCAACACCGACTACGCCCGTGACCTCACCGTCGTCGAAGGCCCCGTCGACCATCTCGACCACGCCTCCTACCAGCAGTTCTGGGGCGGCAAGGCGGGCATCGACGCGACGGAGAAGTGGCCCGAGGAGGGCTATACGCGCGACGGTGGCTGGCCCCACATGGTCGAGTCCGACCCGCGGACGGCGGCGATGGTCGACCGTCGCTGGAAGGAGTACGGACTCTCGTGAGCAGCGCATCCGCAGCGGTCCCGCAGCCGGGCCGCACCAAGGCCTTTCTGCGCCTCGTGATGATCGAGCACTCGGTCTTCGCGCTGCCCTTCGCCTACATCGCCTCCCTGACCGCGATGTACCAGTGGGACCGGCACATTCACTGGGGCCGGCTGCTCCTCGTCACCATCGCCATGGTCGGCCTGCGCACCTTCGCGATGGCCGCGAACCGGATCATCGACCGTGAGATCGATGCCCGTAACCCGCGCACCGCGCACCGGGAGCTGGTCACCGGCGCGGTCTCGGTGAAGTCGGCGTGGACGGGCGCGCTGATCGCGCTCGTCGTCTTCCTGGGCGCGGCAGCGCTGCTGAACCCCCTGTGCCTGGCGCTCGCGCCCCTCGCGGTGGTGCCGATGGTGGTCTATCCGTACGGCAAGCGGTTCACGAACTTCCCGCAGGCGATCCTCGGCCTCGCCCAGGCGATGGGCCCGGTCGGCGCCTGGCTCGCGATCACCGGCTCCTGGTCCTGGGAGGCGGCGATCCTCGGCCTCGCGGTCGGCATCTGGATCGGCGGCTTCGACCTGATCTACGCCTGCCAGGACGTGGAGACGGACCGTGAGGTCGGCGTGAAGTCGGTGCCGGCCCGGTTCGGCATCCCGGCCGCGATCTGGGGCGCCCGCGGCTGTCACCTCGTCACGACGGCGCTCTTCGTCTGGTACGCGCTCGCGACCGGCGCGGGCGTGTTCTTCTGGCTGGGCCTGGCGATCGTGGCGGTGGCTTTCCTGTACGAGCACACGATCGTGAAGCCGCACGACCTGACCCGGCTGAACCGGGCGTTCTTCCAGGTCAACGGGTTCATCGGGATCGCGCTCTTCGTCTGCGCGCTACTGGATCTGCTGGTGCGCGGGCTGACGGTCTGACGGCTTACGGGGCTTACGGGGCTGACGGTCTGCCGGGTCTGCTGGGTCTTAGGGGTCTGGCGGTTCCGGTGCGCGGGCTGACGGGCTGACGGGCTGACGGGCTGACGGGCTGATCGGCTGCGCGGGCCGGCGGTTGCGGTGTGGCCCTGTCGGCCGTTGCGGCGGGTCGTGCGGCGGGGGCTTGCGGGCTGGTGGCCGGGCGGGCCTTGCGATCCGTCGGCCGTGCGGCTGCGCGGCCGGGCGGGTCTGCGGGCGAGCGCCCTGGGGTCCTACGGCCCCTACGGCCCTACGGCACTACGGGTCTCGCGGGCTATCGGTCGTACGGCTGCGGAGGCTTTGGGGCGGAGGCTTTGGGCTGTCGGTTGTACGGGTGTGTGAGGCCTTGTGTGCTGCCTCCTTCTTTTACGATTACGGAGAGTAATCAGTTCCTGGCGGGCTGTGGTGATGTCAGCCCTTGCTGAGGGGCCAGGCGATCAGTCGCGGGTAGGTCCACAGCTCGCCGCGGGTCGCCTTGACCGTGCCGATGACCGCGCAGATCACGCCGGACAGGGCGTAGCTGCCGAAGATGCCGATCACGGTCAGCAGTGGGACCGCCAGGCCGGAGCTGTTGCGCTGGGCGTCCGTCGTGGCGGCCGCGGCGAAGGTGAAGGCGCTGGCGACGTACAGCACCACCCCGAGGGCCGCCATGATCGCCTGGGTGATGCCGAAGTTCACGGCCTGGGTGGCGTGGTGGCGGATGTACGGGTCGTGTCTGTGGCGGTCGTTGCCGCGGAGGGACAGCGGGAAGATCCAGCCGAGGAAGGCGCCGAGGCCGCAGCACATCATCGTGCCCGCGGTCATGGTCAGCAGGGCGCCGAGGTGGGCCCACATCGCGGGGCCTGTCGGGGGCGCGGGCGGCTGGGCGCCGTAACCGGGGCCGGGCGGCTGCACGCCGGGGTAGCCGTAGCCGCCGCCGGGCGTGCCGCCGGCCCAGCCCTGCTGCGGAGTCCCGTGCTGCGGCGCCCCGTACGGCTGCTGTGGTCCGCCGGCCGGAGGGCCGTAACCGGGCTGGTGGTAGTCGGACATGCTCTGCTCACCCCGTATGTACTGCGCACCATGTACTGCGCACTGTGCCCGTCGCCGCGCGCGCTGCGAGGCAGTGCGCGCGATCCCGCGGCTCCCGTTCGCCCTGAGGTTACGTGACGGGTCCGACACCGGCGCCGGTCAGGGCGCTGCGCGGGCGCTCCCGGAAGGCGAAGGCCGCCAGCACCCCGCCTGTCAGCCCGAACAGATGCCCCTGCCAGCTGATCCCGCTGTCGGTCGGCAGCGCGCCCCACAGGATCGAGCCGTAGAGCACGCCGACGACCAGGCCGATGCCGATGTCGAGGAGCTTGCGTTCGATGAAGCCGCGCACCAGCAGATAGCCGAAGAGGCCGAAGACGACACCGGAGGCGCCCGCGGTGTTGCTGTCCGGCGCGGCCGTGAACCATACGCCCAGCCCGCTGGTGAGGATGATCAGCAGGGCGACGGCGAGCAGCCGGTGCACCCCGCTGCGCAGCGCGGCCACGAAGCCGAGCAGCAGCAACGGGAGGGTGTTCGCGACGAGATGGCCGAAGCCGAAGTGCAGGAAGGCGGCGGGCACCACGTCGAGCAGCTCGGCGGGCTCGCGCGGCTGGATGCCGAAGGTGTCCAGCGAGCCGCCGGTGGCGACGTCGACGCCCTCCAGCAGCCAGAGCAGTGCGACCCAGCCCAGCATCAGGCAGATCGCGGGCTTCGCGCGTGATGTCATCTGCGGCTGTCCCTTTCTCGTCCCCCGGTGGGGCGGCCCTCGGCGGTGCTCCGCGAGGGGCGCACAGGTAAGAACGGCCGTGATGGGGTCCGTGGTTCCGCCGGATAGGCTCGATGCGTGGAGCCGCCGCACAACGACACCAGTAAGCAGGGCCCCGGCCGACGCCGTCCGTGGGTCGTGGGGATCTCCGGCGCGTCCGGGACGCCGTACGCCGCGTCCGTATTGCGCGGGCTGCTCGCCGCCGGGGAGGCGGTGGATCTGATCGTCAGCCGGGCGTCGCGGCTGACCCTGCTGGACGAGACCGGCATTGCGTTCCGGGATGCCCATTGGCGCGCTGACCTGCGGGAATGGCTGGCGCGCGGAGCCGATGGCAAGCCGTCGACGTTTCCGGTGACGGAGGCGGACCTGGCGGATGTGCGGCACTGGCCGGCGGGGGATCTGGCGGCCGGGCCCTCGTCGGGCTCGTATCCGGTGAAGGGGATGCTGATCGTCCCGGCGAGCACGGCGTGTGTGGCCGGGGTGGCGCTCGGGCTCTCGAAGGACCTGCTCCAGCGGGTGGCGAGCGTGACGCTCAAGGAGCGGCGGCGGCTGGTGGTCACGGTCCGCGAGACCCCGTTGAACGGGCCGACGCTGAAGCATCTGGTGACGCTGGACGAGGCGGGCGCCGTGGTGCTGCCCGCCTCACCGGCGTTCTATGCGGGGGCGACGCACATCCAGGATCTGGTGGACTTCGTCGCCGGCCGGGTGCTCGATGCGGCCGAGGTGCCGCACGGGCTGTACCGGCGCTGGGAGGGGGAGCTGCGGGGCGGCTCCAGGGAAAAGGAAGCGGAGGAGGCCCCGGACGCTCGCTAGCGCTTCTTCGCTGCGGCGGCGCGGCCGAAGAGACGGCGGGTCCGCGGTGCCGCAGCCCGGTGGGCACGTGAACGATTGGCCTGGTCCTGAAGCTCGCGCATGCGGGCGTAGGCCATCTCGATCGAGTACACGGTGACAACTCCTGAGATCGTCTTTGATCGTCTGAAAGATTCGCAGGGAACAGACCCTGCGTGCCTTAGATTCTACATGCAGAACCCGAAAATGCGTAAAGATTGGAAGGCTTGAGGGCATGGACGCGGTGGATAGGCAGCTCATCCAGGCACTTCGCGAGAACGGCCGGGCCTCGTACGCGGAGCTCGGGCGGCTCGTCGGCCTCTCCGGGCCCAGCGTCACGGACCGGATCAACCGCCTCGAAGCGGCCGGTGTGATCACCGGGTACCGCGCGACGGTCGACGCCGCCTCGCTCGGTCTCGGCGTCACCGCACTGGTCGGCATCTCCCTGTCGGACGCGGCCGACCACGAGGACGTCGCGCGCCGGCTGCGCGACCTCGCCGAGATCGAGGACGCCTGGTTCATCGCCGGCGACGACTCGTACATGCTCAAGGTGCGGGTGGGTGACGTGGACGGGCTGGAGCGCACCATCCGGCGGCTGTCCGGCACCAAGGGCGTCTCCCGTACACGCACCACGATCGTGCTCTCCACCAAGTGGGAGAACCGCGTCGGCGAGCTGCCCGAGGAGGCCGAGTAGGCCCTCGGCAGCGGCGGGACACACCGGAGCGGACGGGCGCACCAAGGGGCCCCCGTCCGCCCCTTTTACGGGGGAGTACGCTCGACGAAGCCCGTTTCCCGCACCAGAAACGGCACCGATAAGGCAGAGACTGGGAGGCGACCGGATGGCTGCGTCGATGGATGTGGGCCTCAAGCGTGAGCTGGAGGCGAAGGTCCACGCCGGGGAGCGGCTGACCCGCGAGGACGGTATCGCCCTCTACGAGTCCGACGACCTGGCATGGCTGGGCGGTCTCGCCCATGAGGTGCGCACGCGCAAGAACGGCGACGTCGTCCACTTCAACGTCAACCGTCACCTCAACATGACGAATGTGTGCACCGCGTCGTGCGCCTACTGCTCGTTCCAGCGCAAGCCGGGCGAGAAGGACGCGTACACGATGCGCATCGAGGAGGCCGTCCGCCTCGCCAAGGCGATGGAGAACGACAACCTCACCGAGCTGCACATCGTCAACGGCCTGCACCCGACCCTGCCGTGGCGCTACTACCCGCGCTCCCTCAAGGCCCTCAAGGAAGCCCTCCCGGAGGTCTCCCTCAAGGCCTTCACCGCCACCGAGATCCACCACTTCGAGACCATCTCGGGCCTGTCCGCCTCCGAGATCCTCGACGAGCTGATCGACGCCGGCCTGGAGTCGCTGACCGGCGGCGGCGCCGAGATCTTCGACTGGGAGGTCCGGCAGCACATCGTCGACCACGCCACCCACTGGGAGGACTGGTCGCGGATCCACCGCCTCGCCCACGAGAAGGGCCTCAAGACCCCCTCGACGATGCTCTACGGGCACATCGAGGAGCCCCGCCACCGCGTCGACCACGTCCTGCGGCTGCGTGAGCTCCAGGACGAGACCGGGGGCTTCCAGGTCTTCATCCCGCTGCGCTACCAGCACGACTTCGTGGACATGCAGGACGGCAAGGTCCGCAACAAGCTCCAGGCGCGCACGACGATGGCGACCGGCGCCGAGGCCCTGAAGACCTTCGCGGTCTCCCGCCTCCTCTTCGACAACGTCCCGCATGTCAAGTGCTTCTGGGTCATGCACGGTCTCCAGACCACCCAGCTCGCCCTCCAGCACGGCGCGGACGACATGGACGGCTCGGTCGTCGAGTACAAGATCACGCACGATGCGGACAACTACGGCACGCCCAACAAGCTGACCCGTGAGGACCTGCTCGACCTGATCCGCGACGCCGGCTTCCGCCCCGTCGAGCGCAACACCCGCTACGAGGCCATCCGCGAGTACCCGGGCCCCGACCCGGAGCGCCGCGAATCGCCCCAGCCGATGCGCGTCTGACCTGGTCAGCGGCGCTTTCGGCGGGGAGAGACGGGGAGAGTTAGGGTCCGGGTCATGGACGTGCATTTCGACCCGGCCCCTTCTGTCACTCCTGAACTCCGCGATGGGATATGCGCGTTGTGGGCCGATGTGTCCAATGCCGGCGGCGCGGTCGGCTTCCTCCCGCCGGTGGCGCCCGAGCAGGTCCGCCCCGACCTGCTGAGGCATCTGACCGCCATGGCCGAGGGCCGCGCGCGCCTGGTGGTCGGCCGTGACGGGGACGGCCGGGTCGTGGCGACGGCGTTCCTCACCCTCAACGGCCACCGCCTGATGACGCACTGGCTGTGGGTCTACACCGTCATGGTCCACCCCTCCTTCCAGGGCCGGGGCGCCGGCCGGCGGCTGATGGCCGCGGTCGCCGGGGCCGCCCGCACCGTCGAGGGGATCACCGCCCTCCGCCTCACCTGCCGCGGCGGCTCCGGTGCCCGCCCCTTCTACGAGGCCTGCGGCTACAAGGAGGTCGGCCGCGTGCCCGGCGCGATACGGCTGGCCGAGGACGATTACCGCGACGACATCACCATGTGGCTGGAGCTGAGCTGAGCTGAGCGGGCTGAGCTGGGCTGACGGGCGCGGCCCGCGGGCAGGGGGCGCGGGGCAGGGGCCGTCGCGGTGGGGCGATGCGGTGGGCCGATGTGCCATGGGCGGGGCCGCGGCGGGGGCCGCGAAGATCGCCCGAAGCGCTGTGCTTGACTGGATGCAGACCCTTTAGGTTGCCGTTGAGGAGAAGGTCCCATCCGTGAGTAGCCACAACTTCGCCACGCTCCGCTACACCGCCCTTCGCATCGGCCTCTTCGTCGCCTCGTTCGCCGTGGTGTGGGTGCTGGCGTACTTCCACGTCATCCCGCTGGCCATCGGCGCCTCCAACACCGTCTGGATGCTGCTGCTCGCCATCGTGATCTCCGCGCCGCTCAGCTTTGTGCTGCTGCGCAAGCAGCGGGACGCGATGTCCGAGCAGATCGTCACCAAGGTCGACCGCCAGCGCGAGCGCCTCATGGCCAACGCCGGCCAGGAGGACGGGCTGAAGTAAGCCCTGGACTGAAGGCCTGGACGCCACAGAAGTCCTGGGCCTGAAGGCCTGGACCTTTATGTAAGACGCCTCACAGCCTCTTCTCCACCACAGGCGCCCGCCGCCATGGATTCCGCTCCATGGCCGGGCGCCTGTCGCGTTGTTGACGGGTGGTCCGCCGCACAGGCCTCCCCGGAACTCAAAGATTTTCTTTGGGTTCCTCAAAGTTCAAGTGTTAACGTTCTTGTCATGAAGACAGCAGCCGCGCCTCCGTCCCCCAGGAGCACTCCGCTCGTGGCGCGCCTGCACGTCGATCTCTGCCGCTGTATGTCCGCGGCCTGTTGCCGCCGCTGACCTCTCTCCTCAGCGGCCGGAGATCTTCTCCCTCACCCTCCGGGCGGGAGAGGCCCCCTTCGCGTCTGCCCCGCAGTCGCTCACCTTCCTGGCGCTTCTTTTCGCCGTCCCGACGCCTTACCTGTCCCCGGAGTGTGTCCGTTGTCCACGTCTGCCGAGACCACCGAGTCTTCACAGGCCCCCCGGTCCCCCAAGTCCTCCCGCATAGCCAAGATCCCGTTCTGGGTGCAGATCCTGGCCGGCCTCGCCCTGGGCGTGCTGCTCGGCGGGATCGCCAAGAGCGGTGACATCGGCTGGCTCACCACCACGCTCCAGCACATCGGCGACCTCTTCGTCCAGCTGCTGAAGCTCGCCGTGGCCCCGCTGGTCTTCTTCGCGATCCTGGTCTCGATCACCAATCTGCGGCAGGTCAACAACGCCGCCCGGCTCGCCACCCGCACCCTGCTGTGGTTCATGGTCACCTCGCTGATCGCGGTCGCGATCGGCCTGGCGATCGGCCTGCTCACCCACCCGGGCGCGGGCACCGGCCTGACCCCCAAGGACGGCAAGCTCCCCGACCACGCGGGCTCCTGGATCGACTTCCTGACCGGCATCGTCCCCACCGACATCATCACGCCGTTCACCGAGCTCAACGTCCTCCAGATCGTCTTCATGGCGGCCGTCGCGGGCATCGCGGCCCTCCAGCTCGGCGAGAAGGCCGAGCCCGTCCTCACGATCAGCCGCTCGGTCCTCGAACTGCTCCAGAAGGCCCTGTGGTGGGTCATCCGTCTCGCCCCGCTCGGCACCGTAGGCCTCATCGGCAACGCCATCGCGACGTACGGCTGGAACCTGATCGGCAAGTACGCGACCTTCACCGTCGACATCTACGTCGGCTGCGCCCTGGTGCTGTTCGGCGTCTACCCGCTGCTGTTGGCGACCGTCGCCAAGGTCAACCCGCTCCAGTTCTTCCGCGGCGCCTGGCCCGCCATCCAGCTGGCCTTCGTCTCCCGCTCCTCGGTCGGCACCATGCCGGTCACCCAGAAGGTCACCGAGCGTCTCGGGGTGCCGCGCGAGTACGCCTCCTTCGCGGTGCCGTTCGGCTCGACGACCAAGATGGACGGCTGCGCCTCGATCTACCCGGCGATCGCCGCGATCTTCATCGCCCAGATCTTCGACGTCCACCTCGGCATCGGCGACTACCTCCTGATCGCCTTCGTCTCCGTCATCGGCTCCGCCGCCACCGCCGGCCTGACCGGCGCGACGGTCATGCTGACGCTGACCCTCTCCACGCTGGGCCTGCCCCTGGAGGGCGTCGGCCTGCTGATGGCCATCGACCCGATCCTGGACATGATGCGTACGGCCACCAACGTCGCGGGCCAGTCGGTCATCCCGATCCTGGTCTCCGCCAGGGAGAAGATCCTGGACCGCGACGCGTACAACAGCGCCGAGAGCATCAGCCTGAACACGGCCGCTGCGGATGACGCGGAGGCGAAGATCTCCGTGCCGGCCGCCGCATGACCTGAGCTCTCCTCTGGCTGCGCCCTCGGGGAGGGTGCGCGAACGCGATCCGTGTCCACGGTCGCCCGATGTGGGCGGCCGGGGACACGGATCGCGTTCTTCGTGCACGGTGAGGCCTGGTGTGTCGTGCCGGCCGGTCCTTCTCACCGCGGGCCCATGGCCGTTGACCCCGGCTGTGGGGGGTGGGCTCTGCGCAGACGGGTCGTCGGGAGCAGTGTCAGAGGGCGAGGAAGGGGGCGTGGGCGGTGGACGGCTGGAGGGTGGGGGTGCCGGCGAAGGTGGCGTCGTAACCGCCGTTGAGGATGATCAGCGGGAGGCTGAGGATCTCGACGAGGCTTGCGGTGCCGTTGGCGTCGGTGATGGCGGTGCCCAGGAAGTGTCCGCCGGAGCTGAAGGTGATGATCTGGCCGGGGACGGGCAGTCCGGTGACCGTGTCGGTCAGCGTGGCGGTCAGGAACGGGAAGTGGAGTTGGAGGGGGAAGAGCTGGATGAGGGCGGGGGTGGCGGTGAGGCTGGTGGCGTGCGGGGTGACCACGGCTTGGTAGGTGAAGCAGCAGGCCAGGGTGGCGATGCCGCCGGGGGTGGTGACGGTGACGGCGGCGGTGCCGGGGCTGCCGGGCGGGGTGGTGGCAGTGATCTGGGTGCCGGCGGGGTTGACGGAGACCGCGGTGGCGGGGACGCCGTTGAAGGTGACGGTCGCACCGGTCAGCCCGGTGCCGGTGATGGTGACCACGGTGCCGCCGGCCGCGGGGCCCTGTCCGGGGGTGATGCAGGTCAGCACCGGGACGGCGAGGTAGGTGAAGCCGCCTGGCACGGTGCTGGTGCCGCTCGGGGTGGTGACGACCACGGGGCAGGTGCCGGGGGTTCCGGGCGGGGTGATGGCGGTGATCTGGGTGCCGGCGGGGTTGACGATGACGTTGGAGGCCGGGCGGCCGCAGAGGGTGACGGTGGCGCCGATCAGGTCGGTGCCGGTGATGGTGATGAACGTGCCGCCGGCGACCGGCCCTTGGGCGGGGGTGATGCCGGATGTGGTGGGGGCGGCGACGTAGGTGAATGCGCCGGGCAGGGTGACGGTGCCGACAGTGGTGGTCACCACCACGGTCGCCGGGCCGGGAACGCCGGCCGGGGTGGTCGCGATGATCTGCGTACCCGCGGCGTTGTAGAACAGGTTGGTTGCCGCATTGCCGTTGAACGTCACCGTGGCACCGGACAGATTCGTGCCGGTGATCGTCACCACTGTGCCACCCGTGACCGGCCCCTGCGCCGGGCTGATCGAGGTCACCGTGGGGGCAAGCAGGATGACGCTGACAGTGTTCGAACCGGTGTTGGTGACGTAGACGTTGCCGCTGGGCGCGACCGTCAGCGCTTCCGGGTCGGTGCCGACAGGGACCGTGTCGGTGACGGTGTTGGTGGCGCTGTTGATCACCGACACAGTGGCCGAACCCGCGTTGGCGACGAAGACGTTGCCGCTGGGCGCGACCGCCACCGCGCCGGGGAAGTTGCCGGTGGGCACGGTGGCGATGACGGTGTTGGTGGCGCTGTTGATGACCGTTACGTTGGCCGAACCCGCGTTGCCGACGTAGACGTTGCCGTTGGGGGCCACCGCCACCTTGAACGGGTTGGCGCCGGTGGGGAGGGTGGTGGTGACGGTGTTGGTGGCGCTGTTGATGACCGTCACGCTGTTCGAATTGGTGTTGCCGACGTAGACGTTGCCGTTGGGGGCCGCTGCCACCGACTGCGGGCTGGTGCCGACAGGGACCGTGGCGATGACGGTGTTGGTGGCGCTGTTGATCACCGTCACGCTGTTCGAACCCTGGTTGGCGACGTAGACGTTGCCGTTGGGGGCCACCGCCACCGCGTCCGGACCGGCGCCGGTGGGCACGGTGGCGATGACGGTGTTGGTGGCGCTGTTGATGACCGTCACGTTGGCCGAAATGACGTTGGTGACGTAGACGTTGCCGTTGGGGGCCACCGCCACCGCGAACGGGTTGGTGCCGGTGGGCACGGTGGCGATGACGGTGTTGGTGGCGCTGTTGATCACCGTCACGCTGTTCGAACCCTGGTTGGCGACGTAGACGTTGCCGTTGGGGGCCACCGCCACAGAGGACGGGCTGTTGCCGGTGGGCACGGTGGCGATGACGGTGTTGGTGGCACTGTTGATCACCGACACATTGGCCGAACTGAAGTTGATGACGTAGAGGTTGCCGTTGGACGCCGCCGCCACCCCGACCGGGGTCGTGCCGACGGGGATGGTGAGGGTCGCCAGGAGAAGAGTGAGCGACGCCTGGAGCGCCGAGACCCCCTCGGCACGGTGTGCCACGGTCGCGGCTGTGGGAAGCCCGTCCGGCGGGGCGCCCTGGGCGAGTGCGGCAGGAATCCGCGGCGTCAGCCACGGCTGAATGGTCGTGCTCATGAGGAGCCCTCTCTTCGCGATGAAGGGGGCTGCCCTTGATCTTCGCCTGGGCCCTGTGCGGCACCGGGCATCGCGGCCCTCACGCCGAAGGTGCACCCTCCTGGCATGTGGTCACACAGGCATGGACTGCTCATCCCCCGGGGAGGGATGGGCAGCCCACCGGTTTGCCCCAAGTAACCCATCGGAGTGACGGCTTGGCAATGTCCTTGACGGGAGCTCACCCGGATGGCCGTGCCTGCCAGGCGGCCGGGCCGTGCTCCGCCATCAGCTCCGTCACCAGACGTCCGTGATCTTCGCGGCCGAAAGGCTCAAGTGCAGGCTGTGCGCATGGTCCTCCAGCTCATCCGTCATGCCGGCGTGCTCGCTGCCGTGCCGCGGAGGTGTGCGTGCGGCAGATGCGGCGGACGCCGAGACCGTCAGAAGCGGGGACACGGCTGCGGCGCCGGTGCCGGCCATCCACAGCCTCCCCGGCCGCAGGCTTCGGCCTCAGTCCGCCGCCGCTCCCGTATGGGCCAGGATCGCCGTGGCGAGCGGCCCCAGTACGGCGGGCGGCAGCGCATGCCCCATCCCCGGGATCTCGACGACGGACGCGCCACGGACGCA
Organism: Streptomyces sp. NRRL S-1813; assembly: GCF_000719605.1. NCBI lineage: Bacteria > Bacillati > Actinomycetota > Actinomycetes > Kitasatosporales > Streptomycetaceae > Streptomyces > Streptomyces sp. NRRL S-1813. The sequence goes on from NZ_JOHB01000009.1 coordinate 67,750, forward strand.
CTGCGCGAGGTGCTGGGGGTGCGGCGGCGGGAAGACCGGTTCGGCGGGCGCGCAGACCACGAGCGTCGGCACCTCGTTCGCGGCGAGCCGGTCCGTGCGGAGCATGCCCTCGTGCTCCGCACGGCCGTGCGCGGTGCTGGTCCGGTGATGCCCCGTGTGCTCGATGACGCGGTGCTCAAGGGCGCGGAAATACCCGGCGTCGAAAGGAAGTTGGTCACCGGCGAGTACCCGCCAGTGTTCGATCCGGCGCTCCGCCTCGGCCGCCGGACCATGATCCTCGACCGGACGGGCCCATAGCTCCAGGACCTCGGGTGCGATGCCCGGCAGCTCGTCGACCGGCACCGTGCTGCCGTCGGGGCGGGTGTACGGGGTGCTGCTGAGGGCGCTGGTGCCGATGAGAGTGGCGCTGAGCAGTCGGTCGGGGTGGTCGGCGAGCACCATCTGGGCCAGCATGCCGCCCAATGACATGCCGACGACATGCGCCCGGCCGACTCCCAGTCCGTCCAGTACCGCGATCACGTCCTCGGCGAGGTCGGCGATCCGGTACGGCCGTTCCTCGAAGGGCCAGGTGGAACGTCCGGTGTCGCGGTGGTCGTACCGGATGACCCGGTGGTGCTCGGCAAGCGCGTCGACCAGTGGCTCCGGCCAGCCGACGCCGGTCGCCTGGGCACCCATGATCAGCAGCAAGGGGGCCGTATCGGCGGCGCCGCGCTGTTCGGTCCACAGGCGGACGCCGGGGGCGGCGTCGATGAACTGCTGCATGGGGCTGTCCTCCAGGGGGAGTGGGTGCGCGGGCATCGCGTCCGTGTGCGGCGCCGCATAGCGCAGCACACACCCCGTCGCGTAACGAGACGTATCGTCTCGCTGTGCGGGGAACGTGTCAAGGGAGAGAGGCCTGGAGGCGAAGATCGTAAACTTACTTTGCAGTAAAGGGGCGGGATGGAGGGACATTCAGGGTGGGAGCTGTGAAGAGCAAGCGGGTGCCGCGCGCGGTCCGGGAGCGGCAGATGCTGGACGCCGCGGTGCTGACGTTCGCACGGCGTGGTTATCGGGCGGCCTCGATGGATGAGATCGCCGAGGTGGCCGGGGTCTCGAAACCGCTGGTCTATCTCTACCTGAATTCGAAGGAAGACCTGTTCAGTACGGTGATCCGGCGGGAGTCGGAGGCGCTGGTGGCGGCCGTGACGGCGGCCGTCGAGCCAGGGGGGACGGCCGACCGGCAGCTGTGGAGCGGCCTGAAGGGCTTCTTCGCGCACACCGCCGAGCATCCGGATGGCTGGGCCGTGCTCCATCAGCAGGCGCGGACCCACGGTGAGCCGTTCGCGCACCAAGTGGCCGCGATGCGGACGGAAATCGTCGCCTTCGTCACGGAGTTGCTCGGTGCGGCCGCAAAGGAAGCGGGCTGCGTCGGTGAATTGGCCGAACGGGAGGTCGCCGGGCTCGCCCATGCCCTGGTCGGCGCGGCCGAGTCACTCGCCGAGTGGGCCAATGTCCGTACGGACGAAGGGGCTTCGGGCGGGCACGAGCATCCGTCGGCGAAGGACACGGCGGCCACGATGATGAACTTCGCCTGGACGGGCCTCGGCCGGCTCACGGGGGGCGAGCGCTGGGCGCCCGGCGGACTCGTCGTCGACCAGGAGGGGCGGTCTGCCGCCAGGGGGTGACGGGGCGGGCGGCTTTTGGGCGACGCCTTGAGGGAATGGGGCGTCGGGCCGTCCGGGCGTGGGCTTCGAGGGCTTCGGCGGGCTTCGGGGGGCGGTGGGCTTCGGGGGGCGGTGGGCGCCCGGCGGGCTCGGGGTTCGGCTCGCTCGGGCTTGGGTGGGGTCGGGGTCGCTCCGTGCTGCGGCCCGCGCCGGGGCTCCGTGTTCGCGCTCGGGATCAGCATCCGGCGGGGGTGGGCTCCCCGTACTCGGCCGGTCGCGTGGGCAGCGGCAGAACGGGACGGTGGGGGAGGAGACGGACGAAGGGGCGGCGAAGAGGCTGACGGCGGGGCGGCCGGGCCCGGAATTGCCGAGACGAAGGGAGTGACGGGCATTGGCCAACTCCCGCTCCTCGCGTAGCTTTACCTCGAAGTAAGGTTACTGTCGGGTCAGAAACTGGGTCGAGGATGTGTGCCACGGATTCCCCCGCCGGGGGCGAGCCCTCCGCCAACGGTCGTTATCGCCGCCCCCGCGCTGCGGTAACTCGCCTGGCGCCAACGGTTGTTCGCAACTGGCGCGCCCGCGCCCGCGGCCGCGTACGTGGCCGCGGCTGAGTCCCATTCCGACTGCGACTGCGACTGTGACTGCGACTGTGACTCCGAGTCCGACGCCGAGTCCGACGCCGACGTCACGATGACGGCTGTCGGCAGTCCGACGCCAGGGAGAGGCCGGCACGGGCTTCGTCCGCCGCTGCCCGGTGGGGCGGCCCCCGCGCCCTCCCTTGCCCGCCGACCCCATGCGCGGTACGGGCGGCCCTCAGCCACGGAGGCCCCCGCCTTCAACTCCGGCCCTGCGGACGGCCCCCGTACGTCCCCACCGGCCTGCACGAGCACCGTCAACAGCCCGTAAACAGCCGTCAGCAGCCGTCATAGCCGCCAGTAGCCGTCAGCGGCCCGCCGGCGACACCGCATCCGGCACCACCGCATCCGGCCCCCACATCCGCAACCCCGTCCCGCCCCCTCTCCGCCCGCTCCCTCCCCTCCCCGCACTCCACAGGAGAAACGAGGACCCGCTCGTGTTCAACCAGGAAAGTGCAGCCACCGGATCACCCACAGGCCCAGCCGACGCCCCCGCCACCTCCCCCTCGCACCCCGCCCCCGTCCTCGTAGAGCCGGAAAAGACTCTGGTCGGCGGCACGGTCCGCGAGGTCTACGTCCCCCCGCTGGCCCCGCCCGTACACAGCGGCTCGCTCGGCGACATCCCCTTCACCAACGCCATCGAGGCCCCCGCCGAGATCGTCCTGTCCCGCAAGCAGCCCAGCGGGAACTGGCACGACCTCACCGCGGCGGAATTCGCCGTCCAGGTGCGCGCGGTGGCGAAGGGCCTGATCGCGTACGGCCTGCACCCCGGCGAGCGGGTCGCGATCATGGCCCGTACGACCTACGAGTGGACCCTCATCGACTTCGCCGCCTGGGCGGCCGGCCTGGTCACCGTCCCGATCTACCCCACGTCCTCGGCCCGCCAGGTGCAGTGGATCCTGGACGACTCCGGTGCCCGCGCCTGCGTCGTGGAGAACGTCGACGAGACCCGCCTGATCAGCGGTCTGCGCACCCAGCTCTCCGGCCTCGACCACCTCTGGCAGTTCAACACCGGCGCCGTCACGCAACTCGTCGCCGCGGGACGTGAGGTGCCGGACACCGCAGTGGATGAGCGCCGCGCCGCCACCGGCCCGTACGACCTCGCCACCCTCATCTACACCTCCGGCACCACCGGCCGCCCCAAGGGCTGCGCCCTCACCCACGCCAACTTCTTCGCCGAGGTCGACAACGCCGTCGAACTCCTCCATCCCGTCTTCAAGTCGGTCAGCGAGGAGCCCGCCTCCACCCTCCTCTTCCTGCCCCTCTCGCACGTCTTCGGCCGGATGGTCGCGGTCGGCTGTCTGCGCGCCCGGGTCCGCCTCGGACACGCCCCCAGCATCCAGACCGACGACCTGCTGGCCGACCTGGCAGGCTTCCGGCCGACCTTCCTCCTCGCCATCCCGTACGTCCTGGAGAAGGTCTACAACACCGGCCGTGCCACCGCGGAGAAGATGGGCCGTGCCTCCTCCTTCGACCGCGCGGCCCGTATCGCCCGCTCCTACGGCGAGGCCATCGAGGCCAAGGAACACGGGACGGGGGCCGGTCCCGGCGTCGCCCTCAAAGCCGCCCGCAAGTTCTACGACCCGCTCGTCTACCGCCGTATCCGCGCCGCCCTCGGCGGCAAGGTCCGCCACGTACTCTCCGGCGGCTCCCCCCTCGGCCACCGCCTCGCCGCCTTCTACACGGGCGCCGGCATCGAGATCTTCGAGGGCTACGGCCTGACGGAATCCACCGCGGCCGCCACGGTCACCCCACCCCTCCGCCCCCGTATCGGCACGGTCGGCTGGCCCCTCCCCGGCAGCGCCGTACGCATCGCCGACGACGGCGAGATCCTGCTCTACGGCGGCCACATCTTCTCCGGCTACTGGGACGCGGCCCTCGGCGCGGCCCGCCCCGTCACCGACCAGGGCTGGCTCGCCACCGGTGACCTCGGATCCCTCGACGCCGACGGCTACCTCACGATCACCGGCCGCAAGAAAGAGATCATCGTGACCACGGGCGGCAAGAACGTCGCCCCCGCTCCCCTGGAGGACCGCCTCCGCTCCCACCCCCTCGTCGGCCAGTGCATGGTGATCGGCGACAACCGCCCGTACATCACCGCACTGATCACCCTGGAGCCGGACGGCCTCGCCCACTGGCGCCAGATGCACAAGAAGCAGGACCTCCTGCCCCAGCAACTGGTCCACGACGAACTCCTGCTCGCCGACCTCCAGCGCGCCGTCGACGACGCCAACGAACTGGTCTCCCGCGCCGAATCCATCCGTCGTTTCGCCATCCTCCCGGCGGACTTCAGCGTGGAAACCGGGCATCTCACCCCGTCCCTGAAACTCCGCCGCGCCGCCGTCGCCCGGGACTTCTCCGAAGACATAGCGGGCCTTTACGAAAGCAGGTGACCCCGGCTCTGGAGCCACGGCCCTCGGCGCGTCAAACTGGAACCCCGTGTCACCTCTGTGGGGGAGGTGGCACGGGGTCTGACGTGCCCTGTCGCGGTGCCGTGCCGCCACGCTGTAACGCATTGCTACGTTGTGCCGAGCTCGCACCAGACGGTCTTGCGGTCGATCTCTTGGCGCACTCCCCACCGCAGCGAGACGGCCTCCAGCAGCGCCAGGCCGCGTCCGCGCTCGTCGTCGCCGGTTGCCCGCAGCAGTACGGGGAGGGCCCGCGGGTCGGGGTCGCTGACCTCTACCCGGGTACGACCACCGGCCATGCCGCTGATGTGGACGACGACCGGGGTGCCCTCCCCGACATGCCGGATCACATTGCCGAGTATTTCGCTGACACAGAGCTGGACCTCGGCGCACGGGCCGCCCAGGTGCTCGCGCACGGTGCGCCGGAGCACGGGCACTTCCTTGGGTAAGGCAAACAGCTCCAGCGTGAGCGGCTCGGAAGACGTGCTCACCGCGCGGCCGCCTTACGGAGCGCTTCGGCAAGCTTGCGGGCAGTGGCCGTATTGCAGTTACCGAGCGCAACGAGCGGAACCGCATAACTGCCGGCAAACCCCGGCAGGTCGACCCCGAGGGACGGCAGCGTGATCCCGTTGTCCTTGAGCGCGGTACGCAGCAGCTCGGTGCACTCGTGCACCTCGTGGTGGTGGATGGGGCTGGGCATGGGGCGTACGCCTTCCTGTGCGCATGGTGACGAAGTGCTCACAGCGTGGCGTCACTCGGCGTAGCGTGGAAGGGGTTTGGACCCCACTGCGCGAACCGTGGAACGGTGAACCATGCCTGCACGCAAAGATGTTGACGGATCGGCGAGCGTCCCCGCCTTTTACGGCGCCGAGCTGCGCTGGAAGCGGGAGGCAGCGGGCCGCACCCTTCAGGAAACCGCCAACGGCAGCTTCTTCGGGCCGAGTTATCTGAGCGAGATCGAGCGCGCTACGCGGCGGATGCCGCAGGATCTGGCCCGGCATGTGGACCGGGTGCTGGAGACCGATGGGTTCTTCGAGCGGAGATGTGAGGACGTACGGAAGGCGAGGCAGGGTGCGCACGCCGCGTACTTCGCTCCGATCGCGGAGGCGGAGACGCGGGCTCGGGCCATTGCACGGTGGAGCAATGCGCTCATCCCCGGCCTGCTGCAGACCGGGGCGTACGCGCGGGCGGTCATCCACTCCACGCACCCCCTCGACCTGCCGGAGGAGGTCGAAGTGAAGGTCCGAGCTCGGTTGCAGCGGGCCAAACTCTTCGAGGCTCCGAAGAAGCTGGAGTATTGGGTCATCCTGCACGAGTCTCTGGTGCGAGGCCCGGACCCGCTTCTGCCGCCTTGGGAGATGGCCGCACAGCTCGATCAGATCGCCGGCTTGGTGCGGCGTCGGCGTGTCTTTCCACAGATCCTGCCGTGTAATGCCCCGACTCGTCCTTTCATGGAACTGTCGCTCATGTTCATGGAGTTCGATGATGAGCCGCCGCTGATGTACACGGAGGGGCCCTACCACGGCCAGACCATCGACGATCCGGCCCTCGTGCAGCTGTACCGCAAGGCATACGATCGGCTCAGGGCCGCCGCACTGCCACCGGAGGCGTCCCTCGCCATCATCGAAGAAGCGGCTGAGGATTATCGAAATGGCCAGCAGAGCCCTTGACTTGAGTACCGCATATTGGCGGAAGAGCAGCCACAGCAATGGAGACGGCGGCGAATGCCTGGAGGTCGCCGACGACTTCCCCGGCTTCGTCCCCGTCCGGGACTCCAAGGTGTCCGAAGGCCCGGCCCTCGTCATCCCCGCCGCCGTCTGGAGCCGCTTCGTCACGGCCGTCAAAGCCGATTCGCTCGGCATCTGAGGGCGCGCCCGGCAAAATCGCCTTGCCCTCACCCGCACGGGCCCCGCTCTTATGTCGGGGGCAGAGCAACAGCCGTCTGCATCTCACACGAGTTGCACCAGAACGCCCAGCCGTTGGCGTCCACGGACCGGGACCCGCACGCGAGGCAGGGGTCGCCCACAAAGCTGGCCGCCACCCATGCGCCGGCCGTCGCCGCGCGACGCCCCGCGGTCGTGCATTCATCGGCGTAGCAAGGGATGCACAACCCGCCCTGCTGGCCGGGCAGTTTCATCGACCGTATCCCGCAGGTCGCGCACGGAAGTCTGCCGACGTACTGCGCGTCCAGGCCGACTGGCTTCCCGTTCCTGCTGAAGGCTGTCATGCCGCCTCCGCCTCCTCTACGCCAGGACGGTTCCGGTGCCACCGCAACCGGAACACTGCGTGGTGACGCGGTCGCCGGTCGGCGTCTCCCAGTCCACGGTGCCTCGGCCGGCGCAGTCGGGGCAGGGCTTCTGTGGGGGCATGTCCTCGCTCATCTTGCCCAAGATAGGCCGCTCCATGTTGTCATGTGAGCACTTTCGGTGATCACTTCGCCCATGGGCGCCGCCCGGGGCGGCCGATCTCGCGTCGACGCTCGACCGCTGGCCGGCACTTTCACGGGGCATCGCCGATGCGCGGCCGCCCAGGGGGAGAAGCCGTACCCAGGCAGGGGTGCTCAGGACGGCACCCGCAGCACCTCCTGTCCCGCTACCTCGGCGGCAGCGTCCCAGTGCCCAGAGGCTAATCAGGCTTCTTGGTCTTCGGCTTCGTGCGCAACCTGTTGGCTGTCGCGTTTCTCGGGCTCGTACTCAAGGCCGCTGGCATCGCTTTTCATCGTGGAACACCCAACCGTCAGTATCTGAGAGGCAAGGCAAACGGAGATCCCTCTGAATGCCTTGCCTTTCATGTCAGCCATTAATGCGCCTTAGCGTGTCGTAGCTGCGACTGGAATGAGCTAGGACCTGGTGCTCGGAACGTCATTGTGGGCGAGTTGCAGCGCGATGGAGTCGCGTGGGACATTCGGGATCACTCGGGCAAGAAGCATGGTGAAGTTACCGTGATGGCAGCCAGTCCTTCGCCCTTCTGGCGGTCCATGACACCGGTGACGGCGCCCATCCAGAAGTCGTCCGGCTCGGTACGCATGTCGACGGAAGGGAAAGGATCGGACCAGTCCCCATCGGCGTCCGCCGACTGGAATTTGTAACCGTGCTTAGCCCAGGCGTCCCGTGCCTGCCGTACAAGCTTCTTCGCGTCGGCACCCGGCACACCCGTTAGCTGGTAAGAGCGGGTGACCTGCACGCGGTCGTCGGGCCCGTGGTCCTCGCGCGCCAAGCATGAATGCGTCCAATTTCTCACAGGCTTGAGGGTCGGCTGGGGGGACATCCGATCCACTGCCTGGTGGATGATTTGCTCGGCACGCTCGATTGCCTGTTTCTCATTCATCTTTGATGGCTCCGCTGCCGTCTCGCCGTCCTTCTGCACGCCACAGGAAGTCGCCGCCATTGCCGCAGCGATCAGCGCGCCGGATGATATCAATCTGCGCAGATTCATGGGTGTCCTCTAGTGACAACGCTCGTCATGTGTCTCAGGGACTTGCCCTCCCAGTACTGCGAGTGGGCAGGCATATCGCCGTTCCATTTGGGGGGATCGCCATCAGCGACCGCGAAAGTTTTCCCGCCGAAGTCTTCTGTAGTGGGATCGCACCCGTAGAGGATCGAATGGTCGTCAAAGAGTTTCGTGTTATCCAGGATCGGCAACTCTCCCACCAGTGGTGGGGCAAGATTGATAGGATCGTTCTTCGCCGTCGCCGACCATACGTGGTCGGCTGGGATGTTCAGATCCTTCGCGTGGTCCACCCCTACGCCGGGGCTTCCCACAAAAATGGCGTTGTCCACGGGAAGGTCCGGGTGGGTCCGCATTGTTTTCCCTGCGACGAGGGTTCCATAGCTATGCCCCAGCAACGTCGAGTTCACGTTTCCGCCGTGGGCCGTATCGATTCCCGTCAAAAAATCCCTCAAGGGCACCCCGGCCGCATCGGCATACTTCGCATGCCTGGCATCGGTGAAGACGTCTTGAGGGGCGTCGTAACCGAGCCAGAGGACCGATGCCGTCTTGCGATGCGAATCGGCAGTCTTTGCCGTGTCGTACAGCATATCGGCCCTGTCGAGATCGGCTTTGATCGAACTCAGCTTAGCTCCCGTACCCGGTACGTAAGTCGCCACATTGTCAGCAGTGTCGGGGTTGCCGATGGACACAATGGCGTGGCCAAGATTCTGGTTGTCAAAGCCGAGCAGATACGCCGGCGGGCTGCCATTTATCGCTGAATCGTTGCAGCGCGACTGGATTTTACTCATGCCATCGAGGCGACCTTCCAACTCCTCCTTATTTTCGTTCCATTTCCGCCATTCTGGATTTTCTACTCGCGCTCCTTCTATCTCGCGTCCAGTAAATTGGCTGATGTAGGGAAGGTAGCGATCGGGCTCCTTATTCAACCAGTCCTTCAACTGCAACTGAGCTGTTCCATGTGTCTCAGCGAGTACGACGCGGTTTGCGTCGTCGCGGGTCGTGGTGGGCAGACCGTCCAAGGCTCCGATGCGTGCAGGGTAGAGAGCGGCGTACTCGTCTTGTTGCTCCTGGGTAAGGCTCTCCCACCACTTCTTGTTGTCGACAGGTGACTTGCCCTTGGGGATGTCACCCTCTTTGATAAATTCCCCTGCTGCCTTACGAACGAATTTGAGGTCCTGTGCTGCATCCGCCCACGTCGCGTCGTCAACCTTAAGGCTTCGACTAGTCTTGAGCTTTCCCAGAACCGACCGATAGCGCGCGTCCACCTCGGCCGCGTCGCGCACTGCGGAGGCTATGCGGCTGGCTATGTCCTCGGCTTTGACCTTGTTGGGGTTGGCGGTCCCCGGAGTTTTATCCGGGAGGAAGAGGGCTGGGGGGCCAGAGTTGGCGGTTCCCTGAGTGTTGTTCGGCAGGAGAAGGGCCGGGGGGCCAGCGTGGGCGGTTTCCTGAGTGTTGTTCGGGAGGAGGAGGGCAGGGGAATCGGGGGTAGGGGTGGCGGTTCCCTGTTCGAGGCCAAGAGATACCGAGGCCGGGTACTGGACCGAGCCGTCCGGCTTCACTGTGAAACCGAGTTGATGTGCCTCCTCCAAGGCATGCTTGAGCTTTCGCTGAGGGGCGGCGATTCCCGAGGCGAAGCTGTTCAGCGCTGCGCGGATCAGACCGCACTCCGCGTGAACGTACTGGAAGTTGCGACTGAGCTGGTTCAAAGCCGCAAGGGCCTCTTTGGCCGTGGTGCCGGTCTGGGTGTCGCGCAGCTTCGCGAGCATCTCTTGCTCGACCCTGTCCTTGGCAGCCCTGGCACGGTTGCTGACCTCGCCCCAGCCGTCGGCCGCGCCCTGGTATGGCTCAGCCTTGAAGTTCTGCAGATCCCGCCAGGTGATCACTGGGCCGTCACCTCCCTGGCCGGGAGTTGCCGTGCCCGCGGTGCTGGAAGGACTGAGCGACCCTGGAGTCGACCTCCCCGAAGGCACTGCCTGCCTTCTTGAGCGCACTCTCGAGGCGGAGGCACTCAGCTTTGATGGCCCCGAGGCGCTCATCCCAGGAAGCGCGTACCCCTTCGAGGGCTGCTGGTGTCATAAACCCTTCAAGCCCCCAGGTGACACCTTCGTGAGCGGCTTTGAGCCTCGATGCCGCTGAGCCCGTGCTTGCCTGCAAGGCGCCGGCGACCGCGGAGGCGGATGTCCACGGCCTCTGGGTGACTTTGAGGTTTGGAGATCCGCCGCCACTTTCGTTGGCCTTGGCTGAGGCGAGCTTCATTGTTGTGGCTTCAGCCGAGCCCTGAGCTGCGCCGTCCGGCTTGGACTGCGCCTTGCTGACCAACTGGTCCCACTCTTCTTGGAATTCCATACATCCCCCGTACTTCATACTTGCCCGTGCTCGTCCGTGTGAACGTCAGCGAGGCGATTGCTCTGCATCGATGTGGACGTACAACCGGGACATGACGACGACGCCCCAGGAACACTGCTGCTGGCGCACGCGTTCCCACCGCCGGTGGTCATGCCTGAGGACTTTGGCCTGTTCGGTCATCAGAACGGTGCGATGGGGTGGACGCAAAGTAGTGGCGTCCACCCCAAAGCTAGGCATCCAGAGTGCTACTGGAAGAACCCAGCAGCCCGACGGTCCGTTGCCCGGTAGTCCGCGCTGCCCGAACGGATCTTGGTTGCGACCTCGTGCAGGGTGCTCTGGATGTGGCTCGCGCGGCTGTTCCACTGCCGTTCCGCGGCCTGGAAAGCCTGGTGGGCCTCGCCTTCCCAGGAGTTGGAGACGCGCTTGACCGCGCCCCAGATCTTGTCGAGCTCGGCTTGCAGCTCCTTGGCGGAGCGCTCGATGTCGGCGGCGGTCTGCTCTACCGCGCCGTATGTCACCCGAAGGTTCTCGTCGCCGGCCATTTCTCCCCCACTACTGGTGGCTGATTGGTGGATGTCGCTCTATCTGGAAGCCTGCTCCCAGGCGGAGGTGCTCAGTAGTTGCTGATGCCGCTGGCCGAGCCCGTGTTGAGCTGGCCGCCGGACGCACCGCCGTTGACGTCGATGCCGCGGAAGCTGGAGAGCACCTCGGAGTCGTTGGACTGGCTGGTGGTGCCGGTCTGGGCGATGGCGTCGTTGATGCCGTCGAGCATGCGGCGCAGGGCGGCGTGGTCCTCGTTGAGGGCGTTCTGGGCCTGCTTGAAGGCGCTGGCGCCCTGGCCGGTCCACGCCGACTCGACTGCGGAGATGGCGTTGATCAGCGTCCGCAGCTGGGACGACATCGCCTGACTTCCGCTCTGGATCTCGTTCTTGAGCTTTTCGATCTCCGCATAGGTAAGTGCGGTATTCCCTGCCATGATCCACCTTCCCCCTGAGTGGGTTACAGAGCTGAGTGAGCTGAGTGGTAGGTCTTGGTGCTCAGCTCGGATTGTTGGCCGTATCTCGAGAGATGCGGTTTTCAGCGCTGGCTGCTCGTGGCGTGAGCAGCCAGAGTTCTGGTCGGTCTGTTGTCGTCGCCTGCTGTTATGTCCGCCGTCGCCGGACGATGATCAGGCCGCCGGCTGCCAGGGCCGCGACCGTTGCGGCCAGGCCGGCAGTGAGGGGCCAGTTCGGCGAGTCGTCCGGGTGGTCGACTGGCTTCTGTGCTGAACCGGCCGCTGAGTTGTCTGCCCCTGACTGTGGGGTCTTGGGCGGCGCGGTGGACTTGTGGTCCGCGAGCAGCGGATTGACACCGGCAGGGCCGGGATCACCCTCCTTGTCCACCAGTACCTTCCGGGGGCGGACGATCCCGTAGCCGAGGTACTCGCTCGGGACCTTGCCGTCCTCCGGCTTGCCGGCGGTTTCCATCATGACGCGCAGGACCTGGTTGTTCGTCCAGGTGGGATGAGCGGACCAGATCAGGGCGGCGGAGGCCGAGGCGATGGCGGTGGCGTCGCTGGTGCCCCATGTTGTGCAGTCCAGCAGCCTTTTTGTGCAGCGCGTAGGGACATCGACTCCGGGGGCTGTCAGTGCCACCTGTGGCCCATGCACCGAGAACTTTGCTGCCTTCAACGACCTCGTCACAGCTCCGACACCGACTACCCCAGGGAGGCTTGAGGGGTAGTCGGCGATGTTGTCTTCGTCGCCGTGATTTCCCGTCGCTGCGAAGATCAGGGAGCCTTTTTCGCCGGCATAGTCAATCGCCGGCTGGAGGTCAGCCTTGGCTGCCTCGCCGGCTGGCGCGCCCAGTGAGATGTTGATGACCTTCGCGCCGTGATCCGCCGCGTATCGAATGGACTTCGCCATGCCGACGCTGCCGTTGGTCCCGACGCTTCGCAGTGGAAGAACCTTCGATTCCGGTGCCAAGCCCCAGGTTCCGTCCCCACTCCGTCTGCCAGCGATGAGCATCGCCATACTCGTGCCATGGCCTTCCCCGTCATGGTTGGCACCACGCTGAGTTGCTGAGAAGTCCTTCCCCGGCAGCAGCTGGCCGCGCAGTTCGGGTACGGAGCTGTCCACGCCGCTGTCGATCACTGCAACGGTGACGCCTTCTCCCGAACTCGTCTGCCACATGCGTTCGGCTTGCATCGCATCCAGATACCACTGGCGCGATCTCTTGTCCGCCGCAGAGGCATTCGGTGCGAATAACCCGAGGAACAGTGTGCTGAGGCAGAGAACCAGAGCTAAGGACTGTTGGTTCTTCGATCGCGCGCGAATTCCCGCACAAGTCACGGTGCGGTGCCTCCTGCTCTGTTGCTCGACGACTGCCAGGACTATTCGATCACTGGGGGTACGACTGAAGGGTGTTGTGCAGTCCAGGTTTCGCCGTCTTCCTGGAGGTAGCCTGGCCTTTCACCCGAAGCACCCTTCCTACGCCGGGACGATGGGGACCCTGACGCGGGCAGCATGCCGCTGGACGGGGTGGCGGTGCCCCGTGCCAGACCAGATCCGCCCGACGTGAAGTCGCGCGCCCTGCCGGTCGACGTCGGTGTGGTTCCGCCTGCCCGCCCTGACTCGGACGTCGAGCTGCGTGCTGCGGCCGGTCCCTGGGCAACACCCCCAGAGCTGCCCCTGCCGTTGGTGGAGCCGTATGTCCCCGAGCGGTGGTCTTCACCTGCCACCAGTCCACCTGGGCCGGTGCCCATGGTGCCGCCGGGCTCGTAGGCCATGCGGCGGCCCGGAGCGTTCGGTACGCGCTGCCCCGTGTTGCGGCCCGCGTTTCCTGAGTAGCCGCCCCCTGCGAGCCCGCGCGCCGGGGAACCGCGTTCCTCGCCCATGACCGATCCGCGAGGCTTGCCCATGGGATCTCCATGCGGAGGGACAAGGCGCTGACCTGGGTTGACCGTGCCTTCCTGCGTCATCCCATTACCCGTCCGTCCGGGGCCGACCGGCCGGGGGGTGGTCACACCACGTTCTTCACCCATGACGGTCCCTGTCGGCAGCTGTGGCCGTCCGACGGTGGTGCCGCCACGCCGTGCGGTCCCACCGTTGATGCCTTCGCCCGTCGCACGGCCGGACGGGCCGGACTTTGCGCCTCGGGGGTCGGCCATTGGCCCCGAACCGCGTGCGGCCCTTCCGGGCCTTTCTGGAACCGTGCCTGTGCCGGGGCGGCGGCGCGATACAGGGCCGGACGGGACAGGGCCAGGAAGGGGGCTAACTGTGCCACCGGGGGGCTGGGCCGGAGCGCCGCCCTCACGATGCGGTGCTGCTTGGTGCGAGATGACGGGCGCGGTGGAATCGACGGATGTACCCACCTGTCGCTCTTGCTGTGCGCCATCGGCGGTCGGCCGCGACGTTCCCGTGTGCTGCCCTCCGCTGTCATGGCCGGATGCGGGGGCGGCGCTGCTGGTGCCCGTTACCGCTGCCGGCCTCTGGTCTGTCGTCGGGTCCAACGTCTGGCCCGCGTCCCGCGGCTCCGGCACAAACCCCGAAGCCGCCCTGAAGTTAGGCGCCTCCTGCCCCGCGATCTTCTGCTGGGCCGTTCGGTAGTAAGACGCCAGCCGGTTCATTTCGGCTAGGGCGTCTTCTCTGGCCGGGTCTTTGGTGAGGGCGGTGACGCCGTTCGCCTTTCGGGGATCTGTCTCTACGAAATTCCTCAGCGCGGGCGGCTTGGGCATCAGCTTGGCCTGGCCCAGTGCGGTTGCGGCTTCGACCATTGCTTCGCCTGTGCTTCTGGCGTAGTGGCCCAGCTTGTGGCTTTCTGCGGCGGTTGATTTGGTCCAGTCGCCGAAAGCCTGGGCGCCGTCGCCCTGCCAGTGGACCTGTTTGGCGTATGCCTCGAGGTCCTTGGTGATTCTGGAGATCTCTTTGCCGGCGTCGACCAGTGCCGTTCCCATCAGACCGATCTGCATGTGGTCGCCGTCGGCCACCATGGCGTAGAGGTCGTGGTGGGACATGTTCTCGAAGTTGGTGCAGCCCGAAATACCTAAGGCGCCGGTGTTCTCTGCCATTTCCGTTCCCCCTTGCCTCAGATGCCGTCGGAGCCGGCGGACTTGCCGTCGCCCAGCTCCGGGCCGGTGGACTCGGCAGGCCGGTGCTTCGGCTGTGGTGCCTTGTAGAAGCCTTGGGTACGACGTTGGATCGCGGCCAGGCGGTTCCGTACGTCGGCATCCACCGCTTCGTAGTCCCGGCCGATGAACTCGGTTCCGAGGCTCAGCGTCTCGATCTGATCGCCGAACACTTGGGAGAATGTCTCGAGTTGGGACAACACCTTTTCGTAGGTGTCAGCGAGGCCCTGCGCCTCGATGAATCCCTGGCCGAAGGAAGACGAAGCGATCTTGCGGTGGCTGAGCGCACGGTGATCCGCATTCGAGCCCTTGAGCCGGTCCAGCAGCTCATCCACGCGCCGTTTCAACTTCGCCAGCTCCTCGGGGTCGACTTCGAACGACCCGCCTGCGCCGCCGCCCCCCGCCCCGTTCACCTGCACGCCTGTGCTCTCGTCAGCCCCCACTGTGACTCCCCCCGTAAGTCAGTAACTTCATGAGTCACTCTAGTCACCACCACTGACAACGGCCGATGGTGTGGAGTCGGTACCGTTCATAATTCGCCAATGATGGGCAGGCTCGTGGAAAGCCCGAGGCAAAGGGAGCGGGCGCGGTTTCGGGGCCGGAGAGCTCCATTCCGCTGGAATCTGAGTACGGCTACTCATTGACTTGTGGGGGCGCCGTCGCGGTTTCCGCCGCAGAAGCCGCTGTCCGCCTGCGGATGTCCCGTCGGATGACCGCCACTCCCGCGATGACCGCCACCGCAACGCCTCCTGAGCCCAGACCGTATGTCGCATATCGCTCCATCCGTTTCTGCGGAGTCTCACCGTCCACCGGGGTGACCGGGTCCGGGGGAGCGGCCCGGGGCGGGCCGTCGTCCGCCCTTGCGTGGTCGAGGGGGCGGTCGTCCTCGGTCAGCGCGCGCACCGGGTCGACGACGCCCCAGCCCACGAAGCTGTCCCGGCCGTTGACGGAGCGTTCGGCGGTCTGCTCGATCTGGGCGACGATCTGGGATTCCTTCCAGTCGCGGTGCTCGGCCCGGAGGAGGGCCGCGATGCCGGCGACGTAAGGGGCCGAGAAGCTGGTGCCGTTGTCGACGCACTGGCCGCCCTTGGGGACGGTGGAGACCATGTCCACACCCGGAGCGGCCACGCCGATGAAGTCGCCGCTCTGGGAGAAGGCGGCGCGTTCGTTGTTGCGGTCGGAGGCGGCGACGGCCAAGACGCCCTCGTACGCGGCCGGATAGGTCTTCTTGAGCCGGCCGTCGAAGCCGTCGTTGCCGGCGGAGGCCACCACGACGATGTTCTTGCGCCGTGCCTCGCGTACCGCCTGGGCGAGCCGGGAGTCCTCCGGGACGGGGCGTGCCGTGTCCTGGGAGATGTTGATGATGTCGGCGCCTGCGGCCACGGCCTTGTCGATGGCGGTGGTCAGCGTGCCGACGTTGCCGGTGCCTTTCTCGTCGTTCTGGCGGATGGGGATGATGAGCGCCTCCGGGGCCAGGCCGACGAATCCGGTGCCGGGGCGCGGGCGGGCCGCGATGATGCCCGCGACCTTGGTGCCATGGCCCACCGGATCGTAGGTGCCGTCCGTCGGGGCCTTGGGATCCGCGTCCTTGCCCTTGCCGAGGAGGTCCGCGCCGTGCTTGGCCTCGACGGCCTCGGCGAGCTGCGGATTGGTGTGGTCGACGCCCGTGTCGATCACCGCGACGCGGACCGGACGGCCCTGTGCGTCACGGCCCTTGGTGTGCTGCCACAGGCGGTCGAAGACGATCCGTTGCAGGGCCCAGGGCCGCTCCTTGATCTGCTGCTTCATGGGGAAGGTGCAGGCACCGTTCCCTTCCGGTACGGGCGTGGTGCCCTCCGCTCCTGCCACCGTCGCAGGTGGGGCCGCCACCGCCACGAACAGCGCGGCCGTTGCCCACGCCGCGGATCCCTTCCTCCTCACCCTGCCGACTCCGTTCCTACGAGCCCTGCGGCTGCCGTGCGGCCTTGATGTCCAGCCGGGGGCCCATCGGCAGGAACTGCGACCAGTTCGCCGGGACGCGCACGGGCTTGATGTCCTTGTAGCCGAGCAGCATTTGCGCCCGGTGGGTCTCCTGCTGCTGTTGCTTCGCTGCCTGGCTCTGCCTGTCGTCCTGGGCGCCCTTGTCGTCCTGGGCGTCCGCACCGATGCCGGAGGGCTTTGCGCTGCTGTCGTTGTTGGTCTGTACGCCGTACCGCAGGCCGGTGTCCGTCACCAGGAAGGTCAATCCCGTTGCCTCGTCACCGGCTTGGATCTGCTGGTAGAGCAGGCCGGTTCCGGGCGTCACGTATGCGCTGGTCCCGCCGTTGACGACCTGCTGGGGGTAGTCCCCGCCGGCCCAGGTGCTGAGGTCCGTGCCGCCGGTCGGGGACACCTTGCGCAGCACGCTGCACACGGTGCTGCGCCTGCCCGGCGCCGCGGCGGTGTTGGCCTGCTCGGCGGCCTGCTGCGGCCACTTCTTCTCCGCGAAGAGGTTCCCGCTCTCCGGGGTGAAGGACTGTGCGCCCACCGCTGTGGGCTCGTTGTGCTGCTGTAGCCGGCCGGTCTGCGGGGAGAACAGGAGCAGCCGTGCGACGAAGTCCGAGACCGGTACGACCTTGCCCGGCAGCACGACGTACTGCTGGGCTCCGGCGCCGGTCGTGGCGCGCAGCACCATGCCCACGCGGTTCTCGTCCGTGCCGAGGCCCTTGACGCGGGCCGGCCGGCCGGCCGTCCCCGGAAGTTCGGGGAAGGCGACCGGTGTGCCGTCGTGGAACGTGGCCAGCCATTCCTTGGTGACCTGCTGGGGCTGCCGGCTCCCCACCAGCGCGCGCAGCAGCAGTTCGGAGTATGTGCCGCCGCCGATGGGGTACTTGGTGCCCCGGGGGTCGATCAGATAGCGGGCGCCGTGGTCTCCGGTCGCCTGGACGTAGAGCACCCGGCCGCCGCGCAGCCGGCCAGGCCCCTCCACCTTGTGCTCGTCGCGGCCGGCGAAGAGGAACGTGGCCTTCTGTACGGCCTTGCCGTTGCTGCCCGGCTGTTCGCACACCGCCCAGCGCTTGCTCTTCTGCGCTTCCGGGGCCTCCGGAATACGGTCGGGGGCGTACGGGATGCCCAGGGTCGGACCGTGCGGGATCTTCCCGTTGTCGAGTTCGTGCTCATCGACCTTGAGGACGTTGAACTGTTCGGTCTTCAGCAGCAGCCGGGCGGAGGCCATGTTGAGGACGGGGTGCAGCTGTGGCTTGCCGCCGGTGGTGAGGACGACGTAGAGCGTGGCCGACTTGCTGCCGAGGAGGACGTGCTCACCCGGTTTGTCCCAGCCCTTGGGGGCCTGGGGGCGGAACATGCCCCAGGCGCCGAAGCCCGCCAGGAGAAGTGCGGCGATGACCAGGCCGGGGAGGACGGAGCGTAAGGGGGTCGGGGCCCCTTCGTCCGTACGGTCGGGGGAGGGCTGGAGGAAGGCGGCCACGAGTCGCTTCTTGGCGAAGGTGTAGCCGTTGAGCTCGTCCCGCCGTGATGCCATGGTGCTGAGTTCCCCCTGAGACCGTTACCCGAGTGCGCGGTCGTGTTTCTTCCGGGCCCGACCGCTTGTGCCGACGTCCGTGCGTCACCCACTGGTCATGCTGCGCGCCCGGCCGTACAGGTCCAGGACCGCCAGGCACAGCGGCAGCAGGGTCAGCAGCAGCAGTCCGTCGGCGAGATCGAGGGCGCGCCCCCAGAACGGGGTGAGTCCCCGCTTCGGTACGGTCAGCGCGATCAGGGTCAGCAGCGCCACGCCCCCGGCGAGCGCGAGGGTCAGCCAGATGGTACGGATGTCGAGCTGCGCCCGGTCGCCCGCGAGGAATTCCGTGAGTGCGCCGGCCGGTGGGCGCACGGCCATGCCCAGGACGAGCAGCGCCAGCGCGCCGAACCCCGCAACGATCGCGCAGGCCACCTGCGTGGTGTAGCGGAAGAGCCGGGCCCGCAGCAGTGCGGCCAGGCCGGCCGTGAGCGCGAGCAGCCGTCCCCACACCGATTCCGACAGGCCCAGGACGCCGGCGGCAGCGATGACGACCGCGCAGCAGCCCCCCAGCAGTCCGAGCAGCAGCTCATGGCCGCGACGGGCCTGGGCGGCGATGTCCGCCATCTCCGTGGGACCGAGGGCGCCGGCGTCGGCGGGGTGCGCGCCACCGGCATCGGCGCCGCCCTCCCCTTCGGCCAGGCTGCGGGGCGTGACATAGCCGACGGGCAGTCTGGCCAGCCGGGTGGAGAGGCCGGGCAGAAAGGCCATCAGTCCGATCGCCACCGGTGCGCAGACGGCGGCGGCACGGTCGGCCGAGGCCTCGGTGACGATGGCGAGGAAGGCGGCAAGGGTGCCGACGGCAGCCACGAACGTGGCCGCGATGAACGGGGCGTCGCCCTGCGGCGACAGCGCGACGAGCGCGACGGAGACGACGAGCGCGGCGATGCAGCCCAGCAGGAACTGGAGCCGCCCGGCCCCCTGGCCGCTGTCCGGGCCGACGATCCCCGAGCCCGCGGCCCACACGATCGGTAACGCCCCCAGGCCCAGCGCGATGGCGGACGGCTGGTCGCGGTAGACGCGTGCCCGTACGCCCGCGAACGCGGCCACCAGGAGTCCGGCGGTGGCGGCGATGACGCCGGGCAGGCTGTGCATGTCATGGCGTACCGGATCGGCGCACCACAGGACGGCTCCCAGGAGGGCGAGCAGCACGCCCACTCCTACCAGGCCGACGCCCCGCAGCATGCCGTCGTTCCACAGGCGTCTGTCCCGGGCGACCGCGGAGGCCACGGCATCGCAGACATCGTCGTAGACGGCCGGCGGCAGGGACTGCGCGAAGGGCCGCAGATGCAGCATCTCGCCGTCGACGACCCGCTGGTCGGCGAGTGAGCGGGAGCTGTCCAGCGCGCTGCCGTCGGTCCGGAAGAGGTAGTAGCCGGTCGGCGTGTCCGCGGGCTGGGTCTGCCGGGTCAGCCGCAGGATCTCCGGATAGATGTCGGAGACCGCGATGGTCTCGGGCAGTGCCACATCGACACGGCTGTCGGGCGCGACCACGGTCACCCTGCGGAAACCGGTCCCCACGCTCGTTCGCACTTCTTCCCCCTGTTCGCCGCCCGGATCCGCGCCCGGCCGGCCGTGGCGCATGATCCTTCCCCATTGGCCACATTAGTCGGCAGTAGGATCGTCCGATGCGGAAGGCGCCGTCGCCAGGGGGGTGAGCGGTACGGAGATTTCCCTTCCGCAGCGAGGGATTGGTGCGCGGTGAGCCAGATCGTCGTCAAGCGTCCGCCGCGGGCGCTTCCGCCCGTTGTCCCCACGGACGAGTTATGCCTCGAATCGCCGCCGGAACTCCCGCGTGGCCAGCAGGAGGGCGTGCTGATGCAGCTCCTGCCGATGATCGGCATGGGCTCGTCGGTGGTGTTCTTCTTCATGCCGGGCCTGCCCGGCTTCATGCGCATCATGGGTGCGCTGATGCTCGCCTCGACGCTCGGCATGGTGATCGCGCAGATCGTCCGGTACCGCCGGGGCACCCAGGGAGAGATGGCGCAAAGTCGCCGTGACTACCTGAAGTATCTGGCGCAGACCCGGCGCCGGATCCGCCGTACCGCAGCCTCGCAGCGCAACGCCCAGCACTACCTCCATCCCGCTCCCGACCAGCTGTGGGCGGTGGTCGCCGAAGGCAGCCGGGTCTGGGAGCGGCGGATCGGCGACGCCGACTTCGGCCAGGCCCGTATCGGCCTGGGCACCCAGCAGCTCGCCACCCCGCTCGTCGCTCCCGACACCGCGCCCGTCGACGAGCTCGAACCGCTCACCGCGGGAGTCATGCAGCGCTTCCTCACGGCCCACGGCTCGCTACAGCACATGCCGGTCGCGGTCTCGATGCGCGCCTTCTACCACCTGACCGTCTCCGGTGACCCGGAGGCCGCCCATGGCGCCGCACGGGCCCTGATCGGCCAACTCATCACGCTGCACTCGCCGCAGGACCTCATGGTCGCCGTGGTCGCGGCCCCCGGTGCCGTCGCCCGGTGGGAATGGACCAAGTGGCTGCCGCACGCCCAACTGCCCGGCTCCCTGGACGGCGCCGGCACCAAGCGCCTGTTCGGCGACGACCTCGCCGAACTCGAAACCCTCCTGGGCGACCAGCTGGCCGACCGCCCGCGCTTCAGCCGGGAGGCCCCGCCGCTGCTGGACCGGCCGCACCTCGTGATCGTCCTGGACGGCGGCATGGTCCCCCCGGACTCCGCCTTCGCCGCCCCCGAAGGGCTCCAGGGCGTCACCGTCGTCGAGGTCGTCCCGGGGGAACTCGACGAACCGCGCGGCGGCCTGTCCGTACGGGTGCACCCCGCCCGCCTCCGTCTGGAATCCGCCGTCTCCGTCTATGACGGCACGCCCGACACGCTCTCCCTCGAACGCGCCGACACCCTCGCCCGCCGGCTCGCCCCGCTGCGGATCGAGGGCACCGACGACGACGAACCGCTGCTCGCCAACCTCGACTTCACCGATCTGCTCGACCTCGGCGACCCCGCCTCGGTCGACACCGCCCGCACCTGGCGCCCCCGTTCCCAGGCCGAACGCCTCCGCGTCCCCATCGGTGTCGACGAGGCCGGCCGGCCGATCATGCTCGACCTCAAGGAGGCCGCGCAGAACGGCATGGGCCCGCACGGCCTCTGTGTCGGCGCCACCGGCTCCGGCAAGTCCGAACTCCTGCGCACCCTCGTCCTGGGGCTGTCCGTCACCCACTCCTCGGAGACCCTGAACTTCGTCCTGGCGGACTTCAAGGGCGGCGCCACCTTCGCCGGGATGTCCGCCCTCCCGCACGTCGCCGCCGTCATCACCAACCTGGCCGACGATCTCTCCCTGGTCGACCGTATGGGCGACTCCATCCGCGGTGAACTCCAGCGCCGTCAGGAACTCCTGCGCCAGGCGGGCAACTTCGCCAATGTCCACGACTACGAGAAGGCCCGCGCCGCCGGACACGCCCTGGACCCGCTCTCCTCGCTCGTCATCGTCATCGACGAGTTCAGCGAACTGCTCACCGCAAAGCCCGACTTCATCGAGATGTTCATCCAGATCGGCCGCATCGGCCGCTCCCTGGGCGTCCACCTCCTGCTGGCTTCCCAGCGTCTGGAGGAAGGCCGCCTGCGCGGTCTGGACACCTACCTCTCGTACCGCATCGGCCTGCGCACCTTCTCCGGCGCCGAATCCCGTGTCGCCCTCGGCGTCCCCGACGCCTATCACCTGCCGTCCGTCCCGGGCTCCGGCTATCTCAAGTTCGGCACGGACGAGATGACCCGCTTCAAGGCTGCCTATGTGTCGGGGACGTACCGCTCGGGTGCCGAGGGCACGGACGAGGGCCTGCACCCCGTCCAGCGGTGCGCCGCGCTCTTCCAGGCGCCGCCCGTCCCGCCGGCCGACATCGCGCCGGATCCGGACACCGGCCCGAGCACGGGCACCCGTCCCGCGCCCGAGGACGCCCTCGCCGACACCGTTCTGGACGTGATCGTCGGCCGGCTGGAAGGCCAGGGCCCGGCCGCCCACCAGGTCTGGCTACCGCCCCTGGACAAGGCCCCCGCCCTCGACCAGCTCCTGCCCGCCCTGGCGACCACGCCCGAACGCGGCCTGCACGCCCCGTCCTACCGCGCCACCGGCGGGCTGACCGTCCCCCTCGGCCTGGTCGACAAGCCCTTCGAACAGCGCCGCGAAATCCTCGCCCACGACTTCTCCGGAGCCACCGGCCATCTCCTGGTCGTCGGCGGCCCCCGGTCCGGCAAGTCCACGCTGCTGCGCACCCTGATCGGCGCGTTCGCGCTCACCCACACCGCGCAGGAAGTCCAGTTCTACGGGCTCGACTTCGGCGGCGGCGCCCTGAGCTCGACGGTGGACCTCCCGCACGTCGGCTCCGTCGCCTCCCGCCTCGACCCCGAACGCATTCGCCGTACCGTCGCGGAGGTCGCGGGCATCCTGGCGCAGCGGGAGGAGTTCTTCCGGGCCCACTCCATCGACACCATCGCCACCTACCGCCGCCGGCGGGCCGAAGGCCGCTTCCCGGACCAGCCCTGGGGCGATGTCTTTCTCCTCGTCGACGGCTGGGGCCCCTTCAAGGACGCGTACGAAATGCTCGAACCGGTCGTCACCGACATCGCCTCGCGCGGCCTCGGCTTCGGTATCCACGTCGTCCTGACGGCCTCCCGGCACATGGAGGTGCGCGCCGCGCTCAAGGACCAGCTTCTCGGCCGCCTCGAACTCCGTCTCGCCGACCCCTTCGACTCCGAGTTCGACCGCAAGGCCGCCGCCAATGTCCCCGCTGGTGTCCCCGGACGCGGCCAGACCCCCGACAAGCTCCACTTCATGGCGGCCCTCCCGCGCACCGACTCGGGGAGCGCCGGCACAGAACTCGCCGACGCCACCGCCGCCTTCGTCCGGCAGGCCGCGGAAGCCTGGCAGGGCCCCTCGGCCCCCGCGGTCCGCCTCCTCCCGCGGAAGGTCCCCGCCGGTCACCTTCCCAAGGGCTCCGACCACCCTGACCGCGGCATTCCCATCGGCATCGGCGAGACCAGCCTCGAACCGGTCCATGTGGACTTCGAAACCGACCCTTTCCTGCTCGTCTTCGGCGAAAGCGAATCCGGCAAGACCGCGGCCCTGCGCCACCTCGCCCACAAGATCTCCGAGCGGTACACCGCCGACGAGGCCAAGATCGTCGTCGGCGACTACCGGCGCACCCTGCTCGGCGCCGTCTCCCCCGACCATCTCCTCGAATACGCCGCCACCGACACGGCGCTCACCGGCCACATGGAGGCCCTGGCCGGTCTCATGGAACGCCGCCGTCCGGGCCCCGACGTCACCCCGCAGCAGCTCCGTGACCGCAGCTGGTGGAGCGGTCCCCGTTTCTTCGTCGTCATCGACGACTACGACCTGGTGACCTCGTCCGCCGGCAACCCCCTCGCCGTGCTCACCGACCACCTCCCCTTCGCCCGCGATGCCGGCATCCACTTCCTCATCGCGCGCACCACCGCCGGAGTCTCCCGCGCCCTCTTCGAGCCCTTCCTCCAGCGCATCAAGGAGCTCGGCGCCCAGGGGCTGGTCCTCTCCGGCGATCCGCACGAAGGGGACATCCTCGGCACCACCCGCCCCCACCCCATGCCCCCGGGGCGTGCCCATTTCGTTTCGCGGAAGCGGGGCACTCCCTTGGTGCAGCTCGGGTGGCTGCCTGATCAGTAGCGGGAGCGAACGGGCGCGCCGGACCGCTATTCCGTTGTCCCATCGCCGGAAACCGACCGGGG
Source organism: Streptomyces sp. NRRL S-1813 (assembly GCF_000719605.1). Classification (NCBI taxonomy): domain Bacteria; kingdom Bacillati; phylum Actinomycetota; class Actinomycetes; order Kitasatosporales; family Streptomycetaceae; genus Streptomyces; species Streptomyces sp. NRRL S-1813. The sequence goes on from NZ_JOHB01000009.1 coordinate 91,592, forward strand.
CGTCAAGGCGCCACGCGGACCGGTGCGCTCAATGCCGCGGCAATTCCGTATTGCGGGTGCCATTCGGTGCACCATGCGCCGGACGCCAGGAATTCAGGTAGCTGCCGGCCGAGCCGGTGCGGCGGATAAAAGGCAGGAGCCCCGCTCGCCACCGAAGTGGCGGAGCGGGGCTCCTTGGGTACTGCTAGGGGCGACCTGGAAAAAATTCCGGGCCGGGCAACTTAGACCGGCGTAACGTTCTCCGCCTGCGGACCCTTCGGGCCCTGCGTGACGTCGAAGTTCACCTGCTGGTTCTCCTCCAGGGAGCGGAAACCAGAGGCGTTGATCGCCGAGTAGTGGACGAAGACATCCGGGCCGCCGCCGTCCTGGGCGATGAAGCCGAAGCCCTTTTCAGCGTTGAACCACTTGACGGTTCCGGTAGCCATAAGCCCTCCTTGGGCCAAAGGGTTGCCCTGCTCCAGAACCTGCAAAGAAGTCTGAAACTACAAGAGCCTGCGGGGTCACATGCTCCGCAGGCTCTGTACTGCAAGGGAAACCAAACTGCAACTTGCGCTGAGCGTAGCATGTGCTGCTCCTGAGGCGGAAGAGCCAAAGATCACGTTTAACCGACCGCACTAACGTCCATACGCCGCCCCGCCGCGCCGCCCCTCGGGAGACAGGTCTAGCCTCCGCATGTGGACAATTCAACCTTCGGAGACGCACCCGCGGGAGCCGACGCCGGCCGCCGTCGCAGCCGGCCGCGAGTGGGCCACATCCAGTTCCTGAACTGCATGCCCCTTTACTGGGGCCTCGCCCGTACGGGCACCCTGCTCGATCTGGACCTCACCAAGGACACGCCGGAGAAGCTCAGCGAGCAGCTGGTCCGCGGGGAGCTCGACATCGCGCCGATCACCCTCGTCGAATTCCTGCGCGCCGCCGACGACCTCGTCGCCTTCCCCGACCTCGCCGTCGGCTGCGACGGCCCGGTGATGTCCTGCGTGATCGTGTCGCAGAAGCCGCTGGACCAGCTCGACGGCGCCCGGGTCGCCCTCGGCTCGACGTCGCGTACGTCCGTACGGCTGGCCCAGCTGCTGCTGGCCGAGAAGATCGGTGTGCAGCCCGACTACTACACGTGCCCCCCGGACCTCGGCGTGATGATGCAGGAGGCGGACGCGGCGGTGCTGATCGGCGACGCCGCGCTGCGCGCCAATCTGCACGACGGGCCGCGGCTGGGCCTGGAGGTGCACGACCTCGGCCAGATGTGGAAGGACTGGACGGGCCTGCCGTTCGTCTTCGCCGTCTGGGCGACCCGGCGCGAGTACCTGGAGCGCGAGCCCCTCGTGGTGCAGAAGGTGCACGAGGCGTTTCTCGCCTCGCGTGATCTGTCGCTGGAGGAGGTTGCCAAGGTCGCCGAGCAGGCGGCCCGTTGGGAGACCTTCGACGAGCCGGTCCTGGAGCGATACTTCACCACGCTCGACTTCCGCTTCGGGCCCGCGCAGCTGGGCGGTGTCAGGGAGTTCGCCCGGCGGGTCGGGCCGACGACCGGATTCCCGGCCGATGTGAAGGTGTCCCTGCTGGAGCAGCCGGCCGGGTAGCCGGCCGGCTGCCGCAAGGCCCACCGGTGGGGCGCGGCGCGAGGCCTGGTGGTGCGAGCGGGCCGGGGCCGGGGGCGTCGTCCGGGGGCCGGGGCCGTCGTCCCGGTGTCCGTGCCGGGGCCGTCCCGGGTACGGAGTTCCGGGGGCGCGGCAGGGGCTGCGTCATAAGCTGGGTGCGCCGTATCGAGGGGGAGGCGCCATGGAGCCGTTGGCAGCGGACGATCCACGGGTCCTGGGCGGGTACCGGCTGCTGGGCCGGCTCGGCGCGGGCGGGATGGGCCGGGTCTATCTCGGACGCAGCGCGGGCGGCCGTACCGTCGCCGTGAAGGCCGTCCATGCGCATTTCGCCGTGGACGACCAGTTCCGTGCGCGGTTCCGGCGCGAGATCGAGTCGGCGCGGCGGGTGGGCGGCGCCTGGACCGCGCCGGTGCTGGACGCCGACCCGGACGCGGCGGTCCCGTGGGTCGCCACCGGCTATGCCGCGGGCCCCTCGCTGACGCAGGCCGTTGCCGACCTCGGGCCACTGGCCGAGCACTCCGTACGGGCGCTGGGCGCCGGGCTGGCCGAGGCGCTGGCCGCGGTGCATGCGCTCGGGCTGGTGCACCGGGACGTCAAGCCGTCCAATGTGCTGCTGACGCTCGACGGGCCGCTGCTGATCGACTTCGGGATCGCGCGGGCCACGGAGGGCACCGCGTCGCTGACCTCCACGGGGGTCTCGGTGGGGTCGCCCGGCTATATGGCGCCCGAGCAGATCCTCGGCAAGGGTGCCGTGGGCGCCGCCGATGTCTTCTCGCTCGGCGCCGTACTGGCTTTCGCGGCGACCGGGGTCAGCCCGTTCTCGGGTGATTCATCCGCCGCGCTGCTCTACAAGGTCGTGCACGAGGAGCCCGAGTTGGGCTCCCCGCTCGTCGGCGATCTGCGGGAGCTGGTGGCCGGCTGCCTGGCCAAGAACCCCGCGGACCGTCCCGCCCCGGAGGCGTTGGCGGCCCGTCTCGCGGGGGAGGGGAGCGGTGGCGCCGCGGGGCTGGTGCGGGCCGGGTGGCTGCCCGGTCCGCTGGTCGAGCGGGTCAGCCGGCAGGCGGTGGAGCTGCTGAATCTTGATGCGGGGGAGGGGGCGGAGGCCGGAGCTCCGGCCGGGGCGGGCGCCGGTCCGGCGGGCGTGTCGCCCGGCGGGGCGGGCATGTCGCCCGGTGGGACGTTCGGGCCGCCGGATCCCTCGTACGGGGCGGCCGGCGGGCCGTTGGACCCGTCGTACGGGGCGGTGTCCGGGCTGGTGCCGTTCGAGAGTGCGCTTCCGGGCGGGCCGCCCGGTCAGGCGCCGGGCGCGGCGGGCCTCCCCGGCGTCCCTGGCCGGCCACCCGGTCCTCCTCCCGGTCCTCCGCCACAGCCGGCGTCCTGGCCGGTGGCCGGCGGGGCGCCGTCGTCCGCGGCAAGTGGCTACGGCCACCCTGCGACGGCCGGCAGCGGTCATCCCGGGACGGCCGGTGGCCGCCACCCCGCAGCCACCGGCACGGACCGTCAGCCGGCCGGCCCCGGCATCGCCGACCTGCCCACCGGGGCGTCGCCCGCCGCCTCCAAGGAGCGGCGGATCGCGCTGTCCGGTGCGGTCGGCGGCGAGGGCCGGCCGCGGCGGATGAGCTGCACGCTGGTCCTGTCGGTGGCCGGTGCGCTCGCCGTCGCGACGACCGCCGGGTTCGTCTTCCGCCTGCTGCCGGGCATGGGCGGTGACACGGACAGCGGGGCGCAGACGGGCGCCAAGCCGCCGGCCGACGGCGCGCCGACCGCACGGCCCACCGAACCGGGGGACGCGGGCAGCGGCCGGGCCACCGTGGCCAAGTCCTTCCTCGGCACCTGGACGGGCAGCGTCACGACGGCGCACGGCATCCCCAACGGCACGATCACCAGCGTCATCAAGCCGGGCGGCAAGGGCGACTACGTCATCCACACCACCTATGACGCGGTGCTGGTGAAGTGCCGGGCGAAGGCGAAGCTGGAATCGGCCACGGGGCAGCGGCTGGTGCTCATGGAGCGGCCGGACGGCAAGCAGGGGCCCGGCTGCACGGGCAACAAGTCCCGTGTGACGTACACGCTCGGCAAGGGCGGCACGCTCGGCTTCGCCTCGCAGGACGACGCGGGCGGCACGCCGAAGGCGACGTTGACGAAGCACTGAGACAAAGCACTGAGACAAAGCGCTGAGACGAAGCACTGAGACAAAGCGCTGAGATGAAGCGCTGAGGATGCGCGGGGCGAGGCGCCGGGACGAGGCGGCGGGGCAAGGCGCCGGGCAGAGCGGGCCCGGCGCCGGCCGGGCGTCCGGCGGAAGCGCCGGCTGACCGGCGGCGAGGCTGTCGGACCCCTGACGTACGCTGGTTCAGTTCGTGATGCCCGCCTGCGAAAGGGACGCCCCGGTGACCGAGAACGCCGACCTCCAGTCCGTACTCGACCGCGCCGCGCAGGGCGGCCGCATCACGCCGGAGGAAGCGCTCGACCTGTACCGCTCCGCTCCGCTGCATGCGCTGGGCCAGGCCGCCGACGCCGTGCGCCGCCGTCGCTACGCGGGTACCGAGCACATCGCGACGTACATCATCGAGCGCAACATCAACTACACCAACGTCTGCGTGACGGCGTGCAGGTTCTGCGCCTTCTACGCCGCACCCAAGGACACCGCCAAGGGCTGGACCCGCGACCTCGACGACATCCTGCGCCGCTGCGCGGAGACCGTCGAACTGGGCGGTACCCAGATCATGTTCCAGGGCGGCCACCACCCGGACTTCGGCGTCGAGTACTACGAAGAGCACTTCTCCGCCATCAAGAAGGCCTTCCCGCAGCTGGTCATCCACTCCCTCGGCGCGTCCGAGGTCGAGCACATGGCCCGGATTTCCAAGGTGTCCGTCGAGGAGGCGATCTCGCGCATCCATGCCGCCGGGCTCGACTCCTTCGCGGGTGCCGGTGCCGAACTCCTCCCGGCCCGCCCCCGTAAGGCGATCGCCCCGCTGAAGGAGTCCGGCGAGCGCTGGCTGGAGATCATGGAGGTGGCGCACGGTCTGGGTGTGGAGTCGACCTCCACGATGCTGATGGGCACCGGCGAGACCAACGCCGAGCGGATCGAGCATCTGCGGATGATCCGCGACGTCCAGGACCGTACGGGCGGCTTCCGCGCCTTCATCCCGTACACCTACCAGCCGGAGAACAACCACCTGAAGGGCCAGACGCAGGCCACCCTCTTCGAGTACCTGCGCATCATCGCCCTCGCCCGGATCTTCTTCGACAACGTCGCGCACATCCAGGGCTCCTGGCTGACCACCGGCAAGGAGATCGGCCAGCTGTCGCTGCACTACGGCGCGGACGACCTCGGCTCGATCATGCTGGAGGAGAACGTGGTCTCCTCGGCCGGTGCCAAGCACCGCTCCAACCGCATGGAGATCATCGACCTGATCCGCAAGGCGGACCGGGTCCCGGCGCAGCGCGCCACCACCTACGAGCACCTGCTCGTGCACGACGACCCCGCCAACGACCCCGTCGACGACAAGGTCGTCTCGCATCTCTCGTCGACGGCGATCGAGGGTGGCACGGCGCATCCGGAGCTGAAGCTCGTCGAGGCCAACTGAGCCTGCCGTGCTGACGATTCACCGGGTGCGCGCGGTCCGCCCGGTCGTGGACGGTCCGGATCACGGCCAGGCGGACGAGGCCGGATACGCGGTCGTCGTCAGGGGCGACCGCCTGGCCGCCGTCGGGCCGTTCGACGAGCTGTTCGCGGAGTACGGCGCACAGGCCCGCGTCCGGGAGTGGGACGGTGTGCTGACGCCCGGCCGCTACGAACCGGACGGCGCCGCCCTGCTGGAGGCGGCCTACCACCCCGACCCGCGCGAGGCGGACGCCCTCGGCAGCGAGCCGGTCACCGGCGAGGCGCTCACCGCCCTCGGCATGACCGACGCCCGCTGGGGCGCGAGCGCCCGGCGCGGACTGCAACGCCTGATGGCCACCGGGACCACGGCGCTGACTGGGCCCTTCCACCGCCCCGCGGTCCGCACGGCCGTGGAGCGCTCCGGCCTGCGGGAGCTGGCGGGGCGTGTCCCGCGCTCCCTGGTGGCCGGCGGCTGTGCCGACTTCGCCGTCTTCGCCGAGGACGGCGGCTGCGTGGTCACCGCACTCCACGGCCGCCTCGTCTTCCGCCGCCGCTGAAACCGCCGCCCGGCAATCAGGCCGTGCCCGGTGCGGGCGCCGGCCCCGGCACGGTGGACAATGGCCGGGTGACCCGAGCATCCCTGGACAAGCAGCCGCACGAAGTCGCCGCGATGTTCGACGACGTGGCGGCGCGCTACGACCTCACCAACGACGTGCTGTCCCTGGGGCAGGCGCGGCTCTGGCGCAAGGAGGTGGACCGCGCGGTGGCCGCCCGGCCCGCCGAGCGGGTGCTCGACCTCGCGGCCGGCACCGGCACCTCCTCGCTGCCGTTCGCCCGGACCGGTGCCTACGTCGTGCCGTGCGACTTCTCCGTCGGCATGCTGCGGGAGGGCAAGAAGCGCCAGCCGTGGCTGCCGTTCACCGCCGGCGACGGCACCCGGCTGCCGTTCGCGGACGGGGTGTTCGACGCCGTCACCATCTCCTTCGGGCTGCGCAACATCCAGGACACCGACGCCGCGCTGGCGGAGCTCTACCGGGTCACCAAGCCCGGCGGCCGGGTCGTGATCTGCGAGTTCAGCGAGCCGACCTGGGCGCCGTTCCGGACCGTCTACACCGAGTATCTGATGCGCGCGCTGCCGCCGGTCGCCCGTGCGGTCAGCAGCAACCCGGACGCCTATGTCTATCTCGCCGAGTCCATCCGTACGTGGCCGAACCAGCCCGAACTCGCCGCCCGCATGCAGGGCGTGGGCTGGACCGGGGTGGCCTGGCGCAATCTGACCGGCGGCATCGTGGCGCTGCACCGGGCGAGCAGGCCGGCCGAGGGCTGAACGGACGGCAAGAGGGGCCGGCGCGCGCCGGCCCCTCTTGCCGCGTACGGCTCACACATCCAGCCGATGGCAGTACGCCGTCCGCTTTCCCCGCGGCGTGAGCACCGTCTCCGCCTGCCGCATCCCCAGCCGCCGGGTCACCGCGATCGACCGCTCATTGCGCGCATCCACCATGGCGACCACATGGCGGACCCCGGCCGTGCGCACGGCATCCAGCGCCTCCTGCGCCGCGGCTGTGGCATAGCCCTTGCCCCAGTACGCGCGGCCGAGCCGCCAGCCGATCTCGATCTCGCCCGCCGGGCCCCAGTCCCACGGCCACGGCTGGGCGCCGGTGAAGCCGATGACCGCGCCGTCCGCCGGATCCAGCAGCGTGAACAGGCAGAATCCCCGCTCCGCGTGGTGTCTGCGCTGGCGCGCGGTGAGCTCCTCGTATACGGAGAGTTCGGCGGGTGCGCCACCGTGGAACTCCATCACCTCCGGGTCGTCGAAGACCCGGTGCCAGTTCATCGCGTCCTCCTCGGTGGGCACGCGCAGCTCGACGGCGGGGAGCGGCCGGTTCGCGGGCGGGGTGTTCACAGACTTCACGGCACAACCCTTCAGGTTCTGATCACCACGGCCCCCATAGACTGCACGTGCCCAGTGCCGGTCGGCACCCAGATATCCAGATCGACTTCCGGGAGACAGCGCCGTGACCGAGTCCGCGTCCGTGACCGATTCCGTGACCACAGCCCGCTCGGAGCACAGCGCGGACGTGATCGTCGTCGGTGCCGGGCCCGCCGGCTCGGCGACCGCCTATCACCTCGCCAAGTCCGGTCTGGACGTGCTCCTTCTGGAGAAGACCGCCTTCCCGCGCGAGAAGGTCTGCGGCGACGGGCTGACCCCCCGCGCCACCAAGCAGCTGGTCGCGATGGGGATCGACATCTCCGAGGAAGCGGGCTGGCTGCGCAACAAGGGCCTGCGGATCATCGGCGGCGGCTCCCGCCTCCAGCTCGACTGGCCGGAGCTGGCCTCCTACCCCGACTACGGACTGGTCCGTAAGCGCGACGACTTCGACGAGCAGCTCGCCCGGCAGGCGCAGAAGGCCGGCGCGCGGCTCTACGAGCGCTGCAATGTGGGTGCGCCGATCGTCCACGAGCTGACCGGCCACATCACCGGCGTGCACGCCAAGCTCGGCGAGGAGAAGACCCCGGTCACCTTCCACGCCCCGCTGGTCGTCGCCGCCGACGGCAACTCCACCCGGCTCTCGCTGGCCATGGGCCTGCACCGCCGCGAGGACCGCCCCATGGGCGTGGCCGTCCGTACGTACTTCACCTCGCCCCGCCACGACGACGACTACCTGGAGTCCTGGCTCGAACTGTGGGACCGCCGCGGCGCCGAGGACCGGCTGCTGCCCGGCTACGGCTGGATCTTCGGCATGGGCGACGGCACGAGCAACGTCGGCCTCGGCATCCTCAACTCCAGCTCCGCTTTCAAGGAGCTGGACTGGCGGGAGATCCTCAAGGCGTGGTGCGCCTCGATGCCCGCCGACTGGGGCTACACCCCGGAGAACATGACCGGCCCGATCCGCGGCGCCGCGCTCCCCATGGCCTTCAACCGCCAGCCGCACTACACCAAGGGCCTGCTGCTGGTCGGTGACGCGGGCGGGCTGGTCAACCCGTTCAACGGCGAGGGCATCGCCTACGCCATGGAGTCCGGCGCGATCGCCGCCGAGGTCATCGTGCAGGCACACGCCCGCGCCACCTACACGCAGCGCGAACTGGCCCTACAGCGCTACCCCAAGATCCTCAAGGACACCTACGGCGGTTACTACTCCCTCGGCCGCGCCTTTGTGAAGCTCATCGGCAACCCCAAGGTCATGAAGATCGCCACCCAGCGTGGTCTGACCCACCCGCTGCTGATGCGTTTCACCCTCAAGATGCTCGCCAACCTCACCGACCCCACGGGCGGCGACGCGATGGACCGCATCATCAACGGCCTGAGCAAGGTCGCGCCGAAGTCGTGACGCAGGGACGGGGCGGGCGCAGGGCGCCCGCCTGACGACCGGTGTCACCGACCTCTTCAACCGGCTCCATGCGACCACCGGGCAGCCGGCGGGTGCGGGCCGGTAGCGCGTCCGGTCACCGACGCCCTGATGCGTCCTGATGCCCTTGGAGCGGTCTGGAGGGCTCTGGAGCGGCCTGGTGGGCCCCGTTGGGGGTGGGTAAGCCCGTTGGCGGCCCGTTGGGGCGTGTTGCGGCCGTATGCCCGTGACGGCCCGGGAAGAGGCCTCTGCGGCCCGTCGGTGCATCCGGCGGGCCGCTTGCCGTGGGCGAGGGCCCCCTCAGGCGGCCGGGGCGTGAGCCGGGACGGGGAGCCGGCGTGCCGGGTCCGGGGCCGGCACCCGGCGGGCCGGGGCGGTCAGCCGCTCGGCGCCCGGAGGCACCGGTACCGCCGCGAAGATCGCGTTCTGCTGGTCCTGAAGTTCCCGCACCCGCTCCCGGGGAGTGCCGGGCAGCCGCTGCTCCTCGTACAGCTTGTGGGTCTCCAGCTGGGCCGCCTTGCTCTCGGGGGTGTGGAACTGGACCTCGAAGAGCTGGTGGGAGCGGGGCGCGCGCCAGGCGGAGTTGATCGCCTTGTAGCCGGCGGTCCGGTTCCAGGTGTTGGCCCAGCGGGTGGAGTCGTTGCCCCACGCGGACAGCAGCCCGGCCGCGGTGTGGACGCCCTGGCTGTAGTGGTCTGCGGGCCACTGGAGGGTGAAGCGGACCGCGTCATTGATCATGCCGAGCGAGGTGTCCACCGACCGCCCCGGTGACTCCTGCATCGAGGTGGCGACCTTGCGCTTGAGCGAGTCCGGCGACTTCAGCCGCTGGTCGAACCCGATCAGCTCGGCATGGCTGATCCTGGCGGCCGCGCGTACCTCGGGGCTGATGGCACGCTCGGCCCGCCGGGCGTGGAGGACGAAGGCGTCCACCTTCTTGTTGTCGGCGGCCTTCAGACGCAGCCCGTCCCGGTGCCAGCTGCCGTCGGGGTCGGTGCCCGCGGGGCGGACGGAGGGCGCCGCGGCGGACGGGCCGGTGGCGGTCGCGACGGGGACGGCGCCCAGGCCGAGCGCGGTGGCCAGTGCGGCGGCCGTCGCGGCCCGGGTGACGAGGCGGCGGGCGGTGCGGTGGGTGTTCATCGGAGCGCGGTGACCCTCTCTCTGCGGAGGCCGCACGGAGCCGAAGTGGCATATGTGCGGCATATGGCGAGAGGTGCAACGGCGCGCGCCGTGACGGGGTAGCTCTACGGGCGGCCACCGGCCCGGTACCTGGCTTGAAACCGGCGCTGCACGGCGCGATTCGGCCGTCTCACGGCCCGAAGGCGGCCCGCGGGCCCGCATGCCGAAGGACCGTCCCTCCCGAGCGGCGGAAGAGACGGTCCTGGTGAGGAACCAAGAGTGCGGCGGTCCTAGAGGACGCGCACCGCGCCGGTCGGCATGTCGTAGTTGAGCGGGCGCTCGACGATGCCGGTGCTGGAGTTCTGGGCGCCGATGAAGTTGCCGTCACCGACGTAGACACCGACGTGGTAGGCGCTGCCCGCGCTGCCCCAGTACAGGATGTCGCCGACCTGGAGGTTGTCCAGGCCGACCTGGGTGCCGGCGGTGGACTGGTCCTGCGACACCCGCGGCAGGTCGATACCGACCTGCTTGAACGCGGCCTGGGTCAGGCCGGAGCAGTCGTACGCAGAGGAGCCGGTGGCGCCGAGCACGTACGCCTTGCCCAGCTGCGCCTTGAGGAAGGAGACGAGCGTGGCGGTGCTGCCGGTGGCGGTGGACGACGAGGGCGCGGACAGGGTCGAACGCTCGGAGGAGCGCGAGGCACGGGCCTGCGCGGCCTCCTTGGCCTTGCGGGCTTCCTCGGCCTTCTTCTTGGCCTCGGCCTTGGCCTTCTTCACGGCCTCGGCCTTGTGCTTCTCGGCGGCCTTGGCGGCCTTGGAGAAGGCGCTGTCCTGGAGGGCCTGGCGCTCGTAGTTGAACGCGACCTGCTCGGCAGTGTCGGCGCTCTTGGCGGCGCTGGTGGCGAGCGCCGTCGTGATCGTCGGCATCTCCTGGGTTTCGGCGACGGGCTTCTCCGCGGCGTTGGCCGGGACGGTGGCGCCGGTCACCGCGAGGGTGAGGAAGCCACCGGTCACGCCCGCGCGCAACGCCCGGGAGGACGCGGAAGGACGGCGGGGCTTCCGGTGGCTGGGTATGAGTGCGTTCGGGGACATGGCAACAACGGCTATCAGGAGCCACAGGTTGCTGCCAAGAAAGGTGCAGTGCGCCACACTTGACGTGTACGCGGCGAATAAAACGGACTTTTGGCTGCCCACCGAGCCCGCGGCGGGATGTCCGAATTTCGCGATCATGTTCCTACGCATGGCATTTGCTGCTCGATGCGGGGACGGTGGGCGCCTATCACTTCCCCATCCGCCACGCCAAGGCTTCCCGTGCGTCAAGGGCTTAGTGCTGGAAATAGCGTGGGATAGGTCACTCTTGAGTGTCCGTTATGTTCCTGTGATCTCGCGCGGCCCGCTCGCTCGTGAATCGAAGCACGCGCCGACGATCACGGTCCGGTCACGAGCGGACCATGCCTACGGGCCCTCCGCATATAGCAGTTGGCTGCGTCCAGCACCAATTTGCCTGTAGCGGCTACCACTTGATAGTGGCAACCCCGCCCTGACCAGCGGTAACCCAGGTGAATGTCACCTCTCGTGATCACTCGCGCGCTTCACGTATGAAGATCACCGCTCATCCGACTTCATGATCCTTCGCCGGGTGGTGGAGATCACAAAGGCGTTGTCCACTCCCGTGTCGCAGATCACAGACCAGCGGGCATAAGATGCTGGCGGTTCGGGCTTGTGAACTGCCTCACATATGCACGATCTCCATGGGGCAGCCGGAAGGCCCGAGCGGACCGCCATCCAGTCATCGTCGACTGAAGGGAGCGAGGACGGTGAACGCTTACGCGCCCATCCTCGTACTGGGAGCCCTCGGGGCAGGCTTTGCGATCTTCTCCGTCGTGATGGCCACCCTCGTCGGGCCCAGGCGCTACAACCGGGCCAAGCTCGAGGCGTACGAGTGCGGAATCGAGCCGACGCCACATCCGTCCGGTGGCGGTCGCTTCCCGATCAAGTACTACCTGACGGCGATGCTCTTCATCGTCTTCGACATCGAGATCGTCTTCCTCTATCCCTGGGCCGTCACCTTCGACGCCCTGGGGCTGTTCGGGCTCGTCGAGATGCTCCTCTTCGCGCTCACCGTCTTCGTCGCCTACGCCTATGTCTGGCGTCGTGGCGGCCTGGAATGGGACTAGGGGTCACACATGGGACTTGAAGAGAAGCTGCCGAGCGGCTTTTTGCTGACCACTGTCGAGCAGGCCGCGGGCTGGGTGCGCAAATCATCGGTCTTCCCCGCGACCTTCGGGCTGGCCTGCTGCGCCATCGAGATGATGACGACCGGCGCCGGGCGCTACGACCTGGCCCGCTTCGGCATGGAGGTCTTCCGCGGCTCACCGCGGCAGGCGGATCTGATGATCGTGGCCGGCCGGGTGAGCCAGAAGATGGCGCCCGTTCTGCGGCAGGTCTACGACCAGATGCCGGACCCGAAGTGGGTGATTTCCATGGGGGTTTGCGCCTCATCGGGCGGAATGTTCAATAACTACGCGATTGTGCAGGGCGTCGACCACATCGTTCCCGTCGACATCTACTTGCCGGGCTGCCCGCCGCGTCCCGAGATGCTCATGGACGCCATTCTCAAGCTGCATCAGAAGATCCAGAACACCAAGCTCGGGGTCAATCAGCAGCAGGCCGCCCGTGAGGCGGAGGACGCGGCGCTCAAGGCGCTCCCGCTGATCGAGATGAAGGGGCTGCTGCGGTGAGTGAGCAGAAGAACCCTGAGGGTCCCGGCGAGCCGGACGGCCAGAACGGCCAGGAGGACGCCGTTCCCGCGCAGCGCGACGACACCGGCGAGGTGATCGGCACCCGCCGCGGGATGTTCGGCGCCGACAACGGCGGCGACACCAGCGGCTACGGCGGCCTCGTCCGGACCGTCCGGCTGCCCGGCGCGACCCAGCGGCCGTACGGCGGACCGCGTGGTGGCGGGGGAGGCTACGGAGAGTTCGACGAGATCGCCGATGAGCTGGAGGGCGCCCTCGACGAACAGGGCCTGATCCCCGAGAACGTCATCGAGAAGACGGTCGTGGACCGCGCCGAGCTGACCTTCCACATCGAGCGCGCCTATCTGCCGACGGTCGCCAGGACCCTGCGCGACGACCCCGCGCTGCGTTTCGAGCTGTGTACGGGCGTGAGCGGGGTGCACTTCCCCGGCGACAAGGGCCGCGAGCTGCACGCCGTCTACCACCTGCGCTCGATCACCCACAACCGGCTGATCCGGCTGGAGGTCTCCGCCCCGGACGCCGACCCGCACGTGCCCTCGCTCGTGGAGGTCTATCCGACCAACGACTGGCACGAGCGCGAGACCTACGACTTCTTCGGAATCGTTTTCGACGGCCACCCGGCGCTGACCCGGATCATGATGCCCGACGACTGGCAGGGCTTCCCGCAGCGCAAGGACTACCCGCTCGGCGGCATCCCCGTCGAGTACAAGGGCGCCCAGATTCCGGCTCCCGACCAGCGGAGGTCGTACAGCTGATGACTACTGCACCGCACTCCCACTCCTCGTCCGGCCACCACACGTCGAGCGACTTCGACACGACGGAGTCGCTGGCCAGGGAGACCACCGAGGGCACCGTCTACAACGTCTCCGGTGGCGACTGGGACGAGATCGCGGCCGCCGCCGTGAAGTCCGACGACGAGCGGATCATCGTCAACATGGGGCCGCAGCACCCCTCCACCCACGGCGTGCTCCGGCTGATCCTGGAGATCGACGGCGAGACCGTCACCGAGGCCCGCTGCGGCATCGGCTATCTGCACACCGGCATCGAGAAGAACCTCGAATACCGGACCTGGACGCAGGGCACCACCTTCGTCACGAGGATGGATTACCTCACCCCCTTCTTCAACGAGACGGCCTACTGCCTCGCCGTGGAGAAGCTGCTCGGGATCACCGACCAGATCCCCGACCGGGCCACCGTCATCCGCGTGCTGCTGATGGAGCTCAACCGGATGTCCTCCCACCTGGTGGCGATCGCCACCGGCGGGATGGAGCTGGGCGCCACCACGATCATGATCTACGGCTTCCGCGACCGGGAACTCATCCTCGACCTCTACGAGCTGATCACCGGCCTGCGGATGAACCACGCCTACATCCGGCCCGGCGGCCTCGCGCAGGACCTGCCCCCGGGCGCGGTCGACCAGGTGCGTGAGTTCGTGAAGAAGATGCGCAAGAACATCGGCGAGTACGACAAGCTCGCCACCGGCAACCCGGTGTTCAAGGGCCGTATGGAAGGCATCGGCTATCTCGACCTGGCCGGCTGCATGGCCACCGGTGCCACCGGGCCCATCGTGCGCTCCGCCGGACTGCCGCACGACCTGCGCAAGACCCAGCCGTACTGCGGTTACGAGACCTACGACTTCGAGGTGCCGACCGCCGACACCTGCGACTCCTACGGCCGGTTCCTGATCCGGCTGGAGGAGATGCGCCAGTCGCTGCGGATCGTCGAGCAGTGCCTGGACCGGCTGGAGCCCGGCCCGGTGATGGTCGCGGACAAGAAGATCGCCTGGCCCGCGCAGCTGGCCCTGGGCCCGGACGGCCTGGGCAACTCCCTCGACCACATCAAGAAGATCATGGGCACCTCGATGGAGGCCCTGATCCACCACTTCAAGCTGGTGACCGAGGGCTTCCGGGTCCCGCCGGGACAGGCCTACGCCGCCGTCGAGTCGCCCAAGGGCGAGCTGGGCGTGCACGTGGTCAGCGACGGCGGCACCCGTCCCTACCGGGTGCACTTCCGCGACCCGTCCTTCACCAACCTCCAGGCCATGGCGGCGATGTGCGAAGGCGGCCAGGTCGCCGACGTCATCGTCGCCGTCGCGTCCATCGACCCCGTGATGGGAGGCGTCGACCGGTGAACGCCACTCCGGCAAACCATGACGTGCAGCTGGGGATGCCCGCGCTCCCCGCCCCCGACTATCCGGTGGACGTACGGGCCCGGCTGGAAGCGGACGCCAAGGAGGTGATCGCCCGCTACCCCGGCGCGCGCTCGGCGCTGCTGCCGCTGCTGCACCTCGTCCAGGCCGAGGAGGGGCACGTCACCCGCACCGGCATCCGCTTCTGCGCCGAGCTGCTCGACCTGACCACCGCCGAGGTCACCGCGGTCTCGACCTTCTACTCCATGTACCGCCGCAAGGCGAGCGGTGACTACCAGGTCGGGGTCTGCACCAACACGCTCTGCGCGGTGATGGGCGGCGACGCCATCTTCGAGGACCTCAAGGAGTACCTCGGCGTCGGCAACGGCGAGACCACCGAGGACGGCGCCGTCACCCTCGAACACATCGAGTGCAATGCGGCCTGCGACTTCGCCCCGGTCGTGATGGTCAACTGGGAGTTCTTCGACAACCAGACCCCGCGGTCCGCCCGGCAGCTGGTCGACGACCTGCGGGCCGGCCGGAGCGTCGAGCCCACCCGCGGGGCACCGCTGTGCACCTTCAAGGACACGGCCCGGATGCTCGCCGGATTCCCGGACGAGCGGCCGGGCGCCGTCGAGGCCACCGGCGGAGCGGGCGCCGCCTCGCTGATCGGGCTGCGGCTCGCCAAGGGCGAAGCCGTCCCCGGCCGCGGCGCCGACCACGTCATCGCGCCGCGTGCCACCACCGACGGCCCCACCGACGGGACCGGCGGCGAACCCCCGTCCGGCCACCCCGCCGACGAGCCGCCCGCCGGGCACCCCAGCTCCCACGACGCACCGCAGCAGACCTCGGCCTCGGACGACCAGCACCCGGCCGGCCCCACAGCAGAGGAGGGGGAGTGATGACAGTGGCAGCCGAACACGGGGGCGCCTCCCGGCCGGAGGCCGGCGGGGAGATCAGCCCCGAGAAGCTTCTGACGCCCGTGCTGTCCGCCTTCTGGGACCAGCCCGAACCCTGGAGGCTGGAGACCTACCGCCGGCACGAGGGCTACGAAGGCCTGCGCAAGGCGCTCGCGATGCCCCCGGACGACGTCATCGCCTACGTCAAGGACTCCGGGCTGCGCGGCCGCGGCGGCGCCGGCTTCCCGACCGGGATGAAGTGGCAGTTCATCCCGCAGGGCGACGGCAAACCGCACTACCTGGTCGTCAACGCCGACGAGTCGGAGCCCGGGACCTGCAAGGACATCCCGCTCCTCTTCGCCAACCCGCACTCCCTCATCGAGGGGATCGTGATCGCCTGCCATGCGATCCGCTCGCACCACGCCTTCATCTATCTGCGCGGCGAGGTCGTACCCGTCCTGCGCCGGCTGCACGAGGCCGTGCGCGAGGCCTATGCGGCGGGCTACCTCGGGAAGAACATCCTGGGCTCGGGCCTCGACCTCGACGTGATCGTGCACGCGGGCGCCGGTGCGTACATCTGCGGTGAGGAAACCGCGCTGCTCGACTCCCTGGAGGGCCGTCGCGGACAGCCCCGGCTGCGTCCCCCCTTCCCGGCGGTGGCGGGCCTCTACGCCTGCCCCACCGTCGTGAACAACGTCGAGTCCATCGCCTCGGTTCCCGCGATCATGAACAGGGGCAAGGACTGGTTCCGGTCGATGGGCAGCGAGAAGTCCCCGGGCTTCACGCTCTACTCGCTCAGCGGCCATGTCACCAACCCGGGCCAGTACGAAGCCCCGTTGGGCGTCACGCTGCGCCAGCTGCTGGACATGAGCGGCGGTATGCGCCGCGGCCACCGGCTGAAGTTCTGGACGCCGGGCGGCTCCTCGACGCCGATGTTCACCGACGAGCACCTCGACGTCCCCCTCGACTACGAGGGCGTCGGCGCGGCCGGCTCGATGCTCGGCACCAAGGCGCTCCAGTGCTTCGACGAGACCACCTGCGTCGTCCGCGCGGTCACCCGCTGGACCGAGTTCTATGCGCACGAGTCCTGCGGCAAGTGCACGCCCTGCCGTGAAGGGACCTACTGGCTGGTGCAGTTGCTGCGCGACATCGAGGCCGGCAAGGGCGTGATGGACGACCTCGACAAGATCGACGACATCGCCGACAACATCAACGGCAAGTCCTTCTGCGCCCTCGGCGACGGCGCCGCCTCGCCGATCTTCTCCTCGCTGAAGTACTTCCGCGAGGAGTACGAGCAGCACATCACCGGCAAGGGCTGCCCCTTCGACCCGGCCAAGTCGACCCTGTGGGGCGACAACGACGCTCACCAGGGGGTGAACGCATGACCGTCACGACCAATGCCCCCACCGGGGGCGGCGAGGCGGCGATCCCGCCGGAGGACCTCGTCACCCTGACGATCGACGGCATCGAGATCTCCGTCCCCAAGGGGACGCTGGTCATCCGTGCCGCCGAGCTCCTCGGCATCGAGATCCCGCGCTTCTGCGACCACCCGCTGCTGGACCCGGCGGGCGCCTGCCGGCAGTGCATCGTCGAGGTCGAGGGCCAGCGCAAGCCGATGGCCTCGTGCACCATCACCTGCACCGACGGCATGGTCGTCAAGTCGCAGCTCACCTCGCCGGTGGCCGAGAAGGCCCAGCGCGGGGTGATGGAGCTGCTGCTGATCAACCACCCGCTGGACTGCCCGGTCTGCGACAAGGGCGGTGAGTGCCCGCTTCAGAACCAGGCGATGCAGGTCGGCGACCCGGAGTCGCGCTTCGACGGCAAGAAGCGCACCTTCGCCAAGCCGGTGCCGATCTCCACGCAGGTGCTGCTGGACCGCGAACGGTGCGTGCTGTGTGCGCGCTGCACCCGCTTCAGCAACCAGATCGCCGGCGACCCGATGATCGAGCTCGTCGAGCGCGGTGCCCTCCAGCAGGTCGGCACCGGCGAGGGCGACCCCTTCCAGTCGTACTTCTCCGGCAACACCATCCAGATCTGCCCGGTCGGCGCGCTCACCTCCGCCGCGTACCGCTTCCGCTCCCGCCCCTTCGACCTGGTCTCCTCGCCGTCGGTGTGCGAGCACTGCGCGGGCGGCTGTGCGACCCGTACGGACCACCGGCGCGGCAAGGTCATGCGGCGGCTGGCGGCGAACGACCCCGAGGTCAACGAGGAGTGGATCTGCGACAAGGGGCGGTTCGCCTTCCGGTACGCGCAGCAGCGTGACCGGCTGGAGCACCCGCTCGTGCGCAACCCGGAGTCCGGCGAACTGGAGCCGGCGAGCTGGCCCATGGCCGTGGAGACGGCGGCCCGCGGACTGGCCGCGGCCAAGGGGCGCACGGGCGTGCTGACCGGCGGCCGGCTGACCGTCGAGGACGCCTACGCCTACGCCAAGTTCGCCCGGATCGCGCTGAACACCAACGACATCGACTTCCGGGCGCGGCTGCACAGCGCCGAGGAGGCCGACTTCCTGGCGTCCCGGGTCGCCGGCCGCGGCCGGGATCTGGACGGCGAGGGCGTCACGTACACCGCGCTGGAGAACGCGCCGGCCGTTCTGCTGGCCGGTATCGAGGCCGAGGAGGAGGCCCCGGGCGTCTTCCTGCGGCTGCGCAAGGCGCACCGCAGGAGCGGACAGCGCACCTACGGGCTGGCCGGTCACGCCTCGCGCGGGCTGATCAAGGCCGGTGGCACGCTGCTGCCGTCCGCGCCCGGCACCGAGACCGAATGGCTGGACGCGCTCGCGGGCGGCGTCGGCCTGGACGGTGCGGGGCAGGCCGCGGCCGAGGCGCTGCGGGCCGACGGCGCGGTGATCATCGTCGGCGAGCGGCTGGCGGCGGTGCCCGGCGCACTGACCGCCGCCGTCCGCGCCGCCCGTGCCACCGGCGCCCGCCTGGTGTGGATCCCCCGGCGGGCCGGCGAACGCGGCGCCGTCGAGGCGGGCGCGCTGCCCGGTCTGCTGCCCGGTGGCCGGCCGGCCACCGACCCGCGGGCCCGCGACGAGGTCGCGGCCGCCTGGGGCGTGGCCGCGCTGCCGCACCGGCACGGCCGGGACACCGGCCAGATCATCGAGGCCGCGGCGACCGGCGAGATCGGCGCGCTCCTCGTGGCGGGCGTCGAGGTCGCGGACCTGCCGGACCCGGTCCGGGCGCTGGCCGCCCTGGACGAGGTCGGCTTCCTGGTCAGCCTGGAGCTGCGGCCCTCGCAGGTCACCGACCGGGCGGACGTGGTCCTGCCGGTGGCGGCCGTGGTCGAGAAGGCCGGCACGTTCCTCAACTGGGAGGGCCGGGCGCGGCTGTTCGAGGCCGCCCTCAAGCCGGACCAGATGACCCGGCGGCATCTGCTGCCGGACTCCCGGGTGCTGCACATGCTCGCCGATGCGATGGACGTCCACCTCGCGCTGCCGGACATCCGCTCCGTACGCCGCGAGCTGGACCGGCTCGGTGGCTGGGACGGCCCGCACGCGGGCGAGCCCATGGAGAGCGGCCGCCCGCTGCCCCGCCCCGACAGCGGTGAGGCGGTCCTCGCCGGACACCGGCTCCTCCTGGACCAGGGGCTGCTCCAGGAGGGCGACGAGGCGCTGGCCGGCACGCGGCACGCCGCCGTCGCCCGGCTGTCGCAGATCACCGCGCAGGAGACCGGGGTCAAGGACGGTGACCTGCTGGCGGTCACCGGACCGGCCGGCGCGGTCCACCTGCCGCTCCAGGTCACGCCGATGCCCGACCGGGTGGTGTGGCTGCCGCTCAACTCCATGGGCGGTGGCGTCGCCGCCGACACCGGGGCGCAACCCGGTGACCTGGTGAAGATCTCCGCCGTCCCGGGCACCCCGGCGCCGGCCGAGGAGGTGGACGCATGATGCAGCAGCTCGATCAACTCGCCGCCGCCGGCAGCGCGCTGGCGCAGGAAGACCTGTCGATGTTCGGCCGCGACCCGTGGTGGCTCGTCGTCATCAAGGCGGTCTTCTGCTTCGCGTTCCTGATGCTGACGGTGCTGTTCTCGATCGTCTGGGAACGCAAGGTCGTCGCCTGGATGCAGCTGCGCATCGGCCCCAACCGGCACGGCCCCTGGGGGATGCTCCAGTCCCTCGCCGACGGCATCAAGCTGATGCTGAAGGAGGACCTGGTCGTCAAGCGGGCCGACAAGGTGGTCTACATTCTCGCGCCGGTCGTGGCGGCCATCCCGGCCTTCATGGCGATCGCGGTGATCCCCTTCGGTCCGGCCGGCAACGAGATCTCGATCTTCGGGGTCCGTACCCCGATGCAGCTGACCGACCTGCCGATCGGCATCCTCTACATCCTGGCCACGGCCTCGGTCGGCATCTACGGCATCGTGCTGGCGGGCTGGTCGTCCGGTTCGACGTATCCGCTGCTCGGCGGGCTGCGCTCGTGTGCGCAGATGATCTCGTACGAGATCGCGATGGGCATGTCGTTCGCGGCGGTGTTCCTCTACTCCGGGTCGATGTCGACGTCGACCATCGTGGAGTCGCAGCAGAGCAGGTGGTACGTCCTGCTGCTGCCGGTGTCCTTCATCATCTACATCGTCGCGATGGTGGGCGAGACCAACCGCGCGCCGTTCGACATGCCGGAGTCCGAGGGCGACCTCGTCGGCGGCTTCAACACCGAGTACTCGTCCATCAAGTTCGCGATGTTCATGCTCGCCGAGTACGTCAACATGGTCACCGTCTCGGCGGTCGCGATCACCCTCTTCCTGGGCGGGTGGAAGGCACCCTGGCCGATCTCCACGTTCTGGGAAGGGGCCAACCACGGCTGGTGGCCGCTGCTCTGGTTCACGATCAAGGTGCAGCTGCTGCTGTTCTTCTTCATCTGGCTGCGCGGCACCCTTCCCCGGGTGCGCTACGACCAGTTCATGAAGCTGGGCTGGAAGGTCCTCATCCCGGTCTCGCTGGTCTGGCTGATGCTGGTCGCCACCGTCCGGGCGCTGAAGAACGAGGGCTACAACTTCTCCCAGATCGTGCTCTATGTCGCCGGCGGAGCCGTCGCGCTGCTGCTGATCTCCCTCCTCGTGGACTTCTTCCGGCGTGCCGAGACGGAGGAGGAGACGGACGGTGACGGGGCCTTCGACCCGATGGCCGGCGGTTTCCCCGTGCCGCCGCTGCCCGGACAGAGCCTGCCGCCCGTGCCGCGGCGCAGGCCGCGCCGTGACCGCGAGCTGATTGTCAGTGGCGGGACGGGCACTGTCAGTGACGAAATCGGAAACGACGGAAAGGGGGGCGACGGTGCCTGAGTTCCAGAACCCCGTGGCCGGCTTCGGCGTGACCTTCAAGGCCATGTTCAAGAAGCGGCTGACCGAGCAGTACCCGGAGGAGAAGAAGCCGACGGCGCCGCGTTTCCACGGCCGGCATCAGCTCAACCGGCATCCGGACGGGCTGGAGAAGTGCATCGGCTGCGAGCTGTGCGCATGGGCCTGCCCGGCGGACGCGATCTATGTCGAGGGCGCGGACAACACCCCCGAGGAGCGCTACTCCCCGGGTGAGCGCTACGGCCGCGTCTACCAGATCAATTACCTGCGCTGCATTCTGTGCGGCCTGTGCGTGGAGGCCTGTCCGACCCGCGCGCTGACGATGACCAACGAGTACGAACTCGCCGACCGGTCCCGCGAATCGCTCATCTACACCAAGGAGGAGCTGCTCGCGGGCCTGGCGGAGACGATGGTCGACTCGCCGCATGCGATCTACCCCGGCATGACGGAGAAGGACTACTACCAGGGCCTGGTGACCGAGGCCGCCCCGGGGACCGTCCGTCAGGTCGCGGCCTCCAAGGGCGAGAAGACCGACGGGAACGCCCAGGACAAGGAGGCGAACGCATGACCGGCCTCGCCGCCGCGGCCTCCATGACCTCCACCGGTGAGGCCGTGCAGTTCTGGATCCTGGGCATCGTCGCGGTCAGCGGCGCGCTGTGCACGATCCTGGTGAAGCGCGCCGTGCACAGCGCCCTCTCGCTCGCCGGGACCATGATCGTCCTGGCGGTCTTCTACCTCGCCAACGGCGCGTACTTCCTCGGCGTCGTCCAGATCGTCGTCTACACGGGCGCGATCATGATGCTGTTCCTGTTCGTCGTCATGTTGGTGGGTGTCACCGCCGCGGACTCCCTCAAGGAGACCCTCAAGGGCCAGCGCTGGCTCGCGGCCGGACTGGGCCTCGGCTTCGGCATCCTGCTGATCGCCGGGATCGGCAACGCCTCGCTCAAGGAGTTCAACGGCCTGGGCGAGGCCAACGCCGGCGGCAATGTGCAGGGCCTGGCCGCGCTCATCTTCACCAAGTACGTCTTCGCCTTCGAAGTCACCGGCGCGCTGCTGATCACGGCGGCCGTCGGCGCGATGGTGCTCACCCACCGGGAGCGTACGGAGCGCGCCAAGTCCCAGCGCGAGCAGTCGGAGGCGCGCATCCGCGAGGGCAAGCAGGTACCGCCGCTGCCCGCCCCGGGTGTCTATGCCCGGCACAACGCCGTCGACATCCCGGGCCTGCTGCCCGACGGCACCACGTCCGAGCTGAGCGTCAGCCCGACGCTGCGGGAGCGCGGCCAGGTCCGCGATGTCTCCGGCGAGTCGCTCGCCGAGCTGAAGGCGCTGGAGGAGCGCTCCGAGGACTGGCTGGGCCGGGGTTCCGAGGAGCCCCGGTCCTCGTCGTCCGGTGGCGTGGCGCCGAAGGAGCACAAGGAGGGGGCCAAGAAATGAACCCGGTCTACTACCTCTATCTCGCCGCCCTGTTGTTCACCATCGGCGCGGCCGGGGTGCTGATCAGGCGGAACGCCATCGTGGTGTTCATGTGCATCGAGCTGATGCTCAACGCCTGCAATCTCGCCTTCGTCACCTTCTCGCGGATGCACGGGAATCTGGACGGCCAGATCATCGCCTTCTTCACGATGGTCGTCGCCGCGGCCGAGGTCGTCGTCGGCCTGGCGATCATCGTGTCGATCTTCCGCACCCGTCATACGGCCTCGGTCGACGACGCCAGCCTGATGAAGCTGTAAGGGGTCGCACAAAGTGGAGAACTTGATCGCGCTGCTTGTCGCGGCACCGCTGGTCGGTGCGGCCCTGCTGTTGTGCGGCGGCAAACGATTCGACCGCACCGGCCACTTGATCGGCACGCTGTTCTCGGTGGCGTCGTTCGCCATCGGGGTGGTGCTCTTCATCGGCATGCTCGGCAGGGGCGCCGAGGACCGTGCCCTGCATCAGCACCTGTTCAGCTGGATCCCGGTGGGCGGCTTCCAGGCCGACATCGCCTTTCAGCTCGACCAGCTGTCGATGACCTTCGTCCTGCTGATCACCGGTGTCGGATCGCTGATCCACATCTACTCGATCGGCTATATGGAGCACGACGAGCGGCGCCGCCGCTTCTTCGGCTACCTCAACCTCTTCCTCGCGGCGATGCTGCTGCTCGTCCTCGCCGACAACTACCTTCTGCTGTACGTCGGCTGGGAGGGCGTCGGCCTCGCCTCGTACCTCCTCATCGGCTTCTGGCAGCACAAGCCGAGCGCGGCCACGGCCGCCAAGAAGGCGTTCCTGGTCAACCGGGTCGGCGACATGGGCCTGTCCATCGCGATCATGCTGATGTTCACGACGTTCGGGACCTTCGCCTTCGGCCCGGTCCTCGCCGCCACCGGCGACACTTCCGAGGGCAAGCTGACCGCCATCGGGCTGATGCTGCTGCTGGCCGCCTGCGGCAAGTCGGCGCAGGTGCCGCTCCAGTCCTGGCTCGGTGATGCGATGGAGGGCCCGACCCCGGTCTCGGCCCTGATCCACGCCGCCACGATGGTCACCGCCGGGGTGTATCTGATCACCCGCTCCGGGGCGGTCTTCAACGCCGCGCCGACCGCCCAGCTCGCGGTCGTCGTGGTGGGTGCGGTCACCCTCCTCTTCGGTGCGATCGTCGGTTGCGCCAAGGACGACATCAAGAAGGCGCTGGCCGGCTCGACGATGTCGCAGATCGGCTACATGATCCTGGCGGCCGGCCTCGGTCCGGTCGGCTATGCCTTCGCGATCATGCATCTGGTCACTCACGGCTTCTTCAAGGCGGGTCTCTTCCTCGGCGCCGGCTCCGTGATGCACGGCATGAACGACGAGGTGGACATGCGCCGTTACGGCGGCCTGCGGAAGTACATGCCGGTCACCTTCGTCACCTTCGGCCTCGGCTATCTGGCGATCATCGGCTTCCCCGGTCTGTCCGGCTTCTTCTCCAAGGACAAGATCATCGAGGCGGCCTTCGCCAAGGGCGGCACCGAGGGCTGGATCCTCGGCGGCGCGGCCCTGCTGGGCGCCGCGATCACCGCGTTCTACATGACGCGGGTGATGCTGATGACGTTCTTCGGCGAGAAGCGCTGGAATCCCGACGAGGTGCATCCGCACGAGTCGCCGAAGGTCATGACGATCCCGATGATCGTGCTGGCCTTCGGATCGGTCTTCGCCGGCGGGCTGTTCAGCGTCAACGAGGCCTTTGTGAAGTGGCTGGAGCCGGTCACCTCGTTCGCGCACGGTCACTCCCCGGTCAGCGCGACCACCGTCACCGCCTCGACGATCGTGGTGCTGCTCGTCGGCGTCGGCATCGCCTGGCTGATGTACGGCCGCAAGCCCGTTCCGGCGCTCGCCCCGCGCGGCTCGCTGCTCACCCGGGCCGCCCGCCGCGATCTGCTCCAGGACGACTTCAACCACGTGGTCTTCGTGCGCGGCGGCGAGGAGCTCACCGGCACACTCGTCCAGCTCGACCGCTCCCTGGTGGACGGCGCGGTCAACGGCACGGCGGCCTCGATGGGCGGACTCTCCGGCCTGCTGCGCCGGTTGCAGACCGGATACGTCCGTTCGTACGCGGTCCAGATGCTGGGCGGGGCCGCCGTTCTCGTCGCCGCGACCCTGCTGATGAGGGGTGTCTGAGCCATGTCGTTTCCCCTGCTGACGGCGGTAGCCGCGGTGCCGGCGATCGGTGCGATCGCCACCGCCGCGCTGCCCGCCGCCAAGCGCACCGCGGCCAAATGGCTCGCGCTGCTGTTCTCGCTGGTCACCTTCGCGCTGGCGCTGGTGGTCGGGTTCCGCTTCGACCCCGGCGCCAAGGGCCCCTTCCAGCTCACCGAATCGCACGCCTGGATCAGCGACTTCGGTGTCCGTTACGAACTCGGCGTGGACGGCATCGCGGTCGCCCTGATCGCGCTGACCACCCTGCTGATCCCGTTCGTCATCCTGGCCGGCTGGCATGACGCCGACCCGCTGGAGGAGGCCACGCCCAACCGGCGCTGGCGGCCCACCCAGGGCTTCTTCGCGCTGATCCTGGCCGTCGAGGCGATGGTGGTGCTCTCCTTCGAGGCCACCGACGTCTTCCTCTTCTACATCTTCTTCGAAGCCATGCTGATCCCGATGTACTTCCTCATCGGCGGCTTCGGGGACCGGGCGGACGGGGACGGCGAGGAGCAGTCCGCGAGCCGGCGGTCGTCCGCGGCGGTGAAGTTCCTGCTCTACAACCTCGCCGGCGGGCTGATCATGCTGGCCGCGGTGATCGGCCTGTATGCGGTCACCGCCGACCAGCTCGGCACGGGCACGTTCTCGTTGCAGCAGATCGTCGAGGCGCGCGCGGCCGGCAAGCTGGAGATCGGCACCGGCACCGAACGGCTGCTCTTCCTCGGCTTCTTCTTCGCCTTCGCGGTGAAGGCGCCGCTGTGGCCGCTGCACACCTGGCTGCCCGGCGCCATGGGCGAGTCGACGTCGCCGGTCGCGGTGCTGATCACCGCCGTGGTCGACAAGGTCGGCACGTTCGCGATGCTGCGCTTCTGCCTCCAGCTCTTCCCCGAGGCGAGCAGCTGGGCCACGCCGGTCATCCTCGTCCTCGCGCTGATCAGCGTGCTGTACGGCGCACTGCTGGCGGTCGCCCAGCGGGACATCAAGCGTCTGATCGCCTACGCCTCGATCTCCCACTTCGGCTTCATCATCCTGGGCATCTTCGCGATGACGTCCCAGGGCCAGAGCGGCGCGACGCTCTACATGGTCAACCACGGCATCTCGACCGCCGCGCTGATGCTGGTGGCCGGCTTCCTGATCAGCCGCCGCGGCTCGCGTCTGATCGCGGACTACGGCGGTGTCCAGAAGGTCGCCCCGGTCCTGGCCGGCACGTTCCTCATCGGCGGCCTCGCCACCCTGTCGCTGCCCGGTCTGGCGCCGTTCGTCAGCGAATTCCTGGTCCTGGTCGGCACGTTCAGCCGCTATCCGGTGATCGGCATCATCGCCACCCTCGGCATCGTTCTCGCCGCGCTGTACGTCCTCGTCCTCTACCAGCGGACGATGACCGGGCCGGTGAAGGCCGAGGTGAAGAGCATGCCGGACCTGCGGGTGCGGGAGCTGGTGGTGGTCGCGCCGCTGATCGCGCTGCTGCTCTTCCTCGGGGTGTATCCCAAGCCGCTCACCGACATCGTCAACCCGGCGGTCGGCCACACCCTGTCCGTCGTGGACAAGAAGGATCCCCAGCCCGCTGTGCAGGTGGACGCCGTGCCCGGTGGCAGCCGGCCCGGCCACGCCGTGCATGATCAAGACGTGGAGGCCGCGAAGTGAGTTCCGTGGCAAGTGTCCACAGCCTGTGGACAGTGGCGGCCGGTGCACCGGGCAAGATCCCGGCACCGCACATCGAGTACGCCCAGCTGGCGCCGACGCTGATCGTCCTCGGCGCGGCGGTGCTCGGCATCCTCGTCGAGGCGTTCGTGCCGCGCCGCAACCGCTATTACTCCCAGCTGCTGCTGACCCTGGTGGCGCTGGCCGCCGCGTTCGCCGCGGTGATCGGCCTGGCGGCCGGCGGCTTCGGCTCGTCCAAGGCGCATATCGCCGCCATGGGGGCCATCGCCGTCGACGGCCCGGCGCTGTTCCTCCAGGGCACGATCCTGCTGGTGTCCGTGATCGCCGTCTTCACCTTCGCCGAGCGCCGGCTAGATCCGGCGGCGCATGGCAAGCGGGTGGACTCCTTCGCCGCGCAGGCTGCGGCCGTGCCCGGCGGCGCCGCCGAACAGGCCGCCGTCAAGGCCGGGTTCACCACCACCGAGGTCTTCCCGATCGTGCTCTTCGCGGTCGGCGGCATGCTGGTCTTCCCGGCGGCCAACGATCTGCTGACGCTCTTCATCGCACTGGAGGTCTTCTCCCTCCCGCTGTACATCCTGTGTGCGCTGGCCCGCCGCCAGCGGCTGCTGTCGCAGGAGGCCGCGGTGAAGTACTTCCTCCTCGGCGCCTTCTCGTCGGCGTTCCTGCTGTTCGGCGTGGCCCTGCTGTACGGCTACGCGGGCACCGTGACGTACGCCGGGATCGCCGAGGTGATCTCGGACGGCGCCAAGCAGATCGATCCGGCGCTGGCGGGCACGATGGGCAATGACGCCCTGCTGCTGATCGGTGCGGCGCTGGTCCTGATGGGGCTGCTGTTCAAGGTCGGCGCGGTCCCGTTCCACATGTGGACCCCGGACGTCTACCAAGGCGCCCCGACCCCGGTCACCGGCTTCATGGCGGCCGCCACCAAGGTCGCGGCCTTTGGGGCGCTGCTGCGGCTGCTGTATGTCGTGCTGCCGGGCATGCGCTGGGACTGGCAGCCGGTGATGTGGGGCGTCGCGATCATCACGATGCTGGGCGGGGCGATCGTCGCCATCACCCAGACCGACATCAAGCGGCTGCTGGCCTACTCCTCCATCGCACACGCCGGTTTCATCCTCGCCGGTGTCATCGCCACCAGCAAGGACGGCATCTCCTCGGTGCTCTTCTACCTCGGCGCCTACTCCTTCGTGACGCTCGGCGCCTTCGCCGTCGTCACCCTGGTGCGGGACGCGGGCGGTGAGGCCACCGCGCTGTCCAAGTGGGCCGGGCTCGGCCGGCGTTCGCCGCTGGTGGCCGCGGTCTTCGCGGTCTTCCTGCTGGCCTTCGCGGGCATCCCGCTGACCTCCGGGTTCGCCGGGAAGTTCGCGGTCTTCAAGGCGGCCGCGCAGAGCGGCGCGGGCTGGCTGGTGGTCGTCGGTGTGCTCTCCTCGGCCATCGCCGCGTTCTTCTACATCCGCGTCATCGTGCTGATGTTCTTCAACGAGCCCAAGGCGGACGGTCCGACCGTCGCGGTGCCCAGCCCGCTGACGACCACGGCCATCGCCGTCGGCGTCGCGGCGACCCTGGTGCTCGGCCTGGCGCCGCAGTACTTCCTCGACCTGGCCGGCCAGGCCGGGGTCTTCGTGCGCTGACGACCGGCGGCGCGGTACGGCAACGGCCGCCGCCCGGAGCCCTCGGGGGGTTCCGGGCGGCGGCCGTTCGCCGTGCGGCGTGCGGCGTGCGGTCAGCTCTTGGGCATACCGCTCGGCAGCTGCGGCATGTCGGGGATCTTCACGCTGCCGTCGGTGGACTTCGTGTACTTCTCCGTGGGCCCGTTCTTCCAGTCGACGGTCAGGGTCTTGCCGTCGGCGCCGGGCTTGAGGGTGCCCATGGTGCGGGTGGTGTCCCCGTCGGTGCACTTGAGCGCGGCCATGGTCATCCCGGCCATCTCCTGGACCTTGCCCAGACACGCGGCCTTGTGCCCGTTGCTGAAGGCGACGGTGCCCTTGCTGATCACGAGGACCTGCGGGCTGCCGGCCGAGCCGGCCTTCCAGGCGCCCTCGACCGCGCCGGGGCTCGCGGGCTTGTCGGCGCCTCCCGGAGTCGACGGCGCGGCGTCCGGCGACTTGCTCGGCTTGCTGTCGTTGCCGTTGTCGCCGCTGCTTCCGCAACCGCTGAGCAGCATCGCGGCGATGGCTGCCGCCCCGGCGATCTGCGCTGCCTTGCGCACGTACGTCTCCTCCGTTGTGGGACAGGGAGACGTGAGGCTAGCAGCGGCCCCGCACCGCGGTCCGGGCCGCGGCCCGTATTGCGGCACCGTCGGTACGGACTTGGTGTGGTGCTGTGACGGAGAAGCGGACATGACGGGGTAGACCGTCGCATTCGTGGCACCCCGGTCCAGGTCAGCCGGAGGCATTCGACGCCGCCTCCTTGTCCTGGCGTACCGCGCGCTCCACGGCATGCGCCGTCCAGATCTCCCGCGCCCACCGCTTCACCTCGCGCCGTACGGGGCGGTGCTCGCGGCTCCGCAGAAGTACGCGGTCCAGATCGGTCGCCGAGGCCAGCGCGACGAGCAACCGGCTGCGGCGGTCCGGGAAGCCGGCGCCGAGTGCCCCGGCGAAACGGTCCCGGGCCGGGCCGGCGAGATCCACCGCCCCGGCCGGGAAGCAGGTGGACGGGAAGAGACCCAGGACGCGCCGGGTCTCCCTGCGCAGCGCGCTGCGCTCCTCCAGACGGCGCAGACACAGCTCCTGGACCGGCCGGCCGGCGCTGCGCACCCAGCGCTGTGCCTTGACGCCCCGGCGCTGCGTGTCCGCAGCAGCTCCTCGGGGAGGGTGAGCGGCGCGCCGGTCATACCGCGGGCAGGATGCGGCCGGTGACCTCGCCCAGGCCGATCCGGGCGCCCTCGGGGCCGGGCGCCCAGGCGGTGAGGGTGACCTCGTCGCCGTCCTGGAGGTAGGGGCCCTTGCCCTGGGTGAGTTCGAGCAGGCACCCGAGCTGGTCGGGGCCGGGCCCGGAGACCGTGCCGGAGGCGAACAGGTCGCCGGTGCGCAGCGAGGCGCCGTTGACGGTCATATGGGCGAGCTGCTGGGCGGCCGTCCAGTACATGGCGGAGAACGGCGGCCGGGAGACGGTCTCGCCGTTGATGCGCACCTCGATACGGATGTCGATGCCGCCCGGCTCCGCGTCCGCGTCGTCGAGGTAGGGCAGCAGCGGGACGTCCCGGGCGGGCGGCGGCGTACGGGCCTCGTCGAGGGCGTCGAGCGGGGTGATCCAGGCGGAGACGGAGGTGGCGAAGGACTTGCCGAGGAAGGGGCCGAGCGGCACGTACTCCCAGGCCTGGATGTCGCGTGCGGACCAGTCGTTGAGGAGGCAGACGCCGAAGACATGGTCGCGGAAGGCGTCCAGGGCGACGGGCCGGTGCAGCGTGGACGGCGTACCGACGACGAAGCCGACCTCGGACTCGATGTCGAGGCGGAGGGAGGGGCCGAACGTCGGCGCCTCGTCCGCGGGGGCCTTGCGCTGTCCCCGGGGCCGGACGACCGGCGTGTCACTGACGACGACGGTGCCCGCCCGGCCGTGGTAACCGATCGGCAGATGCTTCCAGTTGGGGGTCAGCGCCGCGTCGTTCGGGCGGAAGATCCGGCCGACGTTGGTGGCGTGGTGCTCGCTGGCGTAGAAGTCGACATAGTCGGCGACCTCGAAGGGGAGGTGCAGCGTGACCTCGGCCAGCAGATGGAGCAGCGGCGCCACTTCGTCGCGGTGCGCGAGGTCGGTCACCGCGCTGTGGACGGCCGCCCGGATCTGCTGCCAGACGAGGCGTCCCGCGGCCAGCAGGGGGTTGAGGGTCGGGGCCGCGAGCAGCTCGGCGTGCGGATGGATGGCGGCGGGCAGGGCGCTCGGCAGGGCGCTCAGATCGAGGACGTGGGTGCCGTAGCGGACGCCGAGGCGGCGCTGTTCGGGCGCGTCGACGGTGCTGAAGACGCCGTAGGGCAGGTTGTGCGGGCCGAAGGGGTCGCCTTCTGCCAGGTCGAACGGGCTCTGCTCGGGCATGGACAGCTCCTCGCGTTCGTCGTCGCCGGTGGGCGGCCGGGCCGTCCGGGCTGGTGGCCGCGGGCCGGCGGGGCCGTCGATCAGCGTACGGCCGGGCGGTGACCGGCGGGGCGGTCATGGGGCGCGAGGGCTTGGATGCGTACGAAGTAGGACGGCGGACGCGCCGTGCGTTGCGCCCCCACGCCTCGGCAATGTCCGGAAAAGCCTTGCTGCACTACGCAATTCGGGCCTAGCTTCCTTTCCTGGCACGGGCCGGGGGTGGGACGTTCCGTTGGGGGGACACGTGGCTCGCAGTGGCGCACGGCTCGCGGTCGACCGGAGCGTTCCGGGGCTGATCGTGAAGATCGGGGCTTACCCCCTGCACCACGGCGGCGTGGGGGCGATCCGCAGTCTGGGGCGGCTCGGGGTGCCCATGTACGCCGTGACGGAGGACCGCTTCACACCGGCGGCGGCCTCCCGCTACCTCCGCGGCCGCTTCGTCTGGCCGACCACCGGACGGGAGGAGCCGGACCGGCTGGTGACGGGGCTGCTGCGGATCGGCCGGCGGATCGGCCGGCCGGCGCTGCTGATCCCCACCGACGAAGAGGCGGCCGTGCTGATAGCCGAGCACGCCGACGCGCTCGCCGGGTCGTTTCTCTTCCCCCGGGCCGCCCCCGGTCTGCCGCGGCAGCTGGCCAGCAAACAGGTCCTGCACGAACTGTGCGTCGCGCACGGGGTGCCCTCGCCGGCCGCCGTCTTTCCCGGCTCGTACGCGGAGATAGCGGCGTATGCCGGGCGGGCGCGCTTCCCGGTGGTGGCCAAGAACCGCGAGGCGTTCGTCCGGCGCAAAAGGCCCGCTGTCTCCGGCACGACCCGGATAGGAGGGCCGGACCAGCTGCTGGACCTGGCCCGTGACTGGGGCCCGCGGCCGGGCGTGATCCTTCAGGAGTATCTGCCGCGGGAGCAGGCCGAGGACTGGATCGTGCACGCCTGCTTCGGCGCGGACCGGGCGCCGCTGGCGCTGTTCACCGGCGTCAAAGTGCGCTCCTGGCCGCCGCACGCCGGCATGACGGCCTGCGCCTATGTCGTCGACAACCCGGAACTCGCCAAAATCTCGGCGGAGTTCGTCCACCGCACCGGCTTCACCGGGATCGCCGATCTGGACCGGCGGTTCGACCGCCGCGACGGCCGGTACAAGCTGCTGGACTTCAATCCGCGGATGGGCGCCCAGTTCCGGCTCTTCGAGAACGCGGCCGGGGTGGATGTCGTCCGCGCCCAGCATCTGGACCTCACCGGGCGCGTCGTCCCCGGGGGCGCGCAGCGGGCCGGGCGCCGCTTCGTCGTCGAGAACGTCGATCTGCCCGCACGGCTCGCGTACCGGCGCAGCGGCTCCCGCGCGCCGCACGCTCCGGCGCGGGCGTCCGGCACCGAGCCGGCGTGGTTCGCGGGCGATGACCCGCTGCCGTTCTTCACGATGCTCGCGCGGTCCGTCGGGCCGGGCGCCCGCCATCTGAGGCAGCTGCGACGGGCGGGCCGCCGGGCGGGAACCGAGGCACCACTCAGGCAAGGGGAGGGACCGAAGTGAGCACTCCGGTAGCGGTCATCGGGGCCGGCCCGTACGGCCTGTCGACGGCCGCGCATCTGCGGGCGTGCGGCCTGCCGGTGCGGGTCTTCGGGCAGCCGATGGCGAGCTGGCGCACGCAGATGCCCGCGGGCATGCTGCTCAAGTCGACGCCGGCCGCCTCCAGCATCGACGCCCCGCGGACCGGCCACACCCTCGCCGACTTCTGCGCGGCGACGGGGGAGGGCCCCTACACGTCGGACTGGGACATCCTCCCCGTCGAGGTGTTCGTCCGGTACGGGCAGTGGGTGCAGCAGCGGCTGGTCCCCGATCTGGAGCAGGTCAAGGTGGTCTCGGTCGACCGGCGGGACGACGGTTTCGAGCTGAAGCTGGACAGCGGCGAGCAGGTCGGCGCGCGGGCGGTGATCGTGGCCACCGGCCTGAGCGGGCTGGCGCACCTGCCGCCGGAACTTGCCGCCGCGATCCCGGACGGGCCGTCCGCCACGGGGCCGGTCTCGCACAGTGCGCAGCACCACGACCTGTCCGCGCTGGCCGGCCGGCAGGTGGTCGTGATCGGCGCCGGACAGTCGGCGCTGGAGAGCGCGGTGCTGCTGGCCGAGGCGGGCGCGGCGTCCGTACGGGTGGTGGCGCGCGGGCCCGCCGCCGTGGGCTTCGGCACGCCGCCGGACAGCCGGCCCCGTCTGCGGCCGCCGTCGCCGTTCGGCAACGCCTGGTCGCTGTACGCCCTGACGTACCACGCCGGTGCCTTCCGCCGGCTGCCGGTGCCCGCCCGGCGGTATCTGGTGCGGCGGGTGCTCGGCCCGTTGGGCGCGTGGTGGCTGCGGGACCGTTTCGCCGGCCGGGTGCAGGTGACGCAGGGGCGGCGGATCGTACGGGCCACGGTCCGGGACGGCCGCCCCGTGCTGGCGCTGCGCGGCGCCGACGGGCAGGGCGGGGAACTCGTTGCCGACCATGTGCTGGCCGCGACGGGGTACCGGATGGATCTGGCGGCGCTGGACTTCCTGGGCCAGGGGCTGCGCACCGGCATCGTGACGCGGGCCGGCGGGCCGCTGCTGGACGCCGGCTTCGGCTCGTCCGTACCGGGGTTGTACTTCACGGGGCTGCCGGCGGCCGCCTCGTTCGGGCCGGTGATGCGCTTCGTGTGCGGTACGGAGTTCGCCTCGCCGCGGCTGGCGCGGGCGGTGGCGCGGGCGTACGGGTGAGGCCGGGGGGCTTCCTCCGGCGGGCCCGTGGCCCCCTCTTGCGTGCGGGAAGTCATCCTGTGCTGCGGTGATTTCGCGGGGAGGGCCGATCCCGACGGGCCGTAGGGTCCCGCCGATGGCGGGTGGGCGTGTGCCGGGGCGGCCGTGGTCTGGGGTCCGGGGCCGTGGTCCGGGGCCGCGGTGCTCCGTGCCGTGTCCGGGTACGGCTGGTGGGCGGCCGTGTCCGTGAAGAAGTGGGCGGCCGTGCCCGTGAATGAAGTGGCCGGCCTTGCCCGGGAAGAAGAAGGCCAGAAATACTCTTGTCGTTGCCGGCCTCACGCTCTCGCGCCACACCGCGTCAACAGGTGATCCAGAACCTGCCGGCCGGGTCGCTGTGCTTCCCGGGTGGGTCGGGGGGCGGGCGCTCACGGTGATCGAACTGAGACCGGATACGCTGGCCAATGGTGGAGACAGCGACAGATCGACATTCAGTTTGATCGTCAGCAGACAGGAGTACCCCTCGTGACCGTCGTCGGGCCCTTCGGGCTGAGCGTGCGGGACCAGGCTCTTGAGGCCGATGTCCAGGCCGGGTTGGCGGCTGTCGAGGAGGGCCTGCTGGAGGCCACCAAGAGCGACGTGCCGTTCATCACCGAAGCCGCGCAGCACCTCGTGCGCGCGGGCGGTAAGCGGTTCCGTCCGCTGCTGGTGACGCTGGCCGCCCAATTCGGTGACCCCTACAGCCCGGGTGTGGTGCCCTCCGCGGTCGTCGTGGAGCTGACTCATCTGGCGACGCTGTATCACGACGACGTGATGGACGAGGCCGATGTGCGCCGCGGTGTGGCCAGCGCCAACGCCCGCTGGGGCAACTCCGTCGCGGTGCTGACCGGGGACTTCCTGTTCGCCCGCGCCTCGCACATCCTCGCCGACCTCGGGCCGGAGGCGGTCCGGATCCAGGCCCAGGCGTTCGAACGCCTGGTGACCGGCCAGATCCTGGAGACCGCCGGCCCGCGCGACGGCCGCGACCCCATCGACCACTACCTGGACGTCCTCGCCGGCAAGACCGGTTCGCTGGTCGCCGTCGCATGCCGCTTCGGCGCGATGATGTCGGGCGCCGAGGAGTCGGCGGTCAACATCCT
Source organism: Streptomyces sp. NRRL S-1813 (assembly GCF_000719605.1). Taxonomy (NCBI): domain Bacteria; kingdom Bacillati; phylum Actinomycetota; class Actinomycetes; order Kitasatosporales; family Streptomycetaceae; genus Streptomyces; species Streptomyces sp. NRRL S-1813. Next base: position 125,548 of record NZ_JOHB01000009.1, read on the forward strand.
CACCCAGTACGGCGAGCGGCTGGGCACCGCCTTCCAGCTCGCCGACGACGTACTGGACATCGCCAGCGATTCGCATGAATCGGGCAAGACGCCCGGCACGGACCTGCGGGAGGGCATCCCGACGCTGCCCGTGCTGCACCTGCGGGCGCGCGCCGAGAGCGACGCCGGTACGCCCGAGGACCGCGCCCTGTGCGAGCTGCTGGCCGGCGATCTCACCGACGACGCCCGGCACGCCGAGGCGCTGGCCGGCCTGCGCGCCCATCCGGCGCTCGAAGAGGCCCGCCGCGACACCGTGCGCTATGCCCAGGAGGCCCGCGCGATGCTGGCGCCGCTGCGCTCCTGCACCGCCAAGTCGGCCCTCGAAGGACTCTGCGACGCCGTGGTGCACCGGGCCGGCTGAGGTCTCCTCCCTCCCGAGCCTGCCCCCCTCATCGCCCGGGGCCTGTCCTGTGTCCCTGAGAGCCTGTCCCCGGATCCCCTAGGGAAAGATCCGACTCCTGGTGTACGGACTCCGCCCCGAGGTGACCGTGCGTCATACCTCAGCAGTAGGACAAGTTGCTCCCGCGGGGTGACGTTATCCGCGACGCATGTTGGTGAGATGGAAAGCACCAAAGCGCGGCGGCCGGGTCACAGTCAGCCCCAGGGGTGGACGAGTGGACAGCGCAGCAACCGCCGCATACGACGGAGGTAGGGCAGATGCCACGGAACGAACCGACAGAGGTCACCGACGGATGGGACGGGGAGCGCTCCCCGGGGCGCCGTAAGGCGGTGCGCTATGGCGTGCCGGCCGCGGTGGCAGGGGTGGCGGCGGCCACGATCGGGCTGGTCCCGGCGTTCGCCGGTTCCGGCTCTCCGGACCTGCCGAAGATCTCGGCCCAGGACCTGATAGCCAAGGTCGCCAAGTCGGACGTCCAGCAGCTCTCCGGGACGGTCCGGGTCTCCACGGACCTCGGTCTGCCGTCCCTGCCGGGTGCCGGTGGCGGCGCCGGAGGGTTCGGCGGTGCCCAGGGCGGCGGGAAGGGCGGGGACGGCGCCTCCGCAGCGCCCCAGAACAAGCTGATGGAGCTGGCGTCCGGTGCGCACACGCTGCGCGTCGCGGCCGACGGCCCCGAAAAGCAGCGGGTGTCGATCGTCGACAAGGCCGCCGAGTACAGCCTGGTCCACAACGGCAACGAGATCTGGGCCTACGACAGCGGCAGCAACACCGCCGTGCACAGCACCGCACCCGACGCCGGCCGGCACGGCAAGCAGCACCGGGCGCCCAAGGACCTCCCCGGGGGCCTGAAGGACGCCACCCCGCAGGAGCTCGCGAAGCAGGCCCTGAAGGCGGCCGGCGACACGACCTCGGTCACCGTCGACGGCACCGCCAAGGTCGCCGGGCGGGACGCCTACCAGCTGCTGATCAAGCCCAAGCAGGCCGCCTCGACGGTCGGCTCGATCCGGGTCGCGGTGGATGCCGCCAACGGTGTGCCGCTGAAGTTCACCCTGACCCCCAAGAGCGGTGGCGCGGCCGCCATCGACGTCGGCTACACCAACGTCGACTTCGCCGAGCCCGCCGCGAGCACGTTCTCCTTCACACCGCCCAAGGGCGCCAAGGTCGTCGACGGCGACAAGGCGCGGGCGAAGGCGCCGCGCGAACACGGCAAGGACACCCCGTCCCACAAGGACGTGAAGGCCTTCAAGAAGGACATGGGCGGGCTGAACGTCCTCGGCAAGGGCTGGACGTCCATCGCCACGATCAAGGGCGGCGGCTCCGGCCTGCCCTCCGGTAAGGACCAGGGCGCCGGCGGCGACGCGGGCAAGTTCCTGGACAGCATCGGCGAGAAGGTGCACGGCACCTTCGGCTCCGGCCGGGTCTTCAGCACCCGCCTGGTCAACGCCCTGATCACGGACAACGGCACGGTCTATGCCGGCGCCGTCGACAAGCAGGCTCTGATCGACGCGGCCAACGCCGCCAAGTAACGGGCCACCGCAGTATCGCGGGACGCCGCGCCATCCCTCCATGGGTGGCGCGGCGCAGCCCGTGGGCCACATCCGTACGACGTCGGGGGAGCCGATGCCACAGCCGCCCGCCGCAGGGCATGACGGCGCCCGCCCGCCCGCGGACGGGCCCGGCCCCCGGCCGTCCGGAGACCTGGCGGTCGAGACGCGGGGGCTGACCAAGGCGTACCGCGGCGGCCAGCTCGCCGTCGACGGCCTCGATCTGGCCGTACCGCGCGGCAGCGTCTTCGGCTTCCTCGGCCCCAACGGCTCCGGCAAGACCACCACCATCCGCATGCTGATGGGCCTGATCGAAGCCACCGCAGGCAGCGCCCGCGTGCTCGGGCAGCCGATGCCCGCCGCGGGCCGCCGGGTGCTCCCCAAGGTCGGCGCCCTCATCGAGGGCCCGGCGCTCTACGGCTTCCTCAGCGGGCGGGACAACCTGCGGCGGTTCGACGCCGCCGACCCGGTCGCCGATCCGCGCAGCCGGGCCGAGCGGGTCGGCCATGCGCTGGAGCGGGTGGGCCTGGCCGCCGCGGCCGGCAAGAAGGCGCGCGCCTACTCCCTCGGCATGAAGCAACGCCTCGGCCTGGCGGCCGCCCTGCTCCAGCCGCGTGAGCTGCTGGTGCTCGACGAGCCGACCAACGGCCTGGACCCCCAGGGCATGCGGGAGATCCGCGCCCTGGTCCGCGAGCTGGCGGCGGACGGCACCACCGTCTTTCTCTCCTCCCATCTCCTCGACGAGATCGAGCAGGTCTGCACCCATGCCGCCGTGATGGCCCGCGGACGGCTGATCACCCAGGGCACGGTCGCCGACCTCTCCGCCACGGTCCTCGACTCGCGCGGCCACGGCCGGCTGACGGTGACCACCCCCGACACGGCCGACACGGTCCGCGTCCTGAAGGAACACGGCCTGACCGGTCTGGAGGCCGCCGACGACCGGGTGACGGGCGAACTCCCCGACGCGGACGCGCCCCTGGGCGCGCCGGACGGCGGGGTGCCGCTGGACCTGGCGGATCTCAACGCCGCGCTGGTGCACGCCGGGGTGCGGGTCCGCGGCTTCGGTACGGAGCGCGCCTCGCTGGAGGATGTCTTTGTGCAGCTGACCGGGGAGGGCTTCGATGTCGCAGGCTGAGGCGGTGCCGCGGACACCCCGGCCGTTGTGGTCGCTGGGTCTGCTGCGCAGCGAGATCGGTGTGACGTTCCGGCGATGGCGCACCCTCGCGCTGCTGGCGGTGCTCGCGGGCGTGCCGGTCCTGGTCGGCATCGCCGTCAGGATCGAGACCGGCGACGGCGGGCCGGGCGGCGGTGGTGGCGGTCCGGGCGGCCCGGCGTTCCTCTCCCAGATCACCCACAACGGCCTCTTCCTGGTCTTCACCTCGCTCGCGGTGACGCTGCCGTTCTTTCTGCCGATGTCCGTCGGCGTGATCGCGGGCGACTCCCTCGCCGGGGAGGCGCACGGCGGGACGCTGCGCTATCTCCTGGTCGCCCCCGCGGGCCGCACCCGCCTGCTGCTGGTCAAATACGCCACGGCCCTGACGTTCTGCCTGGTGGGCACCCTGGTCGTGGCGGTCTCCGCATTGGTGACCGGCGCGCTGCTCTTCCCCCTGGGCGAGGTCACCCTGCTCTCCGGCACATCCGTGTCCTTCGGCGAGGGGCTGCTGCGGGCGCTGGCCATCGCGGTGGCGGTGGCGCTGTCCCTCGTCGGGGTGGCCGCCGTCGGCCTGTTCGTCTCGGCGCTCACCACCAGCGGTATCGCGGCCATGGCGACCACGGTCGGCCTGCTGATCACCGTGCAGATCCTGGACACCCTCCCGCAGCTGCACGCCCTCCAGCCCTATCTCTTCCCGCACTACTGGCTGTCCTTCGCGGACCTGCTCCGCGACCCCGTCTACTGGGACCAGTTGCAGAAGAACCTCGGCCTCCAGGCGCTGTACGCCCTGGTGTTCGGCTCGGCGGCCTGGGCGCGCTTCACCACCCGGGACATCACTGCGTGAGGCCGGGAGGCCGCGGCGGCGCGGTCTGCGCGGCGGCCGCTTCCTGCGCCGCGTCCGGCGCCTGTACGGCGCCGCCCGCTGCGGCCTCGCCCGCGCGGGCCGCGGCGTCGGCCAGTGCCGTCCGCGCCCGCCGTGCGATCCGCAGCGCGTCCCAGGTCAGCACCGCCAGGGCCAGCCACACCAGCGCGAACCCGGCCCAGCGCTCCGGCGGCATCTTCTCGTGGAAGACGGTGAGCCCCAGCACGAACTGAAAGGTCGGCGCCAGATACTGGAGCATCCCGACCGTCGTCAGCGGAAGCCGCACGGCCGAGGCACCGAAGCAGATCAGCGGCACCGCCGTTGCGATACCGCAGGCCGAGAGCAGCAGCGCCTGGCCCACCCCGCCGGTGGTGAAGCTGGACTCGCCGCGCAGGCCGAGGAAGACCAGGAAGCCCAGCGCCGGCAGCGCCTGGAGGGCGGTCTCGGCGCTGAAGCCCTCGATCCCGTCGAGTTTGATGCCCTTCTTCGCCAGACCGTAGGTCGCGAACGAGAAGGCAAGAATCAGCGCGATCCAGGGCACCTTGCCGTAGGCGGCGGTCATCACGAGGACGGCGAGGAGACCGACTCCCACCGCCGTCCACTGCAACGGGCGCAGCCGCTCACGCAGTACCAGTACACCGAAAGCGATGCTGACCAGCGGATTGATGAAGTAGCCGAGCGAGGCCTCCAGGACATGCCCGGCATTGACCGCCCAGATGTAGAGAAACCAGTTCGCCGAGATGACCACGGCGCAGACCACTATCAGCGCGAGCCTTCTGGGCTGCCGCAGCAGCGGGCCGATCCAGGACCAGCGGCGCAGCACGGCCAGGATGACGACCGCGACGGGCAGCGACCACAGCATGCGATGGGCCAGGATCTCGGACGGCGAGGCGGCGCCCAGCAGATGCCAGTAGAGCGGCAGCAGGCCCCACATGGTGTAGGCGGTGACACCGTAGGCGAGTCCGGCACGCTGATCGCTTCGAGGCTGCAAGGGGGACCTCCTGTGGGTGCTTCGCCGCCCCGGTGAACGTAGCGCCGCCCGGCCCGGCTGTCATGCCTGTCTTGGCATACGGTCATGACGGCCGGTGGGGGTCCGGTGCGGCCCGGCCCACCGGGGAGTACGCGTCCGCAGGCCCGCCTCAGCCGGGGGACCGGGCGCTTCGGGCCGGGGAACCGCTTCAGCCGGGGAGCTCCTTCAGCGCCTCCGTGATCGCCTCGGCGAGCGGTGTGGTCGGGCGGCCGAGCAGCCCGGACAGCTCGCCGGGGGTCGTGGCCAGCTCGCCGCGGGCGATCCCGGCATCCGCATCGGCGACCATCTGCGCGCCCAGCGCCGGCACGCCCGCCTCGACCATCAGCGCCACATACCGCTCCTGCGGCAGGTCGCGGTACGGGATCTTCCGGCCGGTCTGCCGGGACACCTCGGCCGCGTACTCGGCCATCGTCCAGGCGGTGTCGCCGCTCAGCTCGTACACCGTGTTCTCGTGGCCGCTGCCGGTGAGGACGACAGCGGCCGCCTCGGCGTAGTCCCGGCGCGCGGCGGTGGCCACCCGGCCCTGGCCGGCGCTGCCGACGACGGCGCCGGTCCTCAGGGTGGAGGCGAGCGCACCGGTGTAGTTCTCGTGGTACCAGCCGTTGCGCAGCAGGCAGTACGGCACTCCGGACGCAAGCAGCGCCTGCTCGGTGGCGACGTGCTCCTCGGCGATGGAGAAGGTGGCGCTCGGCCCGCCCAGCACGCTGGTGTACGCCAGCAGCGCGACGCCCGCCTCCCGCGCGGCGTCGATGACGGCGCGGTGCTGCGTGAGGCGCTGTCCCGCCTCGTTCCCCGAGATGAACAGCACCCGGTCGCCGGACGCGAACACTCCCTGGAGCGTCTCGGGCCGGCTGTAGTCCGCGACCTCGACCCCGATACCGCGGGCCGCGAGGCCGGCGGCCCTGGCACGGTCGCGGGCGACCGCGACGATCTCGTCCGGCGCGGTGCGCTTCAGCAGTTCCTCGATGACGAGCCGGCCGAGTGCCCCGGTGGCGCCGGTGACGACGATGCGCATGAGTGACCCCCTGTGGGCGTTCGCCGGCTGATGCGGCCCGACTGGACGCCTGGCATAAACAGGCGTCCATGTCGGTCGATAGAAATCGTGGCCCTGCGGACCCGCCCAGGGCCACCCCCTCAGCATCGCCCGGGGGCGCGGCGCCGTCACGGGCGCGCAACGGGAACCTGCCGTGCTCGTGGCATAAAGCAACGGGTGCCTCCGGAAGCGCCATAAGACGTTCTCGGAGGCACCCGCGGAGCCGGATCGGTCAGCCGACGACCGTCCAGGTGTCGCTGCCGGTCAGCAGGGCGGCGAGGTCGCCCTTGCCCTTCTGCTCGATGGCGTCGTCGAGCTGCTCGGACATCAGGGTGTCGTAGACCGGCCGGTTGACGCTGCGGAGGACCCCGATCGGGGTGTGGTGCAGGGTGTCGGCGTCGGCGAGCCGGGAGAGGGCGAAGGCCGTGGTGGGCGAGGGGTTGTGCGCGTCGTGCACCAGCACACCGCCCGTGCCCTCCTCCCGTACGTCGATGACCTTGAGGTCGCCGGTGGCCGGGTCGCGGACCACGCCCTTGGAGCCGAAGCCGTCCGGGGCCAGGGCGCCGAAGCGGATCGGCTGCCCGTGCTCCAGGCGGATGACGGCCTCCTCGGCCTGGTCCTTGTCCTTGAGGACCTCGAAGGCGCCGTCGTTGAAGATGTTGCAGTTCTGGTAGATCTCCACCAGCGCCGTACCGGGATGGGCGGCGGCCTCGCGCAGCACCGAGGTGAGGTGCTTGCGGTCGGAGTCGACGGTGCGGGCGACGAAGGACGCCTCGGCGCCGAGGGCCAGCGAGACCGGGTTGAACGGGGCGTCCAGCGAACCCATCGGCGTCGACTTGGTGATCTTGCCGACCTCGGAGGTGGGGCTGTACTGGCCCTTCGTCAGACCGTAGATCCGGTTGTTGAAGAGCAGGATCTTGAGGTTGACGTTGCGCCGCAGGGCGTGGATGAGGTGGTTGCCGCCGATGGAGAGCGCGTCGCCGTCGCCGGTGACGACCCAGACGGACAGATCACGCCGGGAGGACGCCAGGCCGGTGGCGATGGCGGGCGCGCGGCCGTGGATGGAGTGCATCCCGTAGGTGTTCATGTAGTACGGGAAGCGGGAGGAGCAGCCGATGCCGGAGACGAAGACGATGTTCTCCTTGGCCAGGCCGAGCTCGGGCATGAAGCCCTGTACGGCGGCAAGGACGGCGTAGTCACCGCAGCCGGGGCACCAGCGCACTTCCTGGTCGGACTTGAAGTCCTTCATGGACTGCTTGGCGTCGGCCTTGGGCACCAGGGAGAGCGCCTCGATCTGCGAGGACCCCTCCGTGATCGTCTCAGTCATTGATGGCCTCCTTAAAGACCTCCGCAAGCTGCTCGGCCTTGAACGGCATTCCGCTGACCTGGGTGTGCGAGTGCGCGTCGACGAGGTACTTGGCGCGCAGCAGAGTGGCGAGCTGTCCGAGGTTCATCTCCGGCACGATCACCTTGTCGTAACGCGCCAGGACCTCGCCGAGATTCCGCGGGAAGGGGTTGAGGTGCCGCAGATGCGCCTGGGCGATGCGCTCCCCGGCGCCCCGCACACGCCGTACCGCCGCGGTGATCGGCCCGTAGGTCGACCCCCAGCCCAGTACGAGGGTGCCGGCGCCCTGGCCGCTGTCGTCGGCGGGGTCGTCGACCTCGAGGTCGGGGACGTCGACGCCGTCGACCTTCGCCTGACGGGTGCGCACCATGAAGTCGTGGTTGGCCGGGTCGTAGGAGATGTTGCCCGTGCCGTCCTGCTTCTCGATGCCGCCGATACGGTGCTCCAGGCCCGGCGTGCCCGGCACCGCCCAGGGCCGGGCCAGCGTCTGCTCATCACGCTTGTACGGCCAGAACACCTCGGTGCCGTCCGCCTGCTGATGATTGGGGCCTGAGGCGAACTGGACCCGCAGATCCGGCAGTTCGTTGACATCGGGGATCCGCCACGGCTCCGAACCGTTGGCCAGATAGCCGTCGGAGAGCAGGAAGACCGGTGTGCGGTAGGCCAGTGCGATCCGGGCCGCCTCCAGCGCCGCGTCGAAGCAGTCCGCGGGCGTCTTCGGCGCCACGATCGGCACCGGCGCCTCACCGTTGCGCCCGTACATCGCCTGGAGCAGATCCGCCTGCTCGGTCTTCGTCGGCAGCCCCGTCGACGGCCCGCCGCGCTGGATGTCCACGATCAGCAGCGGCAGTTCCAGACTGACCGCCAGACCGATCGTCTCCGACTTCAGCGCCACACCGGGCCCCGAGGTGGTCGTCACCGCCAGCGCACCGCCGAACGCGGCGCCCAGCGCCGCACCGATCCCGGCGATCTCGTCCTCCGCCTGGAACGTGCGCACACCGAAGTTCTTGTGCTTGGACAGTTCGTGCAGGATGTCGGAGGCCGGGGTGATCGGGTAGGAGCCCAGGTACAGCGGCAGATCCGCCTGCCGGCCCGCCGCGATCAAGCCGTAGGACAGCGCAAGGTTCCCGGAGATATTGCGGTAGGTGCCGGTCGGGAAGGCCTTCGTCGCCGGTGCGACCTCGTAGGAGACGGCGAAATCCTCCGTCGTCTCACCGAAGTTCCACCCCGCCCGGAAGGCCGTGACATTCGCCTCCGCGATCTCCGGCTTCTTCGCGAACTTCGCCCGCAGGAACTTCTCGGTGCCCTCGGTCGGCCGGTGGTACATCCACGACAGCAGACCCAGCGCGAACATGTTCTTGCTGCGCTCGGCCTCCTTGCGGGACAGCCCGAACTCCTTGAGCGCCTCGACCGTCAGCGTGGTCAGCGGCACCGGATGGACGTTGTAGGCCTCCAGCGACCCGTCCTCCAGCGGACTGGTCGCATAGCCCACCTTCGCCATCGGACGCTTGGTGAACTCATCCGTGTTCACGATGATGTCCGCGCCCCGCGGCACATCCGCGATATTCGCCTTCAGCGCGGCCGGGTTCATCGCCACCAGTACATTCGGCGCGTCGCCGGGCGTGAGGATGTCATGGTCGGCGAAGTGCAGCTGGAAGCTGGAGACACCCGGCAGGGTTCCGGCAGGGGCGCGGATCTCGGCGGGGAAATTCGGCAGCGTCGACAGGTCGTTGCCGAACGACGCGGTCTCGGACGTGAACCGGTCGCCGGTGAGCTGCATACCGTCACCGGAGTCGCCGGCGAACCGGATGATCACACGGTCAAGGCGGCGGACTTCCTTGCCTTCACCGGAAGCGCGCTGTTCCCCGACAAGCGCTGCGTCGGTCTGCTCGGCTGGGCTACTGACCTGGCTGGTCACTGCTTCGGACCTCCCTCGAGGGGTGCGGCGTCCCCGCCCGGAGGCAGGGCTCGGGACGTGTCATACCGACCGGTTGTCCCATAACCATCGTACGTGGGTAAGGGTGACCTTCCCTGGACAGTTCGCATGCTGGACGTCAACCCGAGACACCGATCTGGTGTGTTTTGTCATGAAATCATCGCCCCCGTGACCCCCTCTTCATGACGCTCCGGACTCGTCCATTGGTTCTACGACCAAAGTCCTGGACCTCGGTGGAAAACACCTCGGGCCACCTGCCTGGCAGAGTGTCAGGTGGTCAGGAGTTCAGATAGGTGAGGACCGCCAGCACCCTGCGGTGATCCCCGTCACTCTGCGACAGGCCCAGTTTCAGGAAGATATTGCTGACGTGCTTCTCGACCGCACCGTCGCTGACCACCAGCTGCCGGGCGACCGCGGAGTTCGTCCGGCCCTCGGCCATCAGGCCCAGCACCTCCCGCTCCCGCGGCGTCAGATTCGCCAGCACATCCTGCTTACGGCTGCGGCCCAGCAGCTGCGCCACCACCTCCGGGTCCAGCGCGGTGCCGCCCCCGGCGACCCGGACCACCGCGTCGACGAACTCCCGCACCTCGGCCACCCGGTCCTTGAGCAGATAGCCGATGCCCCGGCTCGACCCGGCCAGCAGCTCCGTCGCGTACTGCTCCTCGACGTACTGCGACAGCACCAGCACCCCGAGGCCGGGGTGGTCCCGGCGCAGCCGGATCGCGGCCCGCACGCCTTCGTCGGTGTGCGTCGGCGGCATCCGTACGTCCGCCACCACCACATCCGGCAGCGCGCCCTCGTCCGCCAGCTCCCCGATCGTCTTGATCAGCGCCTCGGCGTCCCCCACGCCTGCCACGACCTCGTGCCCCCGGTCGGTGAGCAGCCGGGTCAGGCCCTCCCGGAGCAGCACCGAGTCCTCGGCGATGACCACCCGCACCTTGTCCTCCACGGCTCAGATTCCCCCATGCCTCATCGCATCCCACCCCTACCGGCCTCCAGCATCCCAGCATCCGGACGGCGGCGAGGCGGATGAGGGGGATCGGGGGACGAGGAAGGCGGGGGAGGGAGAGAGGGAGAGGAGCCCGGCGGCTTCGCGGTCACCCGCGCCACGGCAGCTCGGCGGTGATGCAGGTCGGGCCGCCGACCGGGGAGTCCACCAGCAGCAGGCCGTCGACGGCATCGAGCCGTTCGGCGAGACCGGCCAGGCCGGTGCCCGCTTCGGTGTGCGCGCCGCCCCGGCCGTTGTCGGAGACCAGCACCATGACCCGGTCCGCGGTGCGCCAGACGTCCAGGGTCGCGCTGGTGGCCCGGGCGTGCCGGGAGACGTTCTGGAGCAGCTCGGAGGCGGTGAAGTACGCGATGCCCTCGATGGCCGCGGCCGGCCGGTGGTCCAGGTCCACCGTCACGGTCACCGGAACCGTGCACCGCGCGGACAGTGCGGACAGCGCCGGACCGAGACCCCGGTCGGTGAGGATCGCCGGGTGGATGCCGCGGGCCAGATCCCGCAGCTCCTGGAGCGCGATCTTCACCTCGCCGTGTGCCTCGTCCACCATCTTCGCGGCGGCCTCCGGATCCTCCGCCAGCTTCTCCCTGGCCAGCCCCAGGTCCATGGCGAGCGAGACCAGCCGGGCCTGAGCGCCGTCGTGCAGATCGCGCTCGATGCGGCGAAGATCGGCCGCCGCGGTGTCCACCACCACCCCGCGGTCCGACTCCAGCTGCGAGACCCGGGTGGCGAGGAGGGAGGGCCCCAGCAGCCCGTGGACCATGACCCGGTCCATCTGGGTCAGACCGTGGATCACCCACGGCCCGGCCAGCACCAGCAGCAGCCCGGCCCCGCTGGTGACCACGATGTCCGCCGGGGCGTCGAGACAGAGGCCGCTGCCGTTGCCGTCACCCCACATCTGGATGCCCGGCTGGTCGAGGTACGCGGGGAACGTCCACCGCCACAGGGGGTAGGTCAGCAGTCCCCAGCCGAGGGTCCAGAACGTCACCGAGAAGATGAAGGAGAAGAGCGCCCACGGGAAGTGCAGCAGGGAGTAGAGAAGGTGCCGCCAGGACGCCCCGCTCTTCAGCACGGCCCCGACCCACCCCATCAGGCTCGGCTTGGAGGGACGGACGGGCTCCGGATCGGCGACGTCCAGCCCCAGCAGCGCGCGGGCCCGTATGCGCTCCAGACCGCCCAGCGCACGACTGCCGGCCAGACCGCCCGCCAGCACCGGGATGCCCAGGAACGTGACCAGCAGGCCGGCGCCCAGCGCGATCACCACGATCGCGCAGGTGAACATCACGATGGACATCGGGAGGCTGAGGAGGAGGTACAGGAACTCCCGCCAGGTGCGCCCGGAGAACGGGGCGCGTAGCCCCACGGGCACACGGGAGCCGCGGGGAGGGGGTGCGTATGCGGTTTCCATCGTCTCGTCGTCCGTTTCTGCCGGGTGCGGCCCATGGATACGGCCCATGGATACGGCCATGGGCGCGGCCCGGGTCTCTGTCGGATCCGCTGCCTGAACTGCCAGGCCGTGCGGCTTCTTCCGCTCCGGCCAGGGTCCGCGCCCGGCGCTCTCCGCACCATGAGGGTCTTCGCAGTCTTCGCCTGGGGTTTTCCCCACCCCCGGGCCTGTGGCCGGCACCACCCGCCGCCAGCCGAGGCCCCCAGCCCAGGCCGCCGGCTCCCGACGCCCGGTCAGACGGTCGGCCGGACACCCAGCCGGGCGGACGACCCGTCAGCGGCCCTTGGCCCCCGCCCTTGCCCCCGTCCCCGCCCTCGATCCCGTCCCCGTCTCCGTCCCCGTCCGCGCCCGCCACGGCACCTCCGCCGTCACCCGCGTGGGTCCGCCCACCGGAGAATCCAGCACGAACAGGCCGTCCACCGACCCCAGTCGCTCGGCGAGCCCGGCCATCCCGCTGCCGCCGTCCAGCCGCGCCCCGCCCCGCCCGTCGTCCGTCACCTGGATCAGCAGCCTGCCGCCCACCCGTCGCCCACCACCGCCCTTGTCCGAGGGCCCTGCGGGCCCGTCCCCCTTGTCTCGCCACACCTCGACGGACGCCTGTCGCGCCGCGCTGTGCTTGGAGATGTTCTGAAGCAGCTCGGACACCGTGAAATAGACGATGCCCTCGATGGCGGGCGCCGGCCGCTCGTCCAGGTCCACGGCAGTGGTGGCGGGCACCGTGCAGCGCCCGGCCAGCGAAGCCAGGGCAGGCCCCAGCCCGCGGTCGGTGAGGATCGCCGGATGGATGCCCCGGGCCAGATCCCGCAGCTCCTGTAGCGCCAGCTTCACCTCGCCGTGCGCCTCGTCCACCATGGCCGCCACGCTTTCGTCGGTCCGGCCCTCCAGCAGCTTCTCCTTCGCCAGGCCGAGCCCCATGGCGAGCGCCACGAGCCGGGCCTGTGCGCCGTCGTGCAGATCCCGTTCGATGCGCCGCAGATCGGCCGCCGCCGTGTCGGTGACCGTCACCCGGTCCGACTCCAGCTCGGCGATCCGCCGCTCCAGTTCGTCGGACGGCGAGAGCAGGCCGCGCACCATCGCCCGGTCCACGTTGGACAGCCAGCGCGCCACCCACGGCAGCGCCGGCCACGCCACGAACAGCGAGGCGACGACGACCGTGAACGTGAGGACGACCCACGGCAGCCGGATGGACGCGAACAACGCATGCCGCCAGGCGACCGGATCCTTCAGACAGGCCCACACCCGGGACAGGAAGCCTTCCTCCCGGGCCCGCAGCGGACTCGGTTCCGGTATCCGCACCCCGAGCAGCGTCCGCGCCCGCGCCCGTTCCAGCCGCCCGTAGATCCGGCACGCCCCCAGGCCGCTCGCCAGCAGCGGCAGCCCGATCACGGTGACGGCCAGCCCGGCCCCGAGCGCCAGCCAGATCACCAGCACCAGGAACCCGGTGATGCCCAACGGGAGATTGGACAGCAGGTACGCGATCTCCCGCCACGTCCTGCCGCTGAGCGGCCCTCGGGGAGGCGGCAATGAGACGCCGTCAGGGGCGTCGTCAGCGGCATCGGCAGCACGGGGTCGGGAACTTTCCGTCATGGCGCCCAGCCTGCCCGGCCGCCGCTCCGTGTGCCATGGGGTGGCTGGGGTGGCGGGGGTGGGGTTTTCCCCACCATCCGCTGTCGTTTGCCCCACCATCCGCCGTCGGCCGTGCTGGACACCGCGTCGGAGGCGGGCCGTATCGTGTCGCGAGAGGCAACGGGAAGGGGGGAGCGGGCCGTGGAGTGTGCCGGTTGCGTGGGGTGGCCGTTCATCGCCGGCAAGACGGCCGACGGTCCGCGGGCCCCCGGAGCACGTCCAACTGGCAGCAACGCAGGGGCCGCGTCGGCATGGTGAGTGTGAGTTCGGGGATGGATCCGGGGGCCGCGTCGCGCACCGCCCTCGGCCGGGTGACCCTCGTGGGCGAGCGGCGGCGGGTCGAGCTCGTGCTCCCCGCGCAGGAACCCCTCGGTGTGCTGCTGCCCGGCATTCTGCGGCTGTTCGGCGCCCGGCCCGGTGAAGGGCCGTCGCCGCGGCGGCTGGTGACCGCGGACGGGTCGGTGCTGTCGCCGGACGACTCGCTGGCTTCGGCGCAGGTGCCCGACGGCTCGGTGCTGCGGCTCGTACGGGAGCACGAGGCGTCGGCGGCGCCGGTCGCGCACGACCCCATGGATGAGGTCGTCGACGGTCTGGATCTGCGCACCCGGCGCTGGGACGAGCGGAGCCGGACGTGGACGGCCGGTGCGGCGAGCGTGCTGTTGGCGCTGGTCGCCGGGGCCGCGGCGGCGAGTTGGTACGGGGCAGGCCCGGCCGCGCTCCGGCTCGGTGTCGCCGGTGTGCTCGCCGCGGCCGTCGGAGCTGCCGGCGGCCGGCTCGGACGGCGTTCGCTGGGTACCACCTTGCTCGTTGCGGGTGGCGCGCTCGGCGCGTTCGCCTCCTGGCAGGCCGCCTCGACGGACACGGTGCGGCTGGCAGCCGTGGGACTGACCGTCGCGGCCGCGCTCGCTCTGCTCGGGGTCTGCACGGAGCTGGGGCGCGGTGGACTCGTCGGCGCGGCGACGGTCGCGCTCGCGGTCGGAGCCTGGGAGGCCGGGCTGGCGCTGACCGACGCGGCCGGTACGGGAGTCGCGCTCGGTGTGCTGTCGGTGCTGGTGCTGGGCCGGCTGCCCCGACTGGCGTTGACGGCGGCCGGCTTGACCCGGCTCGACGACCAGCGGTCGGGCGGTACTCCGGTGAGCCGTCACCAGGTGGTGACGGCCCTCGGCGCCACTCATCGCGGCCTCGCGCCGGCCACCGTCGCCATGGCGGTGTCCGCGGGCGCGGCGGGAGTGCTTGCCGCCGGCCACGGTGACGGCTGGTCGGTCGCTGCCGCGGCCCTGCTGTGCGTGGTGACGCTTTCGCGCGCCCGCGCCTATCCCCTGACGGCCGAGGTCGTCGCCCTGTTGGCGGCCGGTACGGCCGTGGGGGTGTGTCTGGTGCTGCGGTGGGCGGCCGACGCAGGGGACCCCTCGGGCGCGCTCGCCGCGCTGTGCGTGCTGGCGGTGCTTCCGCTGGTGGTGCTCGCGGTGCGGGTGCCCGAGCACGTTCAGGTCCGGCTGCGCCGGCTGATGAACCTCGTCGAGTCGGTCAGCGTGGTGGCGCTGATCCCGGTCGCCCTCGGGGCGTTCGGGGTCTACAGCCGGCTGCTGCACACGCTCTGAACCGGAAAGGCGGCCGCGGGACCATGTCGGCAGAGGGATCAGCAGATGGATCAAAAGGACCGAGCGGGCCAGGTGGACCGGTACGACCAGGTGGACCGGCACAAGGGGACTGGCAGCACGATCTGCTGCGCGAGCTCGGCGGCGCGGCGATGACGCCGGGAACGTCCGTGGGATCGGACGGCCCGGCGGGCGGCGTGGCGGGCGGCCCGGCCACGCCCGGCTCCGCGGACGCGCCTGTGGGAGCAGCGGGCGCGCCCGTGGAAGCGTCCGTGTGGGACACGCCGGTGACGACGAGGGTGCAGCCGGCTGTGCCGGATGCGGCGGCCGCGCCCGTGGGAACCGCCCCGGCTTCCGCGTACTCCGGGCACTCCGCCACGTTGGGCCACAGCGGTGTGGCGTACCCGTCGGGCCACAGCGGTGCGGCGTATCCACCGGGCAACAGTGGTGTGGTGTACCAGCCAGGACCCGGCGGTGCGGTGTACCCGCCGGTGCCCTCCGCTCCGCCGCAGACACCGGACGCCGCTGCCCTACGGGCCGGCGCTCCGGCCGCCCCTGCCGCCCCCGGACCCATGCCTGCTTCCGGGCCCATGCCCGCCGCCGGCCCGCTGCCCGCTTCCGGCCCCATGCCCGCCGCCGCTCCGACGCCACAGCCCGTACCGGAACCGGCCCCTACGCCGGCTTCGTATGCCACACCGGCCACCCACATCGCGTCGGCGCCCCACGCCCCACAGGCGCCCCACCCCACGCCGCCCCCGTCCACCGCTGCGGTCCCTTCCGCTCCGGTGCACACGCCCACCCCCGTACGCCGGTCCGGCCCCACCCCCGTCTCGGTACCGCTGATGCCGCCCGAGCTGGACGCGCTGCGGTCCAAGCCGCGGCACGGGGAGTCCGTCGCCCAGCGCGCGGGGCGGGCCGTCCGGCGGGCGATCGCGTCCTCGCCCGCGGCGGAGACCGCCTCCGTCACGCAGACCGCGTACGCCATCCAGCAGCCGGTGACCACAGGCCGGCAGATCGCCGTGTCGAGCATCCGGGGCGGCGCGGGCAAGTCCACCGTCGCCGCGCTGCTGGCCCTCACCTACGCGCACTACCGCGCCGATCCGGTGCTGGCGATCGAGGCCGATCCGGCGCTCGGCACGCTGCCGCACCGGCTGGGTGCGCGGGAGGTGCGCTGGTCGGGCACGGACCTGGCGCAGATCGTGGATCCGTCGATGCTGATCACGGACCTCACGGGCTATCTGATTCCGTTCCCCGGTGGCGGCTGGCTGCTGCCCGGCAGCCAGGGTTCCATCGGGACGCGGCTGGACATCGACACCTACCGGGTGGTGATGACCTCGCTGCGCCGTTACTTCGCGACCACCGTCGTGGACTGCGAGACGCTGCCCGCCGAGGTGGCGCGTACCGCGCTGGTGACGACACAGGCGCGGGTGCTGGTCTCCCCGGCCACCCCGGAGGGAGTGGCGGCCACCCGCTCGGTACTGGACTGGGTCGGTGGGCTCCACCCCGGAATGCTGCCGACGACGGTGGTGGTCCTCAGCCATGTGTCACCCGATTCCGGGCTGGAGCTGCGCAAGGCCACCGAGCATCTGGGCATCGGCGGCGCGACGGTCCTCCCGCTTCCGTACGACCGCCATCTCGCGGCCGGCGGCGCGATCCGTACGGAGCTGCTCGGCGAGCGGACGTTGCAGGCGGCGGCGCGGATCGCGGCCGAGGCGATGAACCGGGCGGTCTCGCGCGGGCCGGGCCGGCAGCGTACGGGCGGTGCGCCCCTGTGACCGTCCGCAGGGTGCGCACCCACCTGTGCCACCGCCCGTGCCACCCTCCCCGTGCGTCCGGTCCGTGAGACACCTGCTGAGACAAACGGCTCCGCCGTCCACGCTCCCCGCCGCCCAGGTAGGTCTAAGTAGGGACAAGCTCACCATCGGCGACGATGCGGCTTCTCGGGGTGGTCGGGCCAGGGCCTAGACTCCCATCCGTACAGATCGTCGAAGTCGTTGAACAAGCGCAGTCAGGGAGCGAGGGGCGGACGTGCCGGACGCGACCGTACGCACCACCGTCGCCGCGGACTATTTCCAGGGCTACTCGGTCGTCGGGATCATCGCCGTGATCGGCGTGCTCTTCGTCGCGGTGGCCTTCGGGGCCGGGCGGCTGCTGCGGCCTGTCGTGCCGACGCCCGAGAAGCTGCTGACGTATGAGTGCGGCGTGGACCCGGTCGGCGAGGGCTGGGCGCACACCCAGGTCCGCTATTACGTGTACGCCTTCCTCTACGTCATCTTCGCCGTCGACTCGATCTTCCTTTTCCCTTGGGCGACGATCTTCGCCGCACCCGGTTTCGGCGGTGTGACGCTCGTGGAGATGTTCATCTTCCTGGGCTTCCTCACCGTCGGCCTGCTCTACGCATGGAAGAAGGGCGTCCTGGAATGGACGTGACCCCCGCCCGGCACACCTCCGCAGCCACGCCCGAGGACGCCGCCCCGCAGTACCTGCCGGAACCGCGGCGCCTGGGGACCCTGGCCCGGCTCGCGCCCGAACCGATGAAGGTGGTCCTCAACTGGGGCCGCCGCTACAGCCTGTGGGTCTTCAACTTCGGCCTCGCCTGCTGCGCCATCGAGTTCATCGCCGCGTCCATGGCGCGGCACGACTTCATCCGGCTCGGCGTGATCCCCTTCGCGCCCGGCCCCCGCCAGGCCGACCTGATGGTCGTCTCCGGCACGGTCACCGACAAGATGGCGCCCGCGGTCAAGCGGCTCTACGAGCAGATGCCCGAGCCGAAGTACGTCATCTCCTTCGGGGCCTGCTCCAACTGCGGCGGCCCCTACTGGGATTCGTACTCGGTCACCAAGGGCGTCGACCAGATCATCCCGGTGGACGTGTACGTACCGGGCTGCCCGCCGCGGCCGGAGGCGCTGCTCCAGGGCATCCTCAAGCTCCAGGAGAAGATCGCGCGCGAGTCGCTGGGGGAGCGGTACGCGAAGAGCGGCGCGCCCCGGCCGTCCGCGGCCGCGCTGCGCAGCGGGCTGGTCCCGCCGCCCGTGCCCGAGGCGGCGGATGCGCCCAAGGCGGCGGGCGCCTCGAAGGCGCCGGGGGAGGAGCCCCGATGAGCGAGCAGCCGGAGCAGCAGGCGGAGACCCCCGCACCGCAGCCGGAGCAGCCCGAGCAGCCCGTCGCCGAGCCCGTTGTCGGCTGGCTGCCGCGGCCCGCGAGCGAGATCTTCGGTACGGGGGCCACGGCGGAGCTGGCGTACGACGCGCTGACCGTCGACGTCCCCGTGGACGGCTGGCTCACCGCGCTGACGGCCGCCCGCGACGACCTGGGCTGCACCTACTTCGACTGGCTGAGCGCCGTCGACGAGCCCGGCACCGGCTTCCTGGTCTGTGCCCACCTCGCCGACGTGGCACGGCCCGGCACCGTCCACCGGCTGATCGTGCGGACGACCGTGCCGCACGAGGCGGCCGTGCTGCCCACCGCCGTGGGCGTCTACGCGGGTGCGGGCTGGCACGAGCGGGAGACCCACGAGATGTTCGGCGTGGACTTCACCGGCCATCCGCACCTCGTACCGCTGCTGCTCCCGGACGGCTTCGAAGGGCATCCGCTGCGCAAGGACTTCGTGCTGGCGGCGCGGGTCGCCAAGGCATGGCCGGGGGCCAAGGAACCAGGGGAGTCCGAGCACGGCGGGCCCAAGCGCCGCCAGATGCTGCCCCCCGGCGTCCCGGACCCGAACGAATGGGGCCCGCTGAAGGGCCAGCTGCCGCCGGCGCCCGCACGCCCGGCGCGGGGTGCGCGTGCGGCAGGTGGTGCACGCGCGGCCGGTGGTGCCGGTGCGGCCGCCGGTGAGCGTCCGGCGCGGCGTACGCGGACCGCGGGCGCGGGCTCGGCCGGCCAGCATCAGGCGGCGGGGGAGACGACCGAGACCCCCGCGGCAGAGACTCCCGCGGCCGAGGCACGTCCCGAGCGGGCGGAGCGCCCGGCCCGGCGTACGCGGTCGGCGAGCGAGGGTTCGGCCGCGCAGCGGCGCGCGGCGGAGGCGGCCGCGACCGAGGAGACTCCTGAGGCGGCCTCGCCCGAGGGGACCTCCGAGTCGCCCTCGCCCAAGGAGGCCCCGGCGACGGAAGCCCCGGCAGCCCCCGCGAAGGAGGCGGCCCCGCGCTCCTCGGACGCGCCCTGGCACCACGCCCGTCCCGCCTTCGACGAGCCGGAGCAGCCGGAGCAGCCGGACACCAAAGCAGCGCCGGACGAGACCAAGGCAGCGCCGGAGGACAGCAAGGCAGCACCGGACGAGACCAAGGCAGCGCCCGGGAAGAAGGCCGAGCAGGAGCCCACGGCCGCACCGGAACCCGCCCCCGAGCCGAAACCGGACTCCGGCTCCGCCCCCGAGCCTGAGCAGGACACCCCCCAAGACCCGGCAGGAGGCGACACCCCATGAGCGACGCTTTCGACATTGCGCTGCGCCTCATCGCCGTCTTCGTCGTCTTCCTGGTCTTCCCCCTGGTCATCGGGCAGACCGAGCACAAGGTCATGGCCCATATGCAGGGCCGGCTGGGCCCCATGTACGCGGGTGGGTTCCACGGCTGGGCACAGCTCGTCGCCGACGGTGTGAAGTTCGCGCAGAAGGAGGACATCGTTCCGGCCGGCGCCGACCGGCGGATCTTCCAGCTCGCGCCCGCCGTCGCGCTGCTGCCCTACCTCCTGGTCCTGGTCGCCATCCCGATAGGCCCGCACAACGCCGTGGGACAGGCCCTGGACGCGGGGATCTTCTTCGTGCTCGCCGTCATGGGCGTCGGTGTGCTCGGCTCGCTGATGGCGGGCTGGGCCTCGGCGAACAAGTTCTCGCTGCTCGGCGGTCTGCGGACGGCCGCGCAGCTGCTCGCGTACGAGCTGCCGATGCTGCTCGCGGCGGCCTCCGTCGCGATGGCGGCCGGCACGCTCTCGCTGCCGGGCATCATCGAGGCCTTCCACTGGTGGTGGGTGCCGTGGCAGATCGTCGGCGGCGTGGTCTTCTTCACCGCGGGGCTCGCCGAGCTGCAACGGCCGCCGTTCGACATGCCGGTCGCCGACTCGGAGATCATCTTCGGTGCGTACACCGAGTACACCGGACTGCGCTTCGCGCTCTTCCTGCTCGCCGAGTACGCCGGCATCGTCGTCCTCTGCGCCCTGACCTCCGTCCTCTTCCTCGGCGGCTGGCACGGCCCGTTCGGCGGCGACGGCCTGGGCTGGCTGTGGACGCTGGTGAAGACCGTGATCCTCGCCTTCGTCGTCATCTGGCTGCGGGTGACCTACCCGCGGCTGCGCGAGGACCAGCTGCAAAAGCTCGCCTGGACGGTCCTCATCCCGCTCGCCCTCGCCCAGATCGCCCTCACCGGCGTCGTCAAGGTGGTGATCTCGTCATGAGCTTCCCCGGTTCCGGTCTCGCCAAGGGGCTGGCCGTCACCCTCCGGACGATGACGAAACGATCGGTCACCGCGCAGTACCCGGACGTCCAGCCCGACCTCCCACCGCGCACCCGTGGCGTCATCGGGCTGTTCGAGGAGAACTGCACGGTCTGCATGCTGTGCGCCCGTGAGTGCCCCGACTGGTGCATCTACATCGACTCCCACAAGGAGACGGTGCCGCCGGCCGTCCCCGGAGGCCGGGAGCGCAGCCGCAATGTGCTGGACCGCTTCGCGATCGACTTCGCGCTGTGCATGTACTGCGGTATCTGCATCGAGGTCTGCCCCTTCGACGCGCTCTTCTGGTCACCGGAGTTCGAGTACGCCGAGACGGACATCCACGAGCTGACGCACGAGCGCGACAAGCTCCGCGAGTGGATGTGGACGGTGCCCGAACCGCCGGCGCTCGACCCGGCGGCCGAGGAGCCCAAGGAACTCGCCGCGGCCCGCAAGGCAGCGGACAAGCTCGCCGCCCAGCAGCAGGCCGAAGCCGAAGCGGCCCAGGCGTCGGAGCAGGAAACAGCGGACCAGGACCGACCGGACACCCCAGGGGAGGGAACGTGACGCTCGCCGCCACCGCAGCCGGCCATGGCTTCCTGTCGACCTCTGGTGTCGAGATCGCCTTCGTCCTCGTCGGTATCGCCACCCTCGGCGCGGCCGTCATCACCGTCACCACCCGTCAGATGGTGCACGCCGCCCTCTGGCTGGTCGTCGCCCTCGGCGGGATCGCCGTCGAATATCTCCTGCTCACGGCGGAGTTCATCGCCTGGGTGCAGGTGCTGATCTACGTCGGTTCCGTCGTCGTCCTGCTGCTCTTCGGGCTGATGCTCACCAAGGCGCCCATCGGCCGCTCCCCGGATGCCGATTCGGGCAACCGCTGGGCCGCGCTCGCCGTGGCCCTTGCCTCGGCCGCCACCCTGGCCTGGGTCGTCGTGGACGCTTTCCGCGCCACCTGGATCAACCTCGACGGCCCCGCCCAGGGCTCCACCGAGGTCTCCGGGCGCAGCCTCTTCCAGTACTGGGTGCTGCCCTTCGAGGCGCTGTCCGTACTGCTGCTGGCCGCGCTCGTCGGCGCGATCGTGCTGTCCCGCAGGTCGGGGGAGGGCAGGGCCGCGGCGGCGGACCTCAAGAACGGTGCCTTCCGCGCTTCCGTCGCCCCCGCCCCGCGAGAGGAGCAGCGCTGATGCATCTCGCCTACCCGGCCGTCCTCGCCGTCCTCCTCTTCTGCACCGGGCTGTACGGCGTGCTCGCCCGCCGCAACGCGATCCTGGTGCTGATGTCCGTCGAGCTGATGCTCAACGCCGTCAACCTCAACCTCGTCGCCTTCGACGTCTGGCTGCGCGACACCCTGCACACCGGCCAGGCGCTCACCCTCTTCACCATCGCGATCGCCGCCGCCGAGATCGGCATCGGCCTGGCGATCGTGCTGCTCGTCTACCGCAACCGCGGCAGCTCCGACATCGACCGGCTCCGCGATCTCGCCGAGACGACGGGCGCCGCGGACGGGGACCCGCAGCCGGACACCACGGCGGAGGCCGCCGCGTGACGCTCACGACCACCGCTGTTCTCGTTCCCCTCCTGCCCTTCCTCGGGGCCGTCGCCGGCCTCCTTCTGGGGCGCCGTGCGCCCGGCTTCGTCCGGCCGCTGGCCGTGCTGCCGACGCTGGCCGCGGCCGCGCTCACCGTGACCGTCGCCGTCGGACAGGGGACCGGCCCGGCCACCGACGTCGCCACCCGGCTCACCCCGACCGGCTCGGTCCCCATCGACCTGGCCCTGCACCTCGACGGCTTCGCCGTGCTGATGGCCGTCCTGGTCGGGGTCGTGGCGACCTGTGTGCAGATCTACTCCACCGGCTATCTGCGCGACGATCCGCGCTACCCCTCCTACGCCGCGCTGGTCTCGCTCTTCACCTCCGCGATGCTGCTGGTCGTCTACACCGGCGACCTGATGCTGCTGCTGGTCGGCTGGGAAGTCATGGGCATCTGCTCCTACTTCCTCGTCGGCCACTACTGGGAGACCGAGGCCGCCCGCGCCGCCTCCCTCAAGGCCTTCCTCGTCACCAAGCTCGGTGACGTCCCCTTCCTGTTCGGCATCTTCGCGCTGGCCGCCGACGCCGGGACCTTCCGGATCACCGGCATCCTCGGCTCCGTCGCCGGCGGCGGCCTGGACCACCCGACGCTGATCGCGCTGCTGCTGCTGGCCGGTGTCGCGGGCAAGTCGGCGCAGTTCCCGCTGCACACCTGGCTGCCGGACGCGATGGCCGGTCCGACGCCCGTCTCGGCGCTGATCCACGCCGCGACGATGGTGGCGGCCGGTGTCTATCTCGTGGCCCGTCTCCTCCCCGTCTTCGCCGCCTCCGCCGCCGCGCTGGTCGTGCTCGCCGTCATGGCCGCGATCACCATGGTCGGCTCGGGCCTGGCCGCGCTGGCCCAGGACGACATCAAGCGCGTCCTGGCCTATTCGACGGTCGGCCAGCTCGGCTACATGCTCGGCGCCCTGGCCGTCGGCGACCGCGGCGCCGCCGTCTTCCACCTCATCTCGCACGGCGCGTTCAAGGCCCTCCTCTTCCTCGGCGCAGGCGTGATCATCCACGCCGCGGGCACCAACTCGCTGGCCGCCATGTCCCGGATGAGCGGCCTGGCCCGGCGCATCCCGGACGCCTACTGGACGGTCACCATCGCGCTGCTCGCGCTCGCCGCGATCCCGCCGTTCGCCGGTTTCTTCTCCAAGGAAGCCGTCCTGGGCGCCGCCGAACACGCCGCCACCGGTGACGCGCACGGCATCCCCGGCGCGGCCGGCTGGACCGTACTGGTCTCCGGACTGCTCACCGCCCTCCTCACCGCGGCCTACGCCACCCGCCTGTGGCTGCTGGCCTTCAAGGGCAAGGGCGTCGAAGCCGCCGACCACGGCCCGCAGCCGATCGCCATGAACGCCGTCCTGTGGGTGCTCTTCCTCCCGACCGTCGCGCTCGGCCTTGCCGCCCCCCTCCTGCCCGACTGGTTCGACGGGCGCTCGCTCGCGCCGACCCTGACCACCTCCGTCCTGGGCACCGGAATCGCCCTCGTCGGCGGCCTGGTCACCTATGCGGCCTGGCGCCACACCACCGCCCTTGCCGCCCGCACCCCGCTCGGCGCGGTCGTCGCCGCCCCGGACGCCACCCCCGCGGTCGCCGAGGAGGTGGCCATCGACACCCACGCCCCGGCCTACGGCGACAACGCCGGCGCCCCGGACCCGGCCGACCCCGGCCGCCTCCTCCTGGGCCCGCTGCACCGCCACGCGGCCGTCGGCTTCCACCTCGACGCGGTCTACTCCGCCCTCTTCGTCCGGCCCGTACGCGCCGCCGCCACGCTCGTCCGCTTCCTCGACCGCGAGGTCGTCGACACCTACGTCCGCGGTGCGGGCACCGCACCCCGCCTGCTGGGCGCCGCGGTCCGCCGCGCCCAGACCGGCAACGTGCAGACCTATCTCGGCGCGCTGCTCGCAGGCTCGCTCGTCCTGGCCATCGCGGCCGTCCTCGTCGCTACGGGCACGGGAGCCTGACCGATGCCGCACACCGCTGGTGCACGCACCCCGCACCCCCGGCCGACCCCCCTCGCGGCCGGGCTCGCCGGAGCCGAAACCCTGAGGAGGGCCTGACCCGTGACCCCCACCGCTCTCCAGTACCTCCTCGCGGCGGTCGTCGTCCTCCCCCTGCTGGGCGCGGCCTGTGCCCTGCTCCCGGCGCCCCCCGGCCTCAAGGGCCGCAACCCCGACCAGGCCGTACTGCGCCACGGCGTGACCGCCACCGGTGTCGTGCTCGCCGCGGCCGTTGCGCTGGCCGTCGGCTTCGACCACGACCATCCGGCCCGTATGCAGGCCACCACCGACATCAGCTGGATCCCGGCGCTGGACATCCGCATCCACCTCGGCGTCGACGGCATCTCGCTCCCCCTTGTCGTGCTGACCGCGCTGCTGACCTTCCTCTGCGCGCTCTACAGCTACTTCCACATGCCAACGGGCCCGTCCCCCAAGGCATTTGTGGCCCTGCTGCTCACCCTTGAGGCCGGCACCCTCGCCACTTTCGCCGTCCTCGACCTGATGCTGTTCTTCCTCGCCTTCGAGATGGTCCTCATCCCGATGTACTTCCTCATCGCCCGCTGGGGCGGTGCGGAAAAGCAGGCGGCGGCGTGGAAGTTCATCCTCTACACGCTGCTCGGCTCCGTCGTGATGCTGCTCGGCCTCCTCCTCATCGGCGTGAAATCCGGCACGTTCGACATGGTGGCACTCGCCACTGACAACGGACCGAAAGACCGGCTCAGCCACACCGTTCAGCTTCTGGCTGTGCTCGCGATCGGCATCGGACTGGCCGTCAAGTCCCCGCTGTGGCCGCTGCACAGCTGGCTGCCCGACGCGCACACCGCCGCCCCCACCGTCGGCTCGGTGCTGCTGGCCGGCGTCCTGCTCAAGATGGGTACGTACGGGTTCGTGCGGATCGCGCTGCCCATCACGCCCGACGGCATGCACACCTTCGCGCCGTACCTCGCCGCGCTGGCCGCCATCGGCATCATCTACGGCTCGCTCGCCTGCCTCGCCCTGGTGCGCAAGGGCGCCAAGGGCGACCTCAAGCGCCTGATCGCCTACAGCTCCGTCGGCCACATGGGCTTCGTTCTGCTCGGCATCGCCAGCATGACCCCCACGGGCGTCAACGGCGCGCTGTTCGCCAACATCGCCCACGGCCTGATCACCGGCCTGCTCTTCTTCCTCGTCGGCGCGCTCAAGGACCGCTACGGCAGCACCGACCTCGACACCCTTGCGGGCAGCACCGGCGCCGCCCTCTACGGCAAGGCCCCCCGCTTCGGCGGTCTGCTCGCCTTCGGGGCGGTCGCCTCGCTGGGCATCCCCGGACTGGCCGGATTCTGGGGCGAGATGCTGGCGATGTTCGGCGCCTTCCGTCCCGCCGCCGGCCTCAGCCGCCCCGCCTTCCTGACGTTCATGGTGCTGGCCGGCCTCGGCACCCTGCTGACCGCCGCCTACCTGCTGCTCGTCGTCCGCCGCGTCTGCATGGGCGGCACCCCGGCGGTCGCCGAAGCCGTCCCGGCCGTCGAGGAGGGCACCGCCACGGCGGCCGAAGCGGTCACCGAGGCCCCGGCCGCACCGTCCCCCGTCATCCCCGACCTCGCGCGCTACGAGTACGCGGCCTGGACCCCCCTCGCCGTCCTCACCGTCCTCGCCGGACTGTGGCCCGCGGCCCTCCTCGGCCTCACCGACCCGGCCGTCCAGCAGCTCCTCGGAGGCGGTAAGTGATGAGCACGGTCACCTCTCTGGTCCAGTCCGTCGACTGGCTCGCCCTCGCGCCGCCCACCGTTGCCGCGGCCGTCGCCCTGGTGGTGCTCGTCGCCGACCTCTTCCTCCCGGCGGCCCGCAAGCCGCTGCTGGGGTGGATCGCGACGGCGGGCCTCGCGCTCGCCGCGCTGTCCCTGCTGCCCCTCCTGGGCGAGGACCGCCGCACCTTCTGCCTCCCCGCCCACCCGGACGTGTGCAGTTATGTGGCCGACCCGTTCACCCTGGTCATCCAGTTCCTGGTGCTCGGCGGGGCGCTGCTGACCGCCCTGCTGTCGATCGACACCCTCAAGGACCACGACCTGCCCAGCGGCGAGTACTGGTTCCTGCTGCTCTCCTCGGCCTCCGGCGCGGCCCTGCTGCCCGCCTCCAGGGACCTCGCCACCCTCGTCATCGCCCTCGAAGTCGCCTCGCTGCCCGCCTTCGCGCTGGTCGGACTGCGGCGCGGGGACCGGCTCTCCTCCGAGGCCGCGCTCAAGTTCTTCCTGTCCTCGGTGGCCGCCACCGCCGTGATGCTGCTCGGCGTGAGCTTCCTGTACGCGGCCACCGGCAGCCTGCACCTCTCCCAGGTGGCGCACGCCCTCACCGCCCTCCCCGACCCGCGGCTGGCCACCCTGGCGAGCGCCGGTGTCGCGCTCACCCTCGTCGGGTTCGCCTTCAAGACCGCCGCCGCCCCGTTCCACTTCTGGGTGCCGGACACCTACGTCGGCGCGCCGCTCCCCATCGCCGGCTACCTCTCCGTGGTCGGCAAGGCCGTCGGCTTCTCCGGCCTGATCCTCGTCACGGTCCAGGGCTTCCCCACCTACGCGAACGTCTGGGGCCCGGCACTGGCCGTCCTCGCCGCGCTGACCATGACCGTCGGCAATGTCGCGGCCCTGCGCCAGGACCCCCGCCGTGCGCACAGCGCCGTACGCCTGCTCGCCTGGTCCTCGGTCGGCCAGGCCGGCTACCTCCTGGTCCCGATCGCGGCGGCGGGCTACACCCACGACCCGGCGCACGCCATCGGCTCCACCGTCGCCTACGCCCTGATGTACGCGGCCGTGAACCTCGGTGCCTTCGCCGTCGCCGCCCTGGTGGCCCGTACGCGCCCCGCCAACCGCATCACCGACTACCGGGGCCTGTACCAGCAGCGGCCCGTTGTGGCGCTCGCCCTCGGCTTCTTCCTGCTCTGCCTCGCCGGTCTGCCGCCCGGCATCATCGGCCTGTTCGCCAAGGTCACGGTCTTCTCCGTGGCCGTCGAAGCGGGCCTGGCCTGGCTCGCGGTGATCATGGCGTTCAATGTCGTGATCGCGCTCTACTACTACCTCCAGTGGACGACGGTCCTCTTCCGGGGAGCCGAGGAAGGGGCCGGGGAAGCGGAGGGCGCAAAGGCCCCCGAGGCCGCGCAGACGGGGCAGCCGTCCCGCGCCAGGATCCCGGCGCCGCTCGCCACCGCCATCGCGCTCGCCACCGTGCTCGGCATCGCCCTCTCCGGCGCCCCGCAGCTCGTCCTGCGCTTCGCCTCCGGGGCGCTGCTCTAACGGCCGGGTGCCGGCGCGCGGACCCGCCCCCGGCAGCCCCTGCTGGCCGGCACCGGCCGCCGGCCCCACCCGTACGGCATCACGCCCCACCGGGCGCGGCGGTGTGCCCCGCCCGGCCCACCGCGCGTGCACAAGGGAACCAGGCTCGTTCATCTCGCGTTGACCAGTGAGTAAGGGTCCACTGGTCAGTGGAGAAACGCAGCACAGGGTTCCCCTGCCGCACCGCTTGGAGGGCGTACCGTGCACCGTCGGCACAACGGGCTCAGGACCGCCGTACTCCTCGGGGGACTGTCCGCCCTCATCATCGTCATCGGCAGCCTGTTCGGCCGTACGGGCCTGATCATCGCCGTCGTCGTCGCCCTGGGCACCAACGCCTACGCGTACTGGAACAGCGACAAGCTGGCCCTGCGGGCGATGCGCGCCCGCCCGGTCAGCGAGTTCGAGGCGCCCCAGCTCTACCGCATGGTCCGTGAGCTCTCCACGATGGCCCGCCAGCCCATGCCACGCCTGTACCTCTCCCCGACCCAGGCGCCCAACGCCTTCGCCACCGGCCGCAACCCCCGCCATGCCGCGGTCTGCTGCACCGACGGCATCCTCCAGCTGCTCGACGAACGCGAGCTGCGCGGCGTCATCGGCCATGAGCTCAGCCATGTCTACAACCGCGACATCCTCATCTCCTCCGTCTCGGGCGCGCTGGCCTCCGTCGTGATGTTCCTCGTCAACTTCGCCTGGCTGATTCCCATAGGCCGTTCCGACGACGACGAGGGCCCCGGCCTCCTGGGCATGCTGCTGATCATGATCCTCGGGCCGGTCGCGGCCGCGCTCATCCAGCTCGCCGTCAGCCGCTCCCGCGAGTACGAGGCGGATGCCTCGGGCGCCCAGCTCACCGGCGACCCGCTGGCCCTGGCCTCCGCCCTGCGCAAGCTGGAAATCGGTACCCAGCAGCTTCCGCTCCCGCCCGAGCCGCGGCTGGAGACCGCCGGCCACATGATGATCGCGAACCCGTTCCGGGCGGGCGGGGGCATGTCCCGGCTGTTCTCCACCCACCCCCCGATGCAGGAACGCATCGCCCGCCTCGAACAGATGGCGGGCCACCGCCCCTGACGCCTCCCGGGAGCGCCCGACCGGTGGCCGTCAGCGCAGGCCCGTCGCATCATGAACGCAACGATTCACCGGTCCCAGCGCGTCTAGCACGGCAGATGCATTCACCGCCGTGCCCGTGGAAGGCTGTTGATCATGAAGTTCATCCTTAACGTCCTCTGGCTGATCCTCAGCGGCTTGTGGCTGGCGCTCGGCTATGTCGTCGCGGGCATCATCTGCTGCATCCTGATCATCACCATCCCGTTCGGCATCGCGTCCTTCCGGATCGCGGGCTACGCCCTGTGGCCCTTCGGCCGTACGACCGTCGTGCGCCACGACGCCGGCGCCGGATCGGCGATCGGCAATGTCATCTGGATCATCTTCGCGGGCTGGTGGCTGGCCCTGGGGCACATCGTCACCGGTATCGCCCTGTGCGTGACGATCATCGGGATCCCCTTCGGCATCGCCAACTTCAAGATGATCCCGATCTCCCTCATGCCCCTGGGCCGCGACATCGTCCCCACGGACGAGCCGTTCGCCGCCCGCTGACGCCCGGCCCCTCAGCCGCCCCCTGACGCCCGGCCCCGCAGGACACCGGCCCCTCGCCCTCAGACCCGTACGAGCCCCCGAGGGGCCGCATACCGCCGGAACCCGACCGGCTCGACCCCCGGCAGACCGTCGATGAAGCTCCGCACCTCCCCGCGCCGCCGGAGCCTGGTGCCGAGCTGCCGCTCATGCGACTCCGGGTCCGTCCACTCGCTGTAGTTGACGACCTGTCCGCCGTCCTCGCTGATGTGGAAGTGCGAGGCGATCCCGCCGCCCCCCTGCTGTAGCTCGCCGACCCTCTCCAGCAGGCCGTCGACGAGCCCACGGGCCGCCTCGTGCCCCGTCGTGCGGAAGGCGACGCGCACGACGCAGCCCGGCGTCTCCGGCTCCCCCTGGGGCAGCATGCTGCGGTACAGCCGGAACCGGCCGGGACCGGAATTCCCGACGTCCCCCACGCCGTCCAGCACCGCCGCGATCCGCTCGCTCAGCCCGGTGTCCTCGGTCCGTACGAACTCCCGGTGCGCCGCCTCGCTCGTCCACTGCGCGTAGTTGAGCACGCTGCGCCCGTCCGTCCCGGCGAACAGCACCCGGGACAGAAAGCCCGCGGGCAGCGGGGTCTGTGCCCAGGCGCGGGCGACCCCGTCCAGGACGGCCCGCTGCCCCTCGGGGCCGCCCGCGTCCCACTCGCTGATCAGGACGGCACCGGCATCCGCCCGCCGGATCTCCGGGAACACATCGACGAGGAACCCGTCCCCGGGCCCGGCGACAGGACGGCTCCGCGCCTCACGAGAAGTAGTCATGCCACGACCCTGCAACCCCAACCGCGCTTGAGGTCAAACGCCGCAAGGCCGCTCCGACAGGGTCGCGCCCACGCAGCGCCGCTCCCGCGTCCCCGCCCCGACACACCGGTGGGGCGGCACGCCGAAGCGCGCCGCCCCATCCCGTGGCACCGGAAAGCCGGTCCTCTACCGGTAGTTCACGAACTGAAGCGCGAAGTCCAGGTCCTTGCCCTTCAGCAGCTGCTGCACCGTCTGGAGGTCGTCCCGGCTCTTCGAGCTGACACGCAGCTCGTCGCCCTGCACCTGTGCCTTGACGCCCTTGGGACCCTCGTCACGGATGATCTTGGCGACCTTCTTGGCGTTGTCCTGCGAGATCCCCTCCTCGATCGAGGCGAAGATCTTGTACTCCTTGCCCGAGGCCTGCGGCTCGCCGGCGTCCAGCGCCTTCAGTGAGATCCCGCGCTTGACCAGCTTGGACTGGAAGATGTCGAGCACGGCCTTCACCCGCTCCTCGGCGTTGGCCCGCATCTCGATCTTCTCGCCCGACCACTCGATCGACGCGCCCACGCCCTTGAAGTCGTAGCGCTGCGAGATCTCCTTGGCGGCCTGGTTGAGGGCGTTGTCGACCTCCTGCCGCTCTACCTTCGAGACGATGTCGAAACTGGAGTCGGCCATGTTGAGTTGGCTCCTCGTACGTAGATCCGTCAGGGGCGCGGCCCTTCCCGGGCCGCCTGCCAAGCCTAGCCACCCGTCCAAGATCCAGCGCTCCCGAATCGAGTGGCGAACCACCCCCAGCCATCGGGTATGGTTTACGTCGTTGCCACGGAGCGCCGCCCACAGCGGGTCTCCCGGCAGCAAACCTTGGCGGTGTGCCCGAGCGGCCAAAGGGAGCAGACTGTAAATCTGCCGGCTCAGCCTTCCCAGGTTCGAATCCTGGCGCCGCCACAGGAGTACAAGGGGCCCTTGATCTGCGGAGAACGCAGATCAAGGGCCCCTTGTTGTGTGCTCTCGCATCGATCGGGCGGTCCCTGCCCGGCCGGGGGCCGCGGCGATCCTCCATCTCATCCACGCACTCAAGATCGTCAAGGTGGCCGCCGCCGGTCGGCTGACGCGTATGCGTCAACTTCGCGGGCCGCGGCTTCTGCCCCCACTCTTGAAGGAGCAGACTGTGCGATCGCGGGCACGTACCCGGATCCTGGCCCTGGCCGGCGCAGTCGTCCTCGCCGACCTCACCGCCGCACCGGCGGCACACGCCGCCGCCCCGGGGTGCACCCACAACTGGAGTGGCCCGCAGAGCTGCATCGCGACCACCGCCGAGAGCGGCCACACGTACCCCGGCACCATCACCGCCACCTGGACCAACCCGCCCAAGAGCCGCAGCAAGGCGACGGTCTACCTCGCCAACTGGTCCGCGGGCACCCACACCATGACCGCCAAGCGCCACGGCGACGAGATCAAGGGCAGCTGGCCCCCGCAGGGCAACCCCTTCAAAGCCGGAGAGTCTGCGCCCGCTTCAAGGGCTCAGCGCCGAGGCGTGCGTCGACCTGATCAACAGGTAACGCCCCGCCTCCGCACGGCTCCCCGCACAGCGGAAGCGGGGAGCCGTAGTGGTCCGCCAGTTCTTCACGCGCCACGCCGAGTGGCCATCCGTGCGGCAGCCCGGCCTCCATTCCACCCGTGCGACGCTCCAACTGCTTTGCACCGTACGCACATTGGAGGTCGACCGGCGGCAACCGGCAACCGGCAACCGGCAACCGGGCCGCCCACCGCGAAGCCGAAGCGGATGTTCAGCCGTTGACCAGCGTTCGCCCGCGGCAGCCGGCTCCCTCGGCACCCGGCGGACGCCGCACCCTCAGTGCCCCGCCACCGCCCGCACCGCTTCCTTCACCGGCACGTCCCCGCCGATCAGCTCCAGTGTCCGGCCGATGGTGCCCGGCTCGTCGAGCAGCGCCGCCAGGACGGCCGCCACATCGTCCCGGGTCACCTCGCTGCGGCCGGTCGCGTCGGCCAGCGTCACCAGGTCCGTTCCGGGGTCGTCGGTCAGTCGGCCCGGCCGCAGGATCGTCCAGTCCAGCCCGGCGCGGGCCCGTACGTCCGCGTCCGCGGCACCCTTCGCCCGCAGGTACGCGGCGAAGACCGGGTCGGTGCCCTCGGGGATCTCACGGTCCGCGCCCATGGACGAGACGACGAGGAAACGCCGTACCCCGGCGGCCTCGGCCGCGTCCGCGAAGAGTGCCGTCGCCCCGCGGTCCACCGAGTCCTTGCGTTCGATGCCACTGCCCGGTCCCGCACCTGCCGCGAAGACGGCCGCGTCGACGCCCTCCATGTGCCGGGCGACGTCCTGCACCGACGCCGACTCCAGGTCGCAGACCACCGGCTCGGCTCCCGCGGCCAGCAGATCGCCGGCCTGTTCCGGCCGCCGGATGATGCCCGCGACCTCGTCCCCGCGCCCGGCGAGCAACCGCTCCAGCCGCAGCGCGATCCGACCATGTCCACCTGCGATGACAATGCGCATGATCCCGACGGTACGCCGAAGGGCCGCCGCGGAGCGCGGGACCGGCCGGGGTCCGGTGGGTTCTCGCCGCCGTGGCTCAGCGCTGCGACTGCCGCGGCAGTTCCAGCGCCACCTCCGCCGCCGAGTCGCAGTACTCCCGCACCGCGCTGGTACGGGCGACCACCCGCCCGCGGTGGATCACGATCCGGCTGTAGGCCAGCGAGAGCACTCCGGCGATCCGCTCGCCGCGCACCGCCAGCAGCTCCGCGGGGAAGCCCGCCTCGACACGTACCTCCGGCAGCCCCAGGGTCGCCCGCGCCGCCGAACTCACGGTCTCGTACGCCGCCTCCGGCGTCGCCTCGCCCAGGGAGGCCAGGAGGTAGGCGGCCTCCAGCGGGTCGCCGCGCCCCACCGGGTTCGCCACGTCCCGCAGCGCCCCGCTGCCCGCCGCCACCTGCACCCCGGCCGCCCGCAACAGCCGTACGGGCGCCGGACGCGACACCCGCGAGCCGTACCGCTCCAGTCCCGTGCAGTCGCCCTGCGGCAGACAGATGACGGCGACCCCGGCGGCCGCCAGCTGCTCGGCGACCCGCGCCGCCACGCTCCGCGGCATCCGCGCCATCCCGGCGCACGGCCCGAGGGCGACGCCGGGCCGCAGCCCCCCGGACATCGCCGCGAACCGCGCCAGCCGCGCCGGATCGTCGCCGTCGGTGTGCAGATCCACCGGGCAGCCGTGCTCCCCGGCCAACTCCAGGACGGTCTCGACATACCCGGCCGGGTCGGGGTCGAGATCCGGGCAGCCGCCGATGACCGAGGCGCCCATCTTCATGGCGTCCCGCAGCATCGCCAGCCCGTCCGCACCGGCCACCCCGGTCAGCACCCGCGGCACCGCGACCGCCGCCAGATCGGCCAGCCCGCGCAGCGACCTGCGGGCCTGCAACACCGCCTCCAGCGACCGCAGCCCCTGTACGTCGCCGATCCTGACGTGGCTGCGCGAGGCGGTGGCGCCGTGCCCCAGCTGGAGCAGCGCGGCCTCCGTGGTCCGGCGCTGGACGTCCTCGGGGGAGCCGGAGGCGGGGCCGTCGGAATCGGCCGTCAGGGCGGTGTCGCAGTGCGCATGCGGTTCGGCGGGGGCGGCGAGCAGGAGGTATCCGGCGAGGTCGACGCGGGCGCCCTGCGGGGCGAGGCTGCCGGCCGTCCCGACGGCCTCGATGCGTCCGCCGCCGAGCCGTACGTCCACCGTCCGGCCGTCGGCGAGCCGGGCGCCGCACAGAACCAGCGCACCGTTGTCCGACCTGGCGTAGCGGCCGGCGCCGCCGGGCTTTCCCGGCTGGGGCTGCGGCGAACTGCTGTCGGACATCGCGCTCCTCGAAGCCACCGGCGTGCAAGATCACGCAGCGTTCTTCCGAGCCTAGGCCGCTGCCGGGAGAGCATCGCGCAGGCGCGAAATAGTCGTACCGGTGTGGTGCGCGAGGCCGTTGGGGCACGGCCCGGATACGGATTTCACGTTTGGCGGCGGGCCGTGTAATGTCTTCATCGCTCGCCCCAATAGCTCAGTCGGCAGAGCGTCTCCATGGTAAGGAGAAGGTCTACGGTTCGATTCCGTATTGGGGCTCTGATGTGTGAGGTACCTCGTCTTCGGGCGAGGGACTCTTGCATCACAGCGGTGTAGCTCAGTCGGTAGAGCAAGCGGCTCATAATCGCTGTGTCACCGGTTCAAGTCCGGTCACCGCTACTGACAGTAGCCGATTGTGGGGTCGGTCCTCCGATCGGCTACTCTTTTATGCGTTAATCCGACCACCCGTCCGTCCAAGGAGCACTCACGTGGCTGCCACCGACGTCCGCCCGAAGATCACGCTGGCCTGCGTGGAGTGCAAGGAGCGGAACTACATCACCAAGAAGAACCGGCGTAATGACCCGGACCGTCTTGAGATGAAGAAGCACTGCCCCCGTTGCAAGTCGCACACCGCGCACCGCGAGACGCGATAACACAGGCTAGTCCGTGAGGCCGTCCCCATTCGTGGGGGCGGCCTCACGGCGTTATCACCATCAGTACAGGGAGGTTGCGAGCCATGGCGCTCGACCAGTCTTTTGTCGGACGCACGTACCCGCCCACCGACCCGTACGAGGTCGGCCGGGAAAAGATCCGCGAATTCGCCGAGGCGATCGGTGACACCAACCCCGCCTACACGGATGCCGAAGCGGCCAAGGCACTCGGGCACTCCGACGTGATCGCGCCGCCGACTTTTGTGTTTGCGATCACTTTCAAGGCCGCGGGGCAGGTCGTCGAGGATCCGCAACTGGGTCTGGACTACAGCCGGGTGGTGCACGGCGACCAGAAGTTCGCCTACACCCGGCCGGTGCGCAGCGGGGACCGACTGAGCGTCACCTCCACCATCGAGGCCATCAAGACCATGGCGGGCAACGACATCATCGATATCCGCGGCGAGGTGCACGACGAGGCGGGCGAGCACGTCGTGACCGCCTTCACCAAGCTGGTGGCCCGCGCCGCGCAGGAGGCCTGAGATGACCGCCAAGATTTCCTACGACGAGGTCGAGGTCGGCACGGAACTCCCGGCGCAGACCTTCCCCGTGAGCCGCGCCAGGCTCGTCCAGTACGCGGGCGCCTCCGGTGACTTCAACCCGATCCACTGGAACGAGAAGTTCGCCAAGGAGGTCGGACTGCCGGACGTCATCGCCCACGGCATGTTCACCATGGCCGAGGCGATCCGCGTGGTCACCGACTGGGCCGGCGACCCCGGCGCGGTCGCCGAGTACGGCGTGCGCTTCACCAAGCCCGTCATCGTCCCCAACGACGAGACCGGTGCGCTGATCGAGGTCAGCGCCAAGGTCGCCGCCAAGCTGGACGACGACGACCGTACGGTCCGCGTCGACCTCACCGCGATCAGCGCAGGCCAGAAGGTGCTGGGCATGTCCCGCGCCGTGGTCCGCCTCGCCTGAGCCGCTCCTTTCGGGGGCGGCCGGCCGAGCGTTGCCGGACCGTCCCCGTACCCTTGGGCGCGTGCAGGAACTCCACGACGCGCCCCTCGCCCCGCTGACCACCTTCCGCCTCGGCGGCCCGGCAACCCGCCTCGTCACGGCCACCACCGACGACGAGGTCATCGCGGCGGTCCGCGCGGCCGAAGAGGCCGGGACCCCGCTGCTGATCATCGGCGGCGGCAGCAATCTCGTCATCGGCGACAAGGGCTTCGACGGCACGGCCCTGCGCATCGCCACCCGCGGCTTCGCGCTCGACGGCACGGACCTCACGCTCGCCGCGGGCGAGAACTGGTCCGACGCGGTCGCCCGTACGGTCGAGGCCGGACTGGCCGGTGTGGAGTGCCTGGCCGGCATCCCCGGCTCGGCGGGTGCCACCCCGATCCAGAACGTGGGCGCGTACGGCCAGGAGGTCTCCGCCACGATCACCGAGGTCGTCGCCTACGACCGCCGCGCGGGTGAGACCGTCACGCTCCCCAACGAGGAGTGCGGCTTCTCCTACCGCCACAGCCGCTTCAAGCAGCATCCCGACCGGTTCGTGGTGCTGCGGGTGCGCTTCGCCCTGGAGGACGCCGGTGGCCTCTCCGCGCCCCTGAAGTACCCCGAGACCGCCCGCGCCCTCGGCGTCGAGGCAGGAGACCGGGTCCCGGCCGCCATCGCCAGGGAGACCGTTCTGGCGCTGCGCGCCGGCAAGGGCATGGTGCTCGACCCCGCGGACCACGACACCTGGTCGGCCGGCTCCTTCTTCACCAACCCGATCCTCACCGAGGCCGAGCACGACGCCTTCCTCCGACGCGTCCAGGACCGCCTCGGCCCCGACGTCGCCCCGCCCGCCTTCCCGGCCGGCGAGGGCCTGGTGAAGACCTCGGCGGCCTGGCTCATCGACCGGGCAGGCTTCACCAAGGGCTACGGCAGCGGCCCGGCCCGCATCTCCACCAAGCACACCCTCGCGCTCACCAACCGCGGCAAGGCCACTACCGAGGACCTGCTCGCACTGGCCCGTGAGGTCCGCGACGGCGTCCACGCGGCCTTCGGCGTCACGCTCGTCAACGAACCCGTCACGGTCGGCGTCAGCCTCTAGGCGGTCCGGACGACACGCCCCGGACGGCCCCTGGGCGGCCCTACGAGGCCAGCCAGGCGTCGATCTCCGTCATCAGCCGCTGCTGCTCGTCCTGCGGGGCGCGCGAGCCGCGGACCGACTGCCGGGCCAGCTCGGCCAGTTCGGCGTCCGTGAAGCCGTGCGCGGTGCGGGCGATCTCGTACTGCGCGGCCAGCCGCGAGCCGAACAGCAGCGGATCGTCCGCACCCAGCGCCATCGGCACGCCCGCGTCGAAGAGCGTCCGCAGCGGTACGTCCTCCGGCTTCTCGTAGACCCCCAGCGCCACATTCGACGCCGGGCACACCTCGCAGGTCACCCCGCGCGAGGCCAGCCGGCTCAGCAGCACCGGGTCCTCCGCGGCCCGTACGCCGTGCCCCACCCGGCCGGCGTGCAGATCGTCCAGGCAGTCCCGGACGCTCGCCGGGCCCGACAGCTCACCGCCGTGCGGCGCCGCCAGCAGGCCGCCCTCCCGGGCGATGGCGAAGG
Source organism: Streptomyces sp. NRRL S-1813 (assembly GCF_000719605.1). Lineage (NCBI taxonomy): Bacteria > Bacillati > Actinomycetota > Actinomycetes > Kitasatosporales > Streptomycetaceae > Streptomyces > Streptomyces sp. NRRL S-1813. The sequence continues at coordinate 162,307 of NZ_JOHB01000009.1, forward strand.
CACGGTCGAAGTCCCGCGCGAAACCCCGGCGTTCGTCGTTGGAGAGCCCGAAACCGACCACGCCCCGGTCGGCGTAGCGCACCGCCAGACGCGCCAGCGTGCGGGCGTCCAACGGGTGCTTCATACGGTTCGCGGCGACCACGACGCGGATGCCGAGCCCGGTGTCACGGGAGGCGCTGTGCACCGCGTCCAGGATGATCTCCAGGGCCGGGATCAGCCCGCCCAGCCTCGGTGCGTACGAGGTCGGGTCGACCTGGATCTCCAGCCAGCGCGATCCGTCGCGGACGTCCTCCTCGGCGGCCTCGTGCACCAGCCGCCGGATGTCTTCGGGTTCCCGCAGGCACGACCGTGCGATGTCGTAGAGCCGCTGGAAGCGGAACCAGCCGCGCTCGTCCGTGGCTCTCAGCTGGGGCGGCTCCCCGCTCCGCAGCGCCTCCGGCAGATGGACGCCGTACTTGTCGGCGAGCTCCAGCAGGGTCGTGGACCGCATCGACCCGGTGAAGTGCAGGTGCAGATGGGCCTTCGGCAATCGGCGCAGGTCTCGAAGTGCGGCTCCGCCGCGGGCACGAACGCTCTCCATCCCAAGATCTTGCCGTATCCGGCGGTACGCCGGTAGGGCCTTTCCCGAAGGGGTGTCCGGGAGAACGCACGAGCGGGCGCCCGGAAGGCTCCGGACGCCCGCTGCGTGGCCACTTCCGAATTTTCGGAAGTGACCTTGATCACTTGGCCTCGGCCAGCAGCTTCTGGAGGCGCGACACGCCCTCGACCAGGTCCTCGTCGCCCAGCGCGTAGGAAAGCCGCAGGTAGCCGGGGGTGCCGAAGGCCTCGCCCGGGACGACGGCGACCTCCGCCTCCTCCAGGATCAGCTCGGCCAGCTCGACGCTGCTCTGCGGGCGCTTGCCGCGGATCTCCTTGCCAAGGAGCTCCTTGACCGACGGGTACGCATAGAACGCGCCCTCCGGCTCCGGGCACAGCACGCCGTCGATCTCGTTGAGCATCCGCACGATCGTGCGACGGCGGCGGTCGAAGGCGACCTTCATCTCCTCGACGGCCGTCAGATCGCCGGAGACCGCCGCGATGGCCGCGACCTGCGCGACGTTGGAGACATTGGACGTGGCGTGCGACTGGAGGTTCGCGGCGGCCTTGATGACGTCCTTGGGGCCGATCGCCCAGCCCACCCGCCAGCCGGTCATCGCGTACGTCTTCGCCACTCCGTTGACGATGATGCACTTGTCGCGCAGCTCGGGCACGACCACCGGCAGCGACGAGAACTCGGCGTCGCCGTAGACCAGGTGCTCGTAGATCTCGTCGGTGAGCACCCACAGGCCGTGCTCGGCGGCCCAGCGGCCCACCGCCTCGACCTGCTCACGGGTGTAGACCGCACCGGTCGGGTTCGACGGCGACACGAAGAGCAGCACCTTGGTGCGGTCCGTACGGGCCGCCTCCAGCTGCTCGACGCTCACGCGGTAGCCGGTGGTCTCGTCGGCGACCACATCGACCGGCACACCGCCCGCGAGCCGGATCGACTCGGGGTAGGTGGTCCAGTACGGCGCCGGGACGATGACCTCGTCGCCCGGGTCGAGGATCGCCGCGAACGCCTCGTAGATGGCCTGCTTGCCCCCATTCGTCACCAGGACGTTCGCCGCCTCGATCTCGTAGCCGGAGTCGCGCAGCGTCTTCGCGGCGATCGCGGTCTTGAGCTCGGGGAGACCGCCGGCCGGGGTGTAGCGGTGGTACTTCGGGTTGCGGCAGGCCTCGATCGCCGCCTCGACGATGTAGTCGGGCGTGGGGAAGTCGGGCTCACCGGCGCCGAAGCCGATCACCGGGCGTCCGGCGGCCTTGAGTGCCTTCGCCTTGGCGTCGACGGCAAGAGTCGCGGACTCGGAGATCGAACCGACGCGGGCCGAAACCCGGCGGTCGGTGGGGGACGATGCGGAAGGGGTTGCAGCGCTCATATATGCATCGTTGCAGACCTCCGAGGAGCCCGGTACACGGGTTTGCGGGCACCACCCGGGAGGATCCTGTTCGACGCCCGGCCCCGAAGCACGTACACTCGCTGACCGTTGGCTCCTAACAGGTCGCCGCGGCGCACGCACTTAGTGCAGTCGACCGCATGCGGTAGGTTGGGGGAACCACAAAGGGTCGTAGCTCAATTGGTAGAGCACTGGTCTCCAAAACCAGCGGTTGGGGGTTCAAGTCCCTCCGGCCCTGCTACACGCACTCTCCACCGCAGTGCGTGCACGCGTACGTATGAAATGCACCGCCGTGCGGCTCAACCGGGCGCGGCACGGCCACGACCCGGATTCAGGTGAGGACGAGTGACGGACGCCCTGGGCTCCATCGACATGCCTGAGCGCGGTCGCTCCGAGGACGAAGCGGCGGAATCCCAGAAGAAGCCCCGCCGCGGCGGTAAGCGCGGCAAGAAGGGCCCCTTCGCGCGGCTCGCGCTCTTCTACCGCCAGGTCGTGGCGGAACTCCGCAAGGTCGTCTGGCCCACGCGTAACCAGCTGTCGACGTACACCAGCGTGGTGATCGTCTTCGTTGTCATCATCATCGGTCTCGTAACCGTGATTGACTTGGGAATCAACCGAGTCGTCGGGTACGTCTTCGGCTGATCCCGCGGAGGGCGCCTCAGCGGGCGCCCCTTTCGCATGTTCAACCCCTTGAAGCCAGGAAGAAGCAGCCACCGTGTCTGACCCGAACCTGAACGACGCCGCCGACTCCGCCGAGACGGCAGCGGCCGACGTTGACGCGGCGGCCTCGGCCGAGGTCGAGGGCGACGACACCGCGCTTGAGATCGTCGAGGCCGTCGACGAGGTCGATGAGCTCGACGCCGAGGACGCTGCCGCCGGCGAGCCCGCCGAAGAGGCCGCGGTACACGTCGACGAGGATGCCGAGGCCGCCGCAGAGGTCGCCGAGGACGAGGAGCAGGAGCCGGTCGACCCGGTGGCCGCCCTCCGTGACGAGCTCCGTGGCCTGCCCGGCGAGTGGTACGTCATCCACACCTACGCCGGCTACGAGAACCGCGTGAAGACCAACCTCGAGCAGCGTGCCGTCTCGCTGAACGTCGAGGACTTCATCTTCCAGGCCGAGGTGCCGCAGGAAGAGGTCGCCCAGATCAAGAACGGCGAGCGCAAGACCATCCGCCAGAACAAGCTCCCGGGCTACGTGCTCGTGCGCATGGATCTGACGAACGAGTCCTGGGGCGTCGTCCGCAACACCCCGGGCGTCACCGGCTTCGTCGGCAACGCCTACGACCCCTACCCGCTGACGCTGGACGAGATCGTCAAGATGCTCGCCCCGGAGGCCGAGGAGAGGGCCGCCAAGGAGGCCGCCGCGGCCGAGGGCAAGCCGGCGCCGTCCCGCAAGGTCGAGGTCCAGGTGCTGGACTTCGAGGTGGGCGACTCCGTCACCGTCACCGACGGCCCGTTCGCGACGCTGCAGGCGACGATCAACGAGATCAACGCCGACTCGAAGAAGGTCAAGGGCCTCGTCGAGATCTTCGGCCGCGAGACCCCGGTCGAGCTCAGCTTCGACCAGATCCAGAAGAACTAGGTTCTTCCGGACCACCAGCCAAATCGACCAGGTCAGACGGGCTCACAGCCGGTCTGACCTGCTCGGTTTTTGGCCGCGCGACTATACCCGTTATCGTTGTGCGGTATGCCTCCATCCGGATGACCGGATGGTTCGGCGAAACACCTCTCACTAGGACCCGGAGAGAGCATGCCTCCCAAGAAGAAGAAGGTCACGGGGCTTATCAAGCTCCAGATCAGCGCCGGCGCCGCAAACCCGGCTCCGCCGGTCGGCCCCGCGCTGGGCCAGCACGGCGTCAACATCATGGAGTTCTGCAAGGCCTACAACGCCGCGACCGAGTCGCAGCGTGGCATGGTCGTGCCGGTGGAGATCACGGTCTACGAGGACCGCTCCTTCACCTTCATCACCAAGACCCCGCCGGCCGCCAAGCTCATCCTGAAGGCCGCGGGCGTGGAGAAGGGCTCCGGCGAGCCGCACAAGACCAAGGTCGCCAAGATCACGCGCGACCAGGTCCGTGACATCGCCACCACCAAGATGCCCGACCTGAACGCCAACGACCTGGACGCCGCCGAGAAGATCATCGCCGGCACCGCCCGTTCCATGGGCATCACGGTCGAGGGCTGATCCCCAGCCCCACTGGCACCACCGTGGCAGGACCAGGCGCTGGTCCGCACCACGACTCCACCCCACTGCATCAGGAGCAGAAGTGAAGCGCAGCAAGACTCTTCGCACCGCGGACGCGAAGATCGACCGGGAGCGTGTGTACGCCCCCCTCGAGGCCGTCCGTCTCGCCAAGGACACCACCTCCGTGAAGTTCGACGCGACCGTCGAGGTTGCCATGCGTCTGGGCGTCGACCCGCGCAAGGCCGACCAGATGGTCCGTGGCACCGTGAACCTCCCGCACGGCACCGGTAAGACCGCCCGGGTCCTGGTCTTCGCGACCGGTGACCGTGCTGCGGCCGCGGAAGCCGCCGGCGCCGACATCGTCGGCTCGGACGAACTGATCGACGAGGTCTCCAAGGGCCGTCTGGACTTCGACGCCGTCGTCGCCACCCCGGACCTCATGGGCAAGGTCGGCCGCCTCGGCCGCGTGCTCGGTCCGCGTGGTCTGATGCCGAACCCGAAGACCGGCACCGTCACCCCGGATGTCGCCAAGGCTGTCACCGACATCAAGGGCGGCAAGATCGAGTTCCGCGTGGACAAGCACGCGAACCTCCACTTCATCATCGGCAAGGTCTCCTTCGACGAGACCAAGCTGGTGGAGAACTACGCCGCGGCGCTCGAGGAGATCAACCGCCTCAAGCCGTCCGCCGCCAAGGGCCGCTACATCAAGAAGGCCACCATCACCACCACGATGGGCCCTGGCATCCCGCTGGACGCCAACCGCACCCGCAACCTCCTCGTCGAGGACGAGGCCGTCTGATCTCCCTGATCGACGCCTCGTAGCGCGTGATTCATGCGTCAGGCCCCGTTTCTCCCTGTGGAGAGACGGGGCCTGACGCATGTGCGGTCAGTGGCCTGCACTACAGTCGCCCCCGAGGTCCATAAAGAAGATTTAAGGGGGAGCCTCAAGTGCGTAGCACGCGTATAGCCGCCGCCGTGGCGGGAGCCGTGATTCTGGTGGGCGGCCTGAGCGCCTGTAACGACGGCGGCAAGTCGTCCGGTGGCGGGAGCAGCAGCAGCGGCGGGAGCAGGGACGCGGCGGGCGGGAGCGCGGCGGACGCGCTGAAGGCGGCCCAGTCGGCGACCGAGGGCAAGAAGTCCGCGAAGATCGACGGCACCACGACCACGACCACCCCCAACGGCCAGGTGAAGCAGGCCAGCAAGGGCGGGCTGGACTGGTCGCAGGGCATGCGGATGAACGTGGAGAACACGATGTCCGGCGGGGGGAGCCCCGGTAAGCCGATCAAGGCGATCTACACCCAGGACGCCGTGTACATGAACATGGGTGCGTCCATGCCGGGTGCGGGCGGCAAGCCCTGGATGAAGTACACGTACGCCACCCTGTCGAAGCAGCTGGGCGGCTCCGGCACCCTGTTCCAGGACGTGCTCCAGAACGCCAACCCGAGCCAGCCGATCGAGCTGCTGCTCGCCTCGGGCACGGCCAAGGCCGTCGGCAAGGAGGACGTCAACGGCGCCCAGGCGACGCACTACAGCGGCACCGTCACGATGGACCAGCTGAGCGGCAAGCTCAGCAAGGACCTCCGCGACATGCTCCGCAAGCAGCTCGAGAAGGGCGGCGCGAAGAGCGAGCAGCTCGACGTCTGGATCGACTCCAACAACCTGCTGGTCAAGAAGGTGGAGAAGATCGGCGGCAAGCAGCCCAGCGACTCCACCGCGCTCTTCACGGACTACGGCACCAAGGTCGACGTGGCCCCGCCGCCGGCGAGCCAGACGGCGACCGCGCCCGGCGCCTGACCGGCGCCGCTGAGCCTGTGACGGCGTGAGCGGGGGCGCTCCGATGCCCCCGCTCACGCCGATTTGCGTAAGCGCATCCCGCTCCCGTATCTTTTCCCGGAAGCCAAAGACCGCTGGTTGTCTCTGCGCGTCCGGTCCCGGACGTGTGGTGGCCGAAGGATCCGCTAGCTGCGGACGGCCTGCGCAGGTGTGTATGGATGAACTCCCGGAACTCCGTTCCGGTCGAGTACGCCCCGTGCGCCTGCGCCGGGGCGTTTGTTTTGCCCAGCCCCTTCTGCGCGGTCCTCATCACCCGGAAGGAGGCCGAGGCTCATGGCGACGTCTGACAAGAACGCAGCCGTTGCGGAGATCACTGAGAAGCTCCGTGACTCCAACGCAGCTGTTGTGACTTCTTACACCGGACTGACTGTGGCGCAGCTCAAGGAGCTGCGTCGTTCTCTCGGCGAGAACGCTCAGTACCGTGTGGTGAAGAACACGCTGACCAAGATCGCGGCCAAGGAGGCCGGGATTCAGCTGGACGAGCACCTCAAGGGCTCGACCGCTGTTGCCTTCGTGACCGGTGACCCGGTCACGGCGGCGAAGGGTCTTCGTGACTTCGCCAAGGAGAACCCCGCTCTCGTCATCAAGGGCGGTGTCCTTGAAGGCAAGGCGCTGTCCGCCGACGAGATCAAGAAGCTTGCGGACCTCGAGTCCCGTGAGGTTCTGCTCGCCAAGCTGGCGGGTGGCATGAAGGCGTCCACGGCCAAGGCCGCGGCGACCTTCCAGGCCCCGCTCACGAAGTTCGCCCGCACCGCGGACGCGCTTCGCAGCAAGGTCGAGCAGGGCGGTGCCGGTACGCCGGCTCCCGCCGAGGCTGCCGAGTAACCACTCGGACGCCCAGCGGGCCCGTAGTACGCCCGCCAGACATGTACATCCGGCACCAGCCGAATTAGTGGAAGGACCGCCACCATGGCGAAGCTCAGCCAGGAAGACCTGCTCGCGCAGTTCGAGGGCATGACCCTCATCGAGCTCTCCGAGTTCGTGAAGGCGTTCGAGGACAAGTTCGACGTCGAGGCTGCTGCCCCGGTCGCCGTTGCCGCCGCCGGCGTCCCCGGCGCCCCGGCCGCCGAGGTCGAGGAGCAGGACGAGTTCGACGTCATCCTCACCGGTGCGGGCGACAAGAAGATCCAGGTCATCAAGGTCGTGCGTGAGCTGACCTCCCTGGGCCTGAAGGAGGCCAAGGACCTCGTCGACGGCACCCCGAAGCCCGTCCTCGAGAAGGTCGCCAAGGACGCCGCGGAGAAGGCTGCCGAGTCCCTCAAGGGCGCCGGCGCCTCCGTCGAGGTCAAGTGACCCACTGAGTCTCTGACTCACGTCCACGGCGCCTGAGGCGCTTCGGACACCAGCCAAGGGCGATCACCCATGCGGGTGGTCGCCCTTCGGCGTGCTCGTCACAGCTGCATTGTCTCGCGCCTGCGTGCGAGTATGGTGATCTTCGTTGCCCGGACGTGCCCCCATGTGACGATCTCCCAGAGGTGGGGGGCCTTGACGAACCGGACGCGGCGCGCAATTCTCGGGACGCGACGCAGAAGCGATCCAGGGTTCGAGGCATGGATCGCGGACGAAGAGGGAAGCATCGGTGTGCGCCACTGGCGCAGGGCTTTCGGCAGGCGCAGGGCATTGAGACGAACAACGAGGGCTTCCTCCGGTGCGGAGGGCATGACCTCCCGGAGGGAGAAGATCGGTATCACGGTGCTGAACCGGTCTCCGGAACCTCGCTCTGGACATCAGTGTGCCAAGTGGCTACACTGACCCTTTGCGCTGCCTGTTAGCTGCTCCCTGCCCGTCACCAGGGGCATACCCGAGCCCGAGCAAAGCTGAATGATCTGCCCTGACCTGGGCTTTCCCTCAGTCTGCTCGATTCGGGACCGGTACGCGCGTAGTGAGTCCGAGCCCTCGGAAGGACCCCCTCTTGGCCGCCTCGCGCAACGCCTCGACTGCCAATACGAACAACGGCGACAGCACCGCCCCGCTGCGCATCTCTTTTGCGAAGATCAAGGAGCCCCTCGGGGTTCCGAACCTCCTTGCGCTGCAGACCGAAAGCTTCGACTGGCTGCTCGGCAATGCCGCATGGAAGGGTCGCGTCGAGGCTGCGCTGGAGAGTGGGCAGGAAGTCCCCACCAAGTCCGGTCTTGAAGAGATCTTCGAAGAGATCTCCCCGATCGAAGACTTCTCCGGGTCGATGTCGCTGACGTTCCGCGACCACCGCTTCGAGCCCCCGAAGAACTCCATCGACGAGTGCAAGGAGCGCGACTTCACGTACGCCGCTCCGCTCTTCGTCACCGCCGAGTTCACCAACAACGAGACCGGCGAGATCAAGTCCCAGACGGTCTTCATGGGCGACTTCCCGCTCATGACGAACAAGGGCACCTTCTGCATCAACGGCACCGAGCGTGTCGTCGTTTCGCAGCTGGTCCGCTCGCCGGGCGTGTACTTCGACAGCTCCATCGACAAGACGTCCGACAAGGACATCTTCTCCGCCAAGATCATCCCGTCCCGGGGTGCCTGGCTGGAGATGGAGATCGACAAGCGCGACATGGTCGGTGTGCGCATCGACCGTAAGCGCAAGCAGTCCGTGACCGTTCTGCTCAAGGCTCTCGGTTGGACGACCGAGCAGATCCTCGAGGAGTTCGGCGAGTACGAGTCCATGCGCGCCACCCTGGAGAAGGACCACACCCAGGGCCAGGACGACGCGCTGCTCGACATCTACCGCAAGCTGCGTCCGGGCGAGCCGCCGACCCGTGAGGCCGCGCAGACGCTGCTCGAGAACCTCTACTTCAACCCCAAGCGCTACGACCTCGCCAAGGTCGGCCGCTACAAGGTCAACAAGAAGCTCGGCGGCGACGAGCCGCTCGACGCGGGTGTGCTGACCACCGATGACGTCATCGCGACGATCAAGTACCTGGTCAAGCTGCACGCCGGCGAGACCGAGACGATGGGTGAGTCCGGCCGTTCGATCGTCGTCGAGACCGACGACATCGACCACTTCGGCAACCGTCGTCTGCGCAACGTCGGCGAGCTCATCCAGAACCAGGTCCGTACGGGTCTGGCTCGTATGGAGCGCGTCGTGCGTGAGCGCATGACCACCCAGGACGTCGAGGCGATCACGCCGCAGACCCTGATCAACATCCGGCCGGTCGTCGCCTCCATCAAGGAGTTCTTCGGCACCAGCCAGCTGTCGCAGTTCATGGACCAGACCAACCCGCTGTCGGGTCTGACCCACAAGCGCCGCCTGTCGGCGCTGGGCCCGGGTGGTCTCTCCCGTGAGCGGGCCGGCCTGGACGTCCGTGACGTGCACCCCTCGCACTACGGCCGCATGTGCCCGATTGAGACCCCTGAAGGTCCCAACATCGGTCTGATCGGTTCGCTCGCGTCGTACGGCCGGGTCAACGTCTTCGGCTTCATCGAGACGCCGTACCGCAAGGTCGTCGACGGCCAGGTCACGGAGGAGGTGGACTACCTCACCGCTGATGAGGAGGACCGCTTCCTGATCGCCCAGGCCAACGCGAAGCTCTCCGAGGACATGCGGTTCTCCGAGCAGCGTGTCCTGGTCCGCCGTCGTGGCGGCGAGGTCGACCTCGTCCCCGCCGACGAGGTGGACTTCATGGACGTCTCGCCGCGCCAGATGGTGTCGGCTGCGACCGCCATGATCCCGTTCCTCGAGCACGACGACGCCAACCGCGCGCTCATGGGATCGAACATGATGCGCCAGGCCGTTCCGCTGATCAAGGCGGAGTCGCCGCTGGTCGGCACCGGCATGGAGTACCGCTGTGCGGTCGACGCCGGTGACGTCATCAAGGCGGAGAAGGACGGTGTGGTCCAGGAGGTCTCCGCGGACTACATCACCGTCGCCAACGACGACGGCACGTACACCACGTACCGCGTCGCCAAGTTCACCCGCTCCAACCAGGGCACCTCCTTCAACCAGAAGGTCGTCGTGGACGAGGGCGCGCGGGTCATCGAGGGCCAGGTCCTCGCCGACGGTCCGTCCACGGACGAAGGCGAGATGGCGCTCGGCAAGAACCTGCTCGTGGCGTTCATGCCGTGGGAGGGCCACAACTACGAGGACGCGATCATCCTGTCGCAGCGCCTCGTGCAGGACGACGTCCTCTCCTCGATCCACATCGAGGAGCACGAGGTCGACGCCCGTGACACCAAGCTGGGCCCCGAGGAGATCACCCGGGACATCCCGAACGTCTCCGAGGAGGTCCTCTCCGACCTCGACGAGCGCGGCATCATCCGTATCGGTGCCGAGGTCGTCGCCGGCGACATCCTCGTCGGCAAGGTCACGCCCAAGGGTGAGACCGAGCTGACCCCCGAGGAGCGCCTGCTCCGCGCGATCTTCGGTGAGAAGGCGCGCGAGGTGCGCGACACCTCGCTGAAGGTGCCGCACGGTGAGATCGGCAAGGTCATCGGCGTCCGCGTCTTCGACCGCGAAGAGGGCGACGAGCTTCCCCCGGGCGTGAACCAGCTGGTCCGCGTCTATGTCGCCCAGAAGCGCAAGATCACCGACGGTGACAAGCTCGCCGGCCGTCACGGCAACAAGGGCGTCATCTCGAAGATCCTGCCGGTCGAGGACATGCCGTTCCTCGAGGACGGCACCCCGGTCGACATCATCCTCAACCCGCTGGGTGTCCCGTCCCGAATGAACCCGGGACAGGTCCTGGAGATCCACCTCGGCTGGCTCGCCAGCCAGGGCTGGAAGGTCGAGGGTGTCGAGGAGGAGTGGAAGAAGCGTCTCCACTCGATCTCCGCCGACGAGGTCGCCCCCGGCTCCAACGTCGCCACCCCGGTGTTCGACGGTGCGCGCGAGGACGAGATCTCCGGTCTCTTCGAGTCGACGATCCCCAACCGCGACGGCGAGCGGATGGTCAAGGGCTCCGGCAAGGCGCGGCTGTTCGACGGCCGCTCCGGTGAGCCGTTCCCGGACCCGATCTCGATCGGGTACATGTACATCCTCAAGCTGCACCACCTGGTCGACGACAAGCTGCACGCACGGTCGACCGGTCCGTACTCGATGATCACCCAGCAGCCGCTGGGTGGTAAGGCTCAGTTCGGTGGCCAGCGCTTCGGTGAGATGGAGGTGTGGGCGCTGGAGGCATACGGCGCCGCATACGCCCTCCAGGAGCTGCTGACGATCAAGTCCGACGACGTGACCGGCCGCGTGAAGGTCTACGAGGCCATCGTCAAGGGCGAGAACATCCCCGAGCCCGGCATTCCCGAGTCCTTCAAGGTGCTCATCAAGGAAATGCAGTCCCTGTGCCTCAACGTGGAGGTGCTGTCCTCGGACGGCATGTCCATCGAGATGCGCGACACCGACGAGGACGTCTTCCGCGCGGCGGAGGAGCTCGGCATCGACCTGTCCCGGCGCGAGCCGAGCAGCGTCGAAGAGGTCTGACGGGAGTCTGACGGAGCCCAGCCCGCTGGGCTCCGTCGGCCCCAAGACCCCCGTTTCAGACCACAGACTTACAACCCTGAGAGGGATTGACGCATAGTGCTCGACGTCAACTTCTTCGATGAGCTCCGGATCGGTCTGGCTACCGCTGACGACATCCGTCAGTGGAGCCACGGCGAGGTCAAGAAGCCCGAGACCATCAACTACCGCACCCTCAAGCCCGAAAAGGACGGACTCTTCTGCGAGAAGATCTTCGGTCCTACCCGGGACTGGGAGTGCTACTGCGGTAAGTACAAGCGCGTCCGCTTCAAGGGCATCATCTGCGAGCGCTGCGGCGTCGAGGTCACTCGCGCCAAGGTGCGTCGTGAGCGGATGGGCCACATCGAGCTCGCCGCTCCCGTCACGCACATCTGGTACTTCAAGGGTGTGCCGAGCCGGCTGGGCTACCTGCTGGACCTCGCGCCCAAGGACCTCGAAAAGGTCATCTACTTCGCCGCCTACATGATCACGTGGGTGGACGAGGAGCGTCGTACGCGTGACCTGCCCTCGCTGGAGGCGCACGTCTCCGTCGAGCGTCAGCAGATCGAGCAGCGTCGTGACTCCGACCTGGAGGCCCGCGCCAAGAAGCTCGAGACCGACCTGGCCGAGCTCGAGGCCGAGGGCGCCAAGGCCGACGTGCGCCGCAAGGTGCGCGAGGGCGCCGAGCGTGAGATGAAGCAGCTGCGCGACCGTGCGCAGCGCGAGATCGACCGTCTCGACGAGGTCTGGAACCGCTTCAAGAACCTCAAGGTCCAGGACCTGGAGGGCGACGAGCTGCTCTACCGCGAGCTGCGTGACCGCTTCGGCACGTACTTCGACGGCTCCATGGGTGCCGCTGCTCTTCAGAAGCGCCTGGAGACCTTCGACCTCGACGAAGAGGCCGAGCGCCTCCGCGAGATCATCCGTACCGGCAAGGGCCAGAAGAAGACCCGTGCGCTCAAGCGCCTCAAGGTCGTCTCCGCCTTCCTCCAGACCCGCAACAGCCCCAAGGGCATGGTGCTGGACTGCATCCCGGTGATCCCGCCGGACCTGCGTCCGATGGTGCAGCTGGACGGTGGCCGCTTCGCGACCTCCGACCTGAACGACCTGTACCGCCGTGTGATCAACCGCAACAACCGCCTGAAGCGGCTTCTCGACCTCGGCGCGCCCGAGATCATCGTGAACAACGAGAAGCGCATGCTCCAGGAGGCCGTGGACGCCCTCTTCGACAACGGTCGTCGCGGTCGCCCGGTCACCGGTCCCGGTAACCGCCCGCTGAAGTCCCTCAGCGACATGCTGAAGGGCAAGCAGGGCCGGTTCCGTCAGAACCTGCTCGGTAAGCGAGTCGACTACTCGGCGCGTTCCGTCATCGTCGTCGGCCCGCAGCTCAAGCTGCACCAGTGCGGTCTGCCCAAGGCCATGGCGCTGGAGCTCTTCAAGCCGTTCGTGATGAAGCGCCTGGTGGACCTGAACCACGCGCAGAACATCAAGAGCGCGAAGCGCATGGTCGAGCGCGGCCGCACGGTCGTCTACGACGTGCTCGAAGAGGTCATCGCCGAGCACCCGGTGCTGCTGAACCGTGCGCCGACCCTGCACCGTCTGGGCATCCAGGCCTTCGAGCCGCAGCTGGTCGAGGGCAAGGCCATTCAGATTCACCCGCTCGTCTGCACCGCGTTCAACGCGGACTTCGACGGTGACCAGATGGCCGTCCACCTCCCGCTGTCCGCGGAGGCCCAGGCCGAGGCCCGCATCCTGATGCTGTCCTCGAACAACATCCTCAAGCCGGCCGACGGCCGTCCGGTCACCATGCCGACCCAGGACATGGTGCTCGGCCTCTTCTTCCTCACCACGGATGAAGAGGAGCGCAAGGTCATCGGCGAGGGCCGGGCGTTCGGCTCGACCGCCGAGGCGATCATGGCGTTCGACGCCAAGGAGCTCTCGCTCCAGGCGAAGGTCGACATCCGCTTCCCGATCGGCACCGTCCCGCCCCGTGGCTGGACCCCGCCGCTTCCGGAAGAGGGCGAGCCCGAGTGGCAGCAGGGTGACAGCTTCCGGCTGCGGACGACCCTGGGCCGTGCGCTCTTCAACGAGCTGCTGCCCGAGGACTACCCGTTCGTCGACTACTCGGTGGGCAAGAAGCAGCTCTCCGCGATCGTCAACGACCTGGCCGAGCGTTACCCGAAGGTCATCGTGGCGGCGACGCTCGACAACCTGAAGGCGGCCGGCTTCCACTGGGCGACCCGTTCCGGCGTCACCGTCGCCGTCTCGGACATCGTCGTGCCGGAGGCCAAGAAGGCCATCGTCGCGGGCTACGAGGCCCAGGACGAGAAGGTCCAGAAGCAGTACGAGCGCGGTCTGATCACCAAGGACGAGCGCACGCAGGAACTCATCAACATCTGGACCAAGGCGACCAACGAGGTCTCCGAGGCGATGAATGAGAACTTCCCCAAGACGAACCCCATCTTCATGATGGTTGACTCGGGTGCCCGAGGAAACATGATGCAGATGCGGCAGATCGCCGGTATGCGTGGTCTGGTGTCGAACGCGAAGAACGAGACCATCCCGCGTCCGATCAAGGCATCGTTCCGCGAGGGTCTGTCCGTGCTGGAGTACTTCATCTCCACCCACGGTGCCCGTAAGGGTCTGGCGGACACCGCCCTTCGTACCGCCGACTCCGGTTACCTCACCCGTCGTCTGGTCGACGTCTCTCAGGACGTCATCATTCGCGAGGAGGACTGCGGCACGGAGCGTGGCCTCAAGCTGCGGATCGCCTCGAAGGACGCCGCCGGTGTCCTGCGCAAGGCGGACGACGTCGAGTCCAGCGTCTACGCCCGCATGCTGGCCGAGGACGTTGTCGTCGACGGCAAGGTCGTCGCCCCGGCGAACGTCGACCTCGGTGACGTGCTCATCGACGCCCTGGTCAACGCGGGTGTCGAGGAGGTCAAGACCCGCTCGGTCCTGACCTGTGAGTCCGCGGTCGGCACCTGTGCCTTCTGCTACGGCCGCTCGCTGGCCACCGGCAAGCTGGTCGACATCGGTGAGGCGGTCGGCATCATCGCCGCCCAGTCCATCGGTGAGCCCGGCACCCAGCTGACGATGCGTACCTTCCACACCGGTGGTGTGGCCGGTGACGACATCACCCTGGGTCTGCCGCGTGTCGTCGAGCTCTTCGAGGCCCGTACGCCCAAGGGTGTCGCCCCGATCTCGGAGGCGGCCGGCCGCGTCCGTATCGAGGAGACCGAGAAGACCAAGAAGGTCATCGTCACCCCGGACGACGGCAGCGACGAGATGCCCTACGGCGTCTCCAAGCGTGCTCGTCTCCTGGTGGGCGAGGGCGACCACGTCACGGTCGGCCAGCCGCTGACCGTGGGTGCTGTCAACCCGCACGACGTGCTGCGGATCCTCGGCCAGCGTGCCGTCCAGGTCCACCTGGTCGGCGAGGTCCAGAAGGTCTACAACAGCCAGGGCGTGGCGATCCACGACAAGCACATCGAGATCATCATCCGGCAGATGCTGCGCCGTGTGACGATCATCGAGTCCGGCGACGCGGAGCTGCTGCCGGGCGAGCTGGTGGAGCGCACGAAGTTCGAGGGCGAGAACCGTCGCGTCGTGGCGGAAGGCGGCCACCCGGCCTCCGGCCGTCCGCAGCTGATGGGTATCACCAAGGCTTCGCTGGCCACCGAGTCCTGGCTGTCGGCGGCGTCCTTCCAGGAGACGACCAGGGTCCTGACCGACGCGGCGATCAACGCCAAGTCGGACTCCCTGATCGGCCTCAAGGAGAACGTCATCATCGGTAAGCTCATCCCGGCCGGTACGGGTCTGTCCCGCTACCGCAACATCCGGGTCGAGCCCACCGAAGAGGCCAAGGCCGCGATGTACTCGGCTGTCGGTTACGACGACATCGACTACTCGCCCTTCGGCACCGGCTCCGGCCAGGCGGTCCCGCTGGAGGACTACGACTACGGTCCGTACAACCAGTAATCCTGGTCCGTACGACAGCAACAGGGCGGCCATCCCTTGCGGGGTGGCCGCCCTGCGGCGTTATGGACCGGCGCTCTCGCGGGTTGGGGGCCGCGCGGGGGAACTTGTTCTCCCATTGCTGCGTCTGTGATGAGAAGATGGGGACAACTGTCGAGCGGGGGGAGGTTCGCGAAGTGGCATTCCAGCCGTGGCAGGGTGGGCAGCCCGCTCAGCCGTCGAATCAGGTGCCTGCCATGCGTGCCTCGCACGCCGATCGTGAGCGAGCGGTCGATGTGCTCAAGGCGGGATTTGCCGAGGGGCGGCTGCTTCAGCCGGAGTACGAGCAGCGGATCACACGGGCCTACAAGGCGCAGACGCATGCCGAATTGCAGATGCTGGTAGCGGATCTTCCGCAGGGGCCGGTGCCGCAGGCGCAGTTCGTGCCGCAGCGTCCGGTGCCGGCGACCTTCATGCCGATGCAGATGCCCATGCCGGTGCACACCAACAGCTCGGCGACGGGCGCGCTGGTCTGCGGGATCATGACGCCGGTGACGTGGGGGCTGACGGCGATCCCGGCCGTGATTCTGGGGCACAAGGCGCGGGCCGAGATCCGCCGGACCGGAGAGCGCGGGGACGGGCAGGCCCTTACGGGGCTGGTCCTCGGCTGGCTGGGCATCGGTGGCTGGGCGCTGTTCATCCTGGTGACGGTCCTGGTGGCCGTGGCCAATATCTAGGAGTCGTGCGGCGGCGGGCGTGGCGCGTCAGCGGGGCGTGGCGCCTTCTTCCGTCCGGCCGGGGATCGCACTACCGTGGCCGCAACGCCGTGAGGAGTCCGGCGTGTCCTTCGCGTGTGCATTTGTTTTGACCGCAGCCCATGCGGTAGGTACGCTCTGACCTTGTGCCTGGGGTGTCCCTGGGCTGCCGTGCCCGCAATCTCCACAGCCTTTCGGTCAGGAGAGCCACAGCACGGAAGCCGGGTTTTGACACCGCAATCTGCCGCCTCACTCGTTCCAGCGAGGGATCGGACTGCAGTATTCGACACACCCGACCGCGTGGGTCGGGGAATGTTCCAGGTTAGCTTTACCGAGACTGGCACACAGAAACCGGAGAAACGGTGCCTACGATCCAGCAGCTGGTCCGAAAGGGCCGGCAGGACAAGGTCGAGAAGAACAAGACGCCCGCGCTCGAGGGTTCGCCCCAGCGCCGTGGCGTCTGCACGCGTGTTTTCACGACCACCCCGAAGAAGCCGAACTCGGCCCTGCGTAAGGTCGCGCGTGTGCGTCTGACCAGCGGGATCGAGGTCACCGCTTACATTCCGGGTGAGGGCCACAACCTCCAGGAGCACTCGATCGTGCTCGTGCGTGGCGGCCGTGTGAAGGACCTGCCGGGTGTTCGGTACAAGATCATCCGCGGCTCCCTCGACACGCAGGGCGTCAAGAACCGCAAGCAGGCTCGCAGCCGCTACGGCGCCAAGAAGGAGAAGTAAGAATGCCTCGTAAGGGCCCCGCCCCGAAGCGCCCGGTCATCATTGACCCGGTCTACGGTTCTCCTCTGGTGACCTCCCTCATCAACAAGGTGCTGCTGAACGGCAAGCGCTCCACCGCTGAGCGCATCGTTTACGGCGCCATGGAGGGTCTGCGCGAGAAGACCGGTAACGACCCGGTCATCACGCTCAAGCGCGCGCTCGAGAACATCAAGCCGACCCTCGAGGTCAAGTCCCGCCGTGTCGGTGGCGCGACCTACCAGGTCCCGATCGAGGTCAAGCCCGGCCGCGCCGCGACCCTCTCGCTCCGCTGGCTCGTGGGCTACTCCCGCGCCCGCCGCGAGAAGACCATGACCGAGCGCCTCATGAACGAACTGCTCGACGCCTCCAACGGCCTCGGCGCTTCGGTCAAGAAGCGTGAGGACACGCACAAGATGGCCGAGTCCAACAAGGCCTTCGCGCACTACCGCTGGTAGTCGCAACCCACATCGAGACCGAGAGAAGATTGAGCCACTATGGCCACCACTTCGCTTGACCTGGCCAAGGTCCGCAATATTGGGATCATGGCCCACATCGACGCGGGCAAGACGACCACCACCGAGCGGATCCTGTTCTACACCGGTGTTTCGTACAAGATCGGTGAGGTCCACGACGGCGCTGCCACGATGGACTGGATGGAGCAGGAGCAGGAGCGCGGCATCACCATCACGTCTGCCGCGACGACCTGCCACTGGCCGCTGGAAGACGTCGACAACACCATCAACATCATCGACACCCCGGGCCACGTCGACTTCACGGTCGAGGTGGAGCGCTCGCTGCGCGTCCTGGACGGTGCGGTGACGGTGTTCGACGGCGTTGCCGGTGTCGAGCCCCAGTCCGAGACCGTCTGGCGTCAGGCGGACCGCTACGGCGTTCCGCGTATCTGCTTCGTCAACAAGCTTGACCGAACGGGCGCCGAGTTCCACCGCTGCGTCGACATGATCGTGGACCGCCTCGGCGCGACCCCGATCGTGATGCAGCTCCCGATCGGCACCGAGGCCGACTTCAAGGGCGTCGTCGACCTCGTGACGATGAAGGCCCTGGTCTGGTCGGCCGAGGCCGCCAAGGGCGAGATGTACGACACCGTCGACATCCCGGACACCCACATCGAGGCTGCCGACGAGTGGCGCGGCAAGCTGCTCGAGGCCGTTGCCGAGAACGATGAAGAGGTCATGGAGCTGTACCTGGAGGGCCAGGAGCCCACCGTGGAGCAGCTCTACGCGGCGATCCGCCGGATCACCATCGCTTCGGGCAAGGCCGACAGCACCACCGTGACCCCGGTGTTCTGCGGTACCGCGTTCAAGAACAAGGGCGTGCAGCCCCTGCTCGACGCGGTCGTGCGCTACCTCCCCTCCCCCCTGGACGTCGAGGCCATCGAAGGCCACTCCGTCAAGGACCCGGAAGAGGTCATCAAGCGCCAGCCGTCCGCGGACGAGCCGCTGTCCGCCCTTGCCTTCAAGATTGCGAGCGACCCCCACCTGGGCAAGCTCACCTTCATCCGCATCTACTCGGGCCGCCTTGAGGCCGGCTCGCAGGTGCAGAACTCGGTGAAGGGCAAGAAGGAGCGCATCGGCAAGATCTACCGGATGCACGCGAACAAGCGTGAGGAGATCGACTCGGTGGGTGCCGGTGACATCGTCGCCGTCATGGGTCTGAAGCAGACCACCACCGGTGAGACCCTCTGTGACTCCGCCAACCAGGTCATCCTGGAGTCGATGGAGTTCCCGGCCCCGGTCATCCAGGTCGCCATTGAGCCCAAGTCCAAGGGCGACCAGGAGAAGCTGGGTGTCGCCATCCAGCGGCTCGCCGAAGAGGACCCCTCGTTCCAGGTGCACACCGACGAGGAGACCGGCCAGACCATCATCGCGGGTATGGGCGAACTGCACCTCGACGTGCTGGTCGACCGTATGAAGCGTGAGTTCCGGGTTGAGGCCAACGTCGGCAAGCCGCAGGTCGCCTACCGCGAGACCCTGCGCAAGCCGGTCGAGCGTCTCGACTACACGCACAAGAAGCAGACTGGTGGTTCCGGCCAGTTCGCGAAGGTGCAGATCGCGATCGCGCCCCTCGAGGGCGACGGGTACGAGTTCGAGAACAAGGTCACCGGTGGCCGTATCCCGCGGGAGTACATCCCGTCCGTGGACGCGGGCTGCCAGGAGGCCATGGAGTTCGGTGTTCTCGCCGGCTACCCGCTGACCGGCGTCAAGGTCACGCTCCTCGACGGTGCCTTCCACGAGGTCGACTCTTCCGAGATGGCCTTCAAGATCGCCGGTTCGATGGCCTTCAAGGAGGCCGCGCGCAAGGCCTCCCCGGCCCTGCTCGAGCCGATGATGAAGGTCGAGGTCACCACGCCCGAGGACTACATGGGCGATGTGATCGGCGACATCAACTCTCGCCGTGGACAGATCCAGTCCATGGAGGAGCGCAGCGGCGCCAAGCTCGTCACGGGCCTGGTTCCCCTGTCGGAGATGTTCGGCTACGTCGGCGACCTCCGCAGCAAGACCTCGGGTCGCGCAAGCTACTCGATGCAGTTCGACTCCTACGCCGAGGTTCCCCGGAACGTCGCCGAGGAGATCATCGCGAAGGCCAAGGGCGAATAGCTCCGTCTCCGAGAGTCGGAACACGCTTTAGGCTTGACACCGTCTGCCGGGGTAATCCCCGCAATCCGTGAGGAACGCCCCGGCAGCCGGCATCCCAGCAAAGATCACCTGGCGCCGATGAGTAAGGCGTACAGAACCACTTCAGGAGGAACCAGTGGCGAAGGCGAAGTTCGAGCGGACTAAGCCGCACGTCAACATCGGCACCATCGGTCACATTGACCACGGTAAGACGACCCTCACGGCCGCCATTACCAAGGTGCTGCACGACGCGTACCCGGACCTGAACGAGGCCTCGGCCTTCGACCAGATCGACAAGGCTCCTGAGGAGCGCCAGCGCGGTATCACGATTTCGATCGCGCACGTCGAGTACCAGACGGAGAACCGTCACTACGCCCACGTCGACTGCCCCGGTCACGCGGACTACATCAAGAACATGATCACGGGTGCGGCGCAGATGGACGGCGCCATCCTCGTGGTTGCCGCCACCGACGGCCCGATGCCGCAGACCAAGGAGCACGTGCTCCTGGCCCGCCAGGTCGGCGTTCCGTACATCGTCGTCGCCCTGAACAAGGCCGACATGGTGGACGACGAGGAGATCCTGGAGCTCGTCGAGCTCGAGGTCCGTGAGCTCCTCTCCGAGTACGAGTTCCCCGGCGACGACGTTCCGGTCGTCAAGGTCTCGGCGCTCAAGGCGCTCGAGGGCGACAAGGAGTGGGGCGACTCCGTCCTCAAGCTCATGGCCGCCGTCGACGAGTCGATCCCGCAGCCCGAGCGCGACGTCGACAAGCCGTTCCTGATGCCGATCGAGGACGTCTTCACGATCACCGGCCGTGGCACCGTTGTCACCGGTCGTATCGAGCGTGGTGTCCTCAAGGTCAACGAGACCGTCGACATCATCGGCATCAAGACCGAGAAGACCACCACCACGGTCACCGGTATCGAGATGTTCCGGAAGCTCCTCGACGAGGGCCAGGCCGGTGAGAACGTCGGTCTGCTCCTCCGTGGCATCAAGCGCGAGGACGTCGAGCGCGGCCAGGTCATCATCAAGCCGGGCTCGGTCACGCCGCACACCTCGTTCGAGGCCCAGGCGTACATCCTGTCGAAGGACGAGGGTGGCCGTCACACCCCGTTCTTCAACAACTACCGCCCGCAGTTCTACTTCCGCACCACCGACGTGACCGGCGTCGTGACCCTCCCCGAGGGCACCGAGATGGTCATGCCGGGCGACAACACTGAGATGACCGTTGAGCTCATCCAGCCCGTCGCGATGGAAGAGGGCCTGAAGTTCGCCATCCGTGAGGGTGGCCGGACCGTCGGCGCCGGCCAGGTCACCAAGATCACGAAGTAATTTCGCTGATCCGGTTGATCCGGTAGCTCCCGGCCTTCGGGCCGGGGGTCCGGGGCGCTGCCCCGGAAAAGCACGACAAGGAGCCCTGCCCGCCATCAGGTGGGCGGGGCTCCTTGACAGTTGGGCCCCGATTAGCCTTACGCGTCCCAGGTGTGGCACACTGTCCAGGTTGCTCGGTTGAGTGCCGATGCTGCGCGCCTCCCGCCGGGAGGACTGGAAGCGAGTCCCAGGTATTCGTCGTCCCTTCTCAGGGTCGGAAATACGGGAATCTTCCGGGAAGCGTCAGCGGGGTGCCTCGGCCAGGCGCCCGGTGGGTGTTCTTCCCCTGCCTACTCCTTCTGAAGGATCTCCTTTACGGAGATTTACGGGAAGGGGTGCGACACGCCCGACCGCGTGGGTCGGAGAAGAACAGTGTTCCTCACGGAGCACAGCGCATCGGGTCCCAGAGCGTTTACGAGAGACAGGACTACAAAGTAGCCATGGCGGGACAGAAGATCCGCATCCGGCTCAAGGCCTACGACCACGAGGTCATCGACTCTTCGGCGAAGAAGATCGTCGAGACGGTGACCCGTACTGGTGCGTCGGTCGCAGGCCCGGTGCCGCTGCCCACTGAAAAGAACGTGTACTGCGTCATCAAGTCGCCGCACAAGTACAAGGACGCGCGCGAGCACTTCGAGATGCGCACGCACAAGCGCCTGATCGACATCCTCGACCCGACGCCCAAGACCGTTGACTCGCTGATGCGCCTGGACCTTCCGGCCGGCGTTGACATCGAGATCAAGCTCTGAGAGGCGCGGAAGAGATGGCTAAGCAGATCAAGGGCATCCTGGGCGAGAAGCTCGGCATGACCCAGGTCTGGGACGAGAACAACCGTGTCGTCCCGGTCACTGTGGTCAAGGCCGGCCCCTGTGTCGTTACCCAGGTGCGCACCAATGACCAGGACGGTTACGACTCCGTCCAGATCGCCTTCGGCGAGATCGACCCGCGCAAGGTGAACAAGCCCCTCAAGGGCCACTTCGCGAAGGCCGACGTCACCCCCCGTCGCCACCTCGTCGAGGTCCGTACCACCGATGCCGGTGAGTACACCCTCGGCCAGGAAGTGACCGCTGAGACCTTCGAGTCCGGCGTCAAGGTGGACGTGACCGGCAAGAGCAAGGGCAAGGGCTTCGCCGGCGTCATGAAGCGTCACGGCTTCCACGGCGGCAAGGCGTCCCACGGTGCCCACCGTGTGCACCGTAAGCCTGGCTCCATCGGTGGCTGCGCCACCCCGGGCCGCGTGTTCAAGGGCATGCGGATGGCCGGCCGTATGGGCAATGAGCGGGTCACCACCCAGAACCTGACCGTCCACGCCGTTGACGCGGAGAAGGGTCTGCTGCTCATCAAGGGCGCAGTTCCTGGTCCGAACGGCGGCCTCGTCCTGGTCCGTACCGCGGCCAAGGGGGCCTGAGGTAACCGATGAGCACCATTGACATCCTTTCGCCGGCAGGCGACAAGGCCGGTACCGTCGAGCTCCCCACGGAGATCTTCGACGCGAAGGTCAGCGTTCCGCTGATCCACCAGGTCGTTGTCGCACAGCTGGCCGCTGCCCGTCAGGGCACGCACAAGACCAAGACTCGCGGCGAGGTCCGCGGCGGTGGCAAGAAGCCGTACCGCCAGAAGGGCACCGGCCGCGCGCGCCAGGGTTCGACCCGTGCGCCGCAGTTCGCCGGCGGTGGCATCGTCCACGGCCCGCAGCCGCGTGACTACTCGCAGCGGACGCCCAAGAAGATGAAGGTTGCCGCCCTGCGCGGTGCCCTCACCGACCGGGCCCGTAACAGCCGTATCCACGTCGTTGCCGGCGTGGTCGAGGGCGACATCTCCACCAAGGCCGCCAAGACTCTCCTCGGCAAGGTCAGCGAGCGGAAGCACGTGCTCCTGATCGCCGAGCGCAGCGATGAGGCCGCGTGGCTGTCCGCCCGCAACCTGCCCCAGGTGCACATCCTGGAGCCGGGCCAGCTGAACACGTACGACGTGCTCGTCTCCGACGACGTGGTCTTCACCAAGGCCGCCTTCGAGTCCTTCGTGTCTGGCCCCAAGGCCAACGCTGAGACCGAAGGGAGCGACGCCTGATGAGTGCGGCCGTCGTCACCAGCAAGACCTTCTCGGACCCGCGCGACATTCTCGTCAAGCCGGTTGTCTCGGAGAAGAGCTACGCCCTGCTGGACGAGAACAAGTACACGTTCATCGTCGCGCCGGGCTCGAACAAGACCCAGATCAAGCAGGCCGTCGAGGCGGTCTTCTCGGTCAAGGTCACCGGGGTCAACACGATCAACCGGCAGGGCAAGCGCAAGCGCACCCGCACCGGTTACGGCAAGCGCGCCGACACGAAGCGCGCCATCGTGACCCTCGCCGAGGGCGACCGTATCGACATCTTCGGCGGCCCGGTCTCCTAACGGAGTCCGAGTCGTCCGGAATCGGACGAGGACTGAGAAATGGGTATCCGCAAGTACAAGCCGACGACCCCGGGCCGTCGTGGCTCCAGCGTCGCCGACTTTGTCGAGATCACGCGGTCCACGCCGGAGAAGTCGCTGGTCCGCCCGCTGCACAGCAAGGGCGGCCGTAACAACGCCGGTCGTGTGACCGTTCGCCACCAGGGTGGTGGCCACAAGCGCGCCTACCGAGTGATCGACTTCCGTCGTCACGACAAGGACGGCGTGCCGGCCAAGGTCGCGCACATCGAGTACGACCCGAACCGCACCGCGCGCATCGCGCTGCTGCACTACGCAGACGGCGAGAAGCGCTACATCATCGCGCCCCGTGGCCTGGCCCAGGGTGCTCGGATTGAGAACGGCGCTGGCGCCGACATCAAGCCGGGCAACAACCTGCCGCTGCGCCACATCCCCGTGGGTACGACGATCCACGCGATCGAGCTGCGTCCGGGCGGCGGTGCGAAGTTCGCCCGCTCGGCCGGTGCCTCCGTGCAGCTGCTGGCGAAGGAGGGCCGCATGGCCCACCTTCGTATGCCGTCCGGTGAGATCCGCCTGGTCGACGTGCGCTGCCGCGCCACCGTCGGCGAGGTCGGCAACGCCGAGCAGTCGAACATCAACTGGGGTAAGGCCGGCCGCATGCGCTGGAAGGGCGTTCGCCCGACCGTGCGTGGTGTCGTGATGAACCCCGTCGACCACCCGCACGGTGGTGGTGAGGGCAAGACCTCCGGTGGTCGCCACCCGGTCTCGCCGTGGGGTCAGAAGGAGGGTCGTACTCGTTCGCCGAAGAAGGCGAGCAACAAGTACATCGTCCGCCGCCGCAAGACGAACAAGAAGCGCTAGGAGCGGGTTTAGATGCCGCGCAGTCTCAAGAAGGGGCCCTTCGTCGACGACCACCTTTCCAAGAAGGTGGATGTTCAGAACGATGCCGGCTCCAAGAACGTCATCAAGACCTGGTCCCGCCGCTCCATGATCGTCCCGGCCATGCTCGGCCACACGATCGCGGTGCACGACGGCCGCAAGCACGTCCCGGTGTTCGTCACCGAGTCGATGGTCGGCCACAAGCTCGGCGAGTTTGCGCCGACCCGCACCTTCCGCGGCCACGAGAAGGACGACCGCAAGTCGCGGCGTCGTTGATCGGCGGAGTGCGAAGACTATGACTGACACCGAAGGGACAACCATGGAAGCCAGGGCCCAGGCGCGGTACATCCGCGTCACGCCCATGAAGGCCCGCCGCGTGGTGGACCTTATCCGTGGCATGAATGCCACGGAGGCTCAGGCGGTCCTGCGTTTCGCCCCGCAGGCCGCGAGCGTGCCGGTGGGCAAGGTGCTGGACAGCGCCATTGCCAACGCCGCGCACAACTACGACCACACCGACGCCGGCAGCCTCGTCATTTCCGAGGCATACGTCGACGAGGGCCCGACCCTGAAGCGGTTCCGTCCGCGTGCTCAGGGCCGTGCCTACCGGATCCGCAAGCGGACCAGCCACATCACCGTGGTCGTCAGCAGCAAGGAAGGAACCCGGTAATGGGCCAGAAGGTTAACCCGCACGGGTTCCGGCTCGGCATCACCACCGACTTCAAGTCGCGCTGGTACGCCGACAAGCTGTACAAGGACTACGTCAAGGAAGACGTCGCCATTCGTCGCATGATGACGAAGGGCATGGAGCGCGCCGGTATCTCCAAGGTGGAGATCGAGCGCACCCGTGAGCGCGTCCGCGTTGACATCCACACCGCTCGTCCGGGCATCGTCATCGGCCGCCGTGGCGCCGAGGCCGACCGCATCCGTGGCGAACTGGAGAAGCTGACCGGCAAGCAGGTCCAGCTGAACATCCTCGAGGTCAAGAACCCCGAGACCGATGCTCAGCTCGTGGCCCAGGCCGTCGCCGAGCAGCTCTCCTCCCGCGTCTCCTTCCGTCGCGCCATGCGTAAGAGCATGCAGTCGACGATGAAGGCCGGCGCCAAGGGCATCAAGATCCAGTGCGGCGGCCGTCTCGGCGGCGCCGAGATGTCCCGCTCGGAGTTCTACCGCGAGGGCCGTGTGCCCCTGCACACGCTCCGTGCGAACGTCGACTACGGCTTCTTCGAGGCCAAGACCACCTTCGGCCGTATCGGCGTGAAGGTCTGGATCTACAAGGGCGACGTCAAGAACATCGCCGAGGTGCGTGCCGAGAACGCTGCCGCCCGTGCGGGTAACCGCCCGGCTCGCGGTGGCGGCAACGACCGCCCGCGCCGCGGTGGCGAGCGTGGCGGCCGCGGTGGCCGCAAGCCGCAGCAGCAGACCGCCGCTGCCGAGGCCCCCAAGGCCGAGGCCGCTGCCGCTGCTCCGGCGGAGACCCCCGGAACGGAGGCCTGACCGACATGCTGATCCCTCGCAGGGTCAAGCACCGCAAGCAGCACCACCCGAAGCGCAGCGGTATGGCCAAGGGTGGCACCGAGCTGGCCTTCGGTGAGTACGGCATTCAGGCCGTCACCCCGGCTTACGTGACGAACCGTCAGATCGAGTCCGCTCGTATCGCGATGACCCGTCACATCAAGCGTGGCGGCAAGGTCTGGATCAACATTTACCCGGACCGCCCGCTCACGAAGAAGCCGGCCGAAACCCGCATGGGTTCCGGTAAGGGTTCTCCGGAGTGGTGGGTCGCGAACGTCAAGCCCGGTCGGGTGATGTTCGAGCTGTCCTTCCCGAACGAAAAGGTTGCCAAGGAGGCGCTGACCCGCGCCGCCCACAAGCTTCCGATGAAGTGCCGCATTGTGCGGCGCGAGGCAGGTGAGTCGTGATGGCGGCCGGTATCAAGGCGACCGAGCTGCGCGAGCTGAATGACGAGGACCTCGTCGGCAAGCTTCGTGAGGCCAAGGAGGAGCTGTTCAACCTCCGCTTCCAGGCGGCGACCGGACAGCTCGAGAACCACGGTCGGCTCAAGTCCGTCCGTAAGGACATCGCCCGGATCTACACCCTGATGCGTGAGCGCGAGCTGGGCATCGAGACGGTGGAGAGCGCCTGATGAGCGAGAAGAATGTGACTGAGACGAACGAGCGCGGTTTCCGCAAGACCCGTGAGGGTCTCGTCGTCAGCGACAAGATGGACAAGACCGTCGTCGTCGCCGTCGAGGACCGCGTCAAGCACGCGCTGTACGGCAAGGTCATCCGCCGTACCAACAAGCTCAAGGCGCACGACGAGCAGAACGCTGCCGGCGTCGGCGACCGCGTCCTCCTGATGGAGACCCGGCCGCTGTCCGCCACCAAGCGCTGGCGCATCGTCGAGATCCTCGAGAAGGCCAAGTAATCCCTCCTAGGGGGACCCCCTAGGAACAGTTCCGCCAGGCTCGGCAGGGGCTCGCCTCAGCAGAGGAAAGCCCCTGCCGGGAACCGGCAGACACACAGGAGATAGACGTGATCCAGCAGGAGTCGCGACTGCGGGTCGCCGACAACACTGGTGCGAAGGAAATCCTTTGCATCCGTGTTCTCGGTGGTTCCGGTCGCCGCTACGCGGGCATCGGTGACGTCATCGTCGCCACCGTGAAGGATGCGATCCCCGGTGGCAACGTGAAGAAGGGTGACGTCATCAAGGCGGTCATCGTTCGCACCGTCAAGGAGCGCCGCCGTCCGGACGGCTCGTACATCCGCTTCGACGAGAACGCGGCCGTCATCCTCAAGAACGATGGCGACCCCCGCGGCACCCGCATCTTCGGC
The DNA here is from genome assembly GCF_000719605.1 of Streptomyces sp. NRRL S-1813. Lineage (NCBI taxonomy): Bacteria > Bacillati > Actinomycetota > Actinomycetes > Kitasatosporales > Streptomycetaceae > Streptomyces > Streptomyces sp. NRRL S-1813. Next base: position 189,295 of record NZ_JOHB01000009.1, read on the forward strand.
CCCGTGGGCCGGGAGCTGCGCGAGAAGAAGTTCATGAAGATCATCTCGCTCGCGCCGGAGGTGCTGTAACCGATGAAGATCAAGAAGGGCGACCTGGTCCAGGTCATCACCGGTAAGGACAAGGGCAAGCAGGGCAAGGTCATCCAGGCCTTCCCCCGTGAGGACCGTGTCCTGGTCGAGGGTGTCAACCGGGTCAAGAAGCACACCAAGGCCGGACAGACCGCTCGTGGTTCGAAGACCGGCGGCATCGTGACGACCGAGGCCCCTGTCCACGTCAGCAATGTTCAGCTGGTCGTGGAGAAGGACGGCAACAAGGTCGTTACCCGCGTCGGGTACCGCTTCGACGACGAGGGCAACAAGATCCGCGTTGCCAAGCGGACCGGTGAGGACATCTGATGACTGCCACCACCAACGCGCCGCGTCTGAAGACGCGCTACCGCGAAGAGATCGCCGGGAAGCTGAAGGACGAGTTCTCGTACGAGAACGTCATGCAGATCCCCGGTCTGACCAAGATCGTGGTCAACATGGGTGTGGGCGACGCCGCCCGCGACTCCAAGCTGATCGAGGGCGCCATCCGCGACCTCACCACGATCACCGGACAGAAGCCGGCCGTCACCAAGGCCCGTAAGTCCATCGCGCAGTTCAAGCTGCGTGAGGGCCAGCCGATCGGTGCCCACGTCACCCTCCGCGGTGACCGCATGTGGGAGTTCCTGGACCGCCTGCTGTCGCTGGCGCTGCCGCGCATCCGCGACTTCCGTGGTCTGTCCCCGAAGCAGTTCGACGGTCGGGGCAACTACACCTTCGGTCTCACGGAGCAGGTCATGTTCCACGAGATCGACCAGGACAAGATCGACCGGACGCGGGGCATGGACATCACCGTGGTCACCACGGCGTCCAACGACGATGAGGGCCGTGCCCTGCTTCGTCACCTCGGCTTCCCGTTCAAGGAGAACTGACCGTGGCGAAGAAGGCTCTGATCGCTAAGGCGGCTCGTAAGCCGAAGTTTGCTGTCCGCGCGTACACGCGTTGCCAGCGCTGCGGCCGTCCGCACTCCGTCTACCGCAAGTTCGGCCTGTGCCGCGTGTGCCTTCGTGAGATGGCTCACCGTGGCGAGCTGCCGGGCGTGACCAAGAGCTCCTGGTAATCCCTTCATCGGGATGACCAGGGCTCTCGGTAAGCATTGGGCCGGTGGGCGCCCCACCCCTTTCTTCCCGTAGGGTAGAAGGGTTTGGGCGCCCCGCCGCCCGAGACCGACCGCGGGCCGTGCCCGCATAAAGTCGCTTACTACGCCGTAGGTCCCCGCGCCGCACCCGTCCCGACTCTGATCGGGGAGAGGGATGGCGCACATAGGAAACCCCGGCGAGAGAGGCCGAAGGCCAATTCATGACCATGACTGATCCCATCGCAGACATGCTGACCCGTCTGCGGAACGCGAACTCGGCATACCACGACGACGTCGCGATGCCGCACAGCAAGATCAAGTCGCACATCGCGGAGATCCTCCAGCAGGAGGGCTACATCACCGGCTGGCGCGTCGAGGACGCCGAGGTTGGCAAGAACCTCGTCCTCGAGCTGAAGTTCGGCCCGAACCGCGAGCGCTCGATCGCCGGCATCAAGCGGATCTCGAAGCCGGGCCTGCGGGTCTACGCAAAGTCCACAAGTCTGCCGAAGGTCCTCGGCGGCCTGGGCGTGGCGATCATCTCCACGTCCCACGGTCTCCTGACCGGTCAGCAGGCCAGCAAGAAGGGCGTGGGTGGGGAAGTCCTCGCCTACGTCTGGTAACCAGGGAACGGAGGAATAGCTAATGTCGCGTATTGGCAAGCTGCCCATCCAGGTTCCCGCTGGTGTGGACGTCACCATCGAGGGCCGTACGGTCGCCGTGAAGGGCCCCAAGGGTTCCCTCTCGCACACCGTCGCGGCGCCCATCGAGGTCGCCAAGGGTGAGGACGGCGTGATCAACGTTGTCCGCCCGAACGACGAGCGTCAGAACAAGGCCCTGCACGGCCTGTCCCGCACGCTGGTGGCGAACATGATCACCGGCGTGACCCAGGGCTACAGCAAGGCGCTCGAGATCAGCGGTGTCGGTTACCGCGTCCAGGCGAAGGGCTCCAACCTGGAGTTCTCCCTGGGCTACAGCCACCCGATCCTGATCGAGGCCCCCGAGGGCATCTCCTTCAAGGTCGAGTCCCCGACCAAGCTCAGCGTCGAGGGCATCGACAAGCAGAAGGTCGGCGAGGTTGCGGCGAACATCCGCAAGCTGCGCAAGCCTGACCCGTACAAGGCCAAGGGCGTCAAGTACGCCGGCGAGGTCATCCGCCGCAAGGTCGGAAAGGCTGGTAAGTAAGCCATGGCATACGGTGTGAAGATCGCCAAGGGCGACGCTTACAAGCGGGCCGCTGCAAAGCGGCGCCACATCCGCATCCGTAAGCGGATTTCGGGTACCCCGGAGCGTCCGCGTCTGGTGGTGACGCGGTCCAACCGTGGCATCACCGCTCAGGTCATCGACGACATTGCGGGCCACACGCTGGCCTCGGCGTCGAGCCTGGACGCGTCGATCCGTGGTGGCGAGGGCGACAAGAGCGCTCAGGCCCAGAAGGTCGGCTCCCTGGTCGCCGAGCGTGCCAAGGCCGCCGGTGTCGAGGCCGTCGTGTTCGACCGTGGTGGCAAGCAGTACGCCGGGCGGATTGCCGCTCTGGCCGACGCCGCCCGCGAAGCCGGGCTGAAGTTCTAAGCCCCGGTTCCGGAGCTAGCGGACGTAACAGAGAGAGGTAAATCCAATGGCTGGACCCCAGCGCCGCGGGAGCGGTGCCGGTGGCGGCGAGCGGCGGGACCGGAAGGGTCGCGACGGTGGCGCTGCCACCGAGAAGACCGCATACGTTGAGCGCGTTGTCGCGATCAACCGTGTCGCCAAGGTTGTCAAGGGTGGCCGTCGCTTCAGCTTCACCGCGCTGGTCGTGGTGGGCGATGGTGACGGCACCGTAGGTGTCGGTTACGGCAAGGCCAAGGAAGTTCCGGCTGCCATCGCCAAGGGCGTGGAAGAGGCCAAGAAGAACTTCTTCAAGGTCCCCCGTATCCAGGGCACCATCCCTCACCCCATCCAGGGCGAGAAGGCTGCGGGCGTTGTCCTGCTCAAGCCGGCTTCCCCCGGTACCGGTGTGATCGCCGGTGGCCCCGTGCGTGCCGTTCTGGAGTGCGCGGGCATCCACGACGTGCTGAGCAAGTCGCTCGGTTCGTCGAACCCGATCAACATCGTGCACGCCACGGTGACCGCGCTTCAGGGCCTTCAGCGCCCCGAGGAGATCGCGGCCCGTCGTGGCCTGCCGCTGGAGGACGTTGCCCCCGCCGCTCTGCTGCGGGCGCGTGCCGGGGTGACCGCGTAATGGCGCACCTCAAGATCACGCAGACGAAGTCTTTCATCGGTAGCAAGCAGAACCACCGCGACACCCTTCGTTCGCTGGGCCTCAAGCGGCTCAACGACGTGGTTGTCAAGGAGGACCGCCCCGAGTTCCGCGGAATGGTGCACACCGTCCGCCACCTCGTGACGGTTGAGGAGGTCGACTGACATGGCGGAGAACAACCCGCTGAAGGTCCACAACCTCCGTCCTGCCCCGGGTGCCAAGACCGCCAAGACCCGTGTCGGTCGTGGTGAGGCGTCCAAGGGTAAGACCGCTGGTCGTGGTACCAAGGGCACGAAGGCCCGTTACCAGGTTCCGGAGCGCTTCGAGGGCGGGCAGATGCCCCTCCACATGCGCCTCCCGAAGCTGAAGGGCTTCAAGAACCCCGCCCACAAGCAGTTCCAGGTCGTGAACCTGACCAAGCTGGCCGAGCTCTACCCGCAGGGTGGCGAGGTCACGGTGGCCGGTCTGGTTGCCAAGGGCGCGGTGCGCAAGAACGAGCTCGTCAAGGTCCTTGGCCAGGGCGAGGTCTCCGTGGCGCTTCAGGTTTCGGTTGACGCCGTTTCCGGCTCCGCCAAGGAGAAGATCGCCGCTGCCGGTGGCAGCGTCACCGAGCTCATCTGAGTTCGTCGGTTCAACTGACCGGGGATGCCCATCGTTTGGGCATCCCCGGTTGGTCGTTCCACGGGGGTAGGGTCGCCGGTAAGGTGGCATGGACTGTTGTTTTCCGGGGCCCCGGTCCCGGGCCCCCGCCGCGCGGGCCGTGTCCGCGCGGTTTTTAGCCGCTCACTATTCGTCGATCCTCAAGACCGTCACCTCCCGCATTCAAGGCGGGGGGCGCAGGAGGCACCGTGCTCACCGCGTTCGCCCGAGCGTTCAAGACGCCCGACCTGCGCAAGAAGCTGCTGTTCACATTGGGCATCGTGGTGCTCTACCGGATCGGCGCACATGTCCCGGTCCCCGGGGTGAACTACGCGAACGTCGAGACCTGCATGAAGCAGGCCGGCGGTAACAGCGGATTGTTCGCCCTGGTGAACATGTTCAGCGGTGGTGCGCTGCTTCAGATCACGATCTTCGCGCTGGGGATCATGCCGTACATCACGGCGAGCATCATCCTCCAGCTGCTGACCGTGGTGATTCCGCGGCTGGAAGCCCTCAAGAAAGAGGGGCAGTCCGGCCAGGCGAAGATCACCCAGTACACCCGCTATCTGACCGTGGCGCTCGCCATCCTCCAGGGCACCGGCCTGGTGGCCACCGCCCGCAGCGGTGCGCTCTTCCAGAGCTGCCCGGTCGCCAGCGAGATCGTGCCCAGCGACTCCGTCTTCACCACCATCACGATGGTCATCACGATGACCGCCGGTACGGCCCTGATCATGTGGCTCGGCGAGATGGTGACCGACCGCGGTATCGGCAACGGCATGTCGATCCTGATGTTCATCTCGATCGCCGCCGGCTTCCCGGGCGCGCTGTGGCAGATCAAGCTCCAGGGCAAGCTGGCCGACGGCTGGATCGAGTTCTTCGCGGTGATCGCGGTGGGCCTGGCGATGGTCGCCCTGGTGGTCTTCGTCGAGCAGGCTCAGCGGCGCATCCCGGTGCAGTACGCGAAGCGGATGATCGGCCGCCGGTCCTACGGCGGTACGTCCACGTACATCCCGCTCAAGGTGAACCAGGCGGGTGGCATGGGCGACGTGGGTCGCCACCAACTTCACCAAGGGAAATCACCCAGTTTACATCGTTACGTACTTCCTGCTGATCGTGTTCTTCGCGTTCTTCTACGTCGCCATCAGCTTCAACCCCGAAGAAGTTGCCGACAACATGAAGAAGTATGGTGGCTTCATCCCGGGTATCCGGGCTGGTCGCCCGACGGCCGAGTACCTCAGCTACGTGCTCAACCGGATCACGTGGCCGGGCTCGCTGTACCTGGGGCTGATCGCGCTCGTACCAACAGTGGCGTTGGTGCTTTTCAACGCGAACCAGAACTTCCCGTTCGGCGGGACGAGCATCCTCATCATCGTGGGTGTGGGCCTGGAGACCGTGAAGCAGATCGAGAGCCAGCTTCAGCAGCGCAACTACGAAGGGTTCCTCCGCTGATGCGAATCGTCCTCGTCGGACCCCCGTTCCGCGCCAACATCAGCCAGGGCACGCCCCTCGGCCGCGAGGCGAAGTCGTACATGGACGCCGGCAACCTGGTGCCCGACTCGGTCACCATCGCGATGGCCGAGGACCGGATGGAGCAGGCCGACGCGGCCAAGGGCTTCCTGCTGGACGGCTTCCCGCGGAACCTGGGCCAGGCCAAGGCGCTGGACGAGTACCTCAAGGACAAGAACCTCACGCTGGACGCCGTCCTGGACCTGGAGGTCCCCGAGGACGAGGTCGTGAAGCGGATCGCCGGCCGGCGCATCTGCCGTAACGACAGCAGCCACGTCTTCCACGCCGAGTACAACAAGCCGAAGGCCGAGGGCGTCTGCGACACCTGCGGCGGCGATCTTTACCAGCGGGACGACGACCGCGAGGAGACCGTCCGCAAGCGGCTGGAGGTCTACCACACGGAGACCGAGCCGATCATCGACTACTACAAGGCCCAGGACCTGGTCGTCACCATCCCGGCCATGGGCAAGGTCGACGAGGTCACCAAGCGCTCGATGGCGGCCCTGCCGTCCCGGGACGCGTAGCAGCACACGGCTTCCGATACGGCCGCGGTGCCCGCAATGGGCACCGCGGCCGTATCGTGTACGGGGCGGTCGTGACGGCCGCCGGACAAGCGTTGTAGTCGGTTCAGGAAGGCGCCAGCCGTCATGGTGGAGATCAAGACCCCCGAGCAGATCGCGAAGATGCGCGAGGCGGGGCTGGTGGTCGCCGCCATTCACGCGGCGACCCGGAAGGCCGCGGTGCCCGGCGCCACGACCAAGGACCTGGACGACGCGGCGCGCAAGGTGCTCGCCGAGCACGGAGCGAAGTCGAACTTCCTCGGCTACGGGGGCTTCCCCGCGACGATCTGCACCTCGGTCAACGACGTCGTGGTCCACGGCATCCCCGACACCGAGACGGTGCTTCAGAACGGCGACATCATCTCCATCGACTGCGGCGCGATCATCGACGGCTGGCACGGCGACGCGGCGTACACCGCCTTCGTCGGGTCCGGTCACTCCGCGGAGCTGGTCGAGCTCAGCCGGGTCACCGAGGAGTCGATGTGGGCGGGTATCGCGGCGGTCGCCAAGGGCAACCGGCTGGTCGACATCTCCAAGGCGATCGAGGGCTACATCCGCCGCCAGCCCCGTCCGGCCGGCGGTAAGTACGGCATCGTCGAGGACTACGGCGGCCACGGCATCGGCTCGCAGATGCACATGGACCCGCATCTGCTGAACTACGTCGACCGCAAGCGCGGCCGCGGCCCGAAGCTGGTGCCCGGCTTCTGCATCGCCATCGAGCCGATGGTCAACCTCGGCACGGCCAAGACCCACGTCCTCGACGACGACTGGACGGTCAAGTCGAACGACGGCAGCTGGTCCTCTCACTGGGAGCACTCGGTCGCGCTGACCGAGGACGGCCCGCTGGTGCTGACCGCGCCGGACGGTGGCAAGGCCAAGCTGGCCGAGCTGGGGATCACTGTGGCGCCCGATCCTTCCGCACGGTCCTGAGGACCGGCGAGCACCCTCACTTCGCCTGAGCCGACCGCCCCGACGGGGCCGTCGGCGTAAGGATCTCCCCGAGTGGGCAATAATCCTGGATTCGTCTTTTCCCGGGCGCTGTCGTAGACTGACGCGTCGGCTCTCGTGCATCCGTATGCCCTCTTGGTTGAGGGCGAGGTGCGGGGGCGTCGATCAAGGTAGCCGATTCGAAGGGCGAAGCGTGGCCAAGAAGCAAGGTGCCATCGAGATCGAGGGCACCGTGATCGAGTCTCTCCCGAACGCCATGTTCAAGGTGGAGCTCCAGAACGGTCACAAGGTCCTCGCGCACATCAGCGGCAAGATGCGGATGCACTACATCCGTATCCTCCCGGATGACCGGGTCGTGGTGGAGCTTTCTCCGTACGACCTGACGCGTGGCCGGATCGTCTACCGATACAAGTAGATCTTGTCGCCGCCCCGCTCCCGTGGGGTGACGGCACTGACCCGGAGAACCTCACACCCATGAAGGTCAAGCCGAGCGTCAAGAAGATCTGCGACAAGTGCAAGGTGATCCGCCGCCACGGCCGGGTCATGGTCATTTGCGACAACCTGCGCCACAAGCAGCGCCAGGGCTGACGCACGCCGACCACCTGCATTTCGCAGTTTTCGCGCGACGCAAGCACATACGTACATACGCAGTCACCCGACCCCCGCATTTCTCGCGTGGGACGACACCCTCGGCTCGGAGGCCGGGGACCCGGCTCGTAATTCTTCAGAGTCTTACGGGAACGGTGCTGCGGAAGACCTCCGAATAGCCATCAGGAGCCACATCAATGGCACGCCTCGCAGGCGTTGATCTCCCGCGCGAAAAGCGTGTGGAGGTCGCCCTCACCTACGTCTTCGGTATCGGGCGGACGCTGTCGCAGCAGACTCTCGCCGCCACCGACGTGAACCCGAACACCCGTGTTCGCGACCTTGCCGAGGAAGACCTCATCAAGATCCGCGAGTACGTGGACAACAACCTCAAGACCGAGGGTGACCTCCGTCGCGAGATTCAGGCCGACATCCGCCGCAAGGTCGAGATCGGCTGCTACCAGGGTCTGCGTCACCGTCGCGGTCTGCCGGTGCACGGTCAGCGCACCAGCACGAACGCCCGTACCCGCAAGGGTCCGCGTCGCGCGATCGCCGGCAAGAAGAAGCCGGGCAAGAAGTAGTCCTCAGCAGGACGCACTGTGTGCTCCGGGGGACGCCCCCCGGACCCCTGCAAGCGGTCTTCGCTGTAGGACCGACCACCTCCACGGGAGTAATGAATGCCTCCGAAGGGCCGTACGGCCGGCGCCAAGAAGGTGCGCCGCAAGGAGAAGAAGAACGTTGCCCACGGGCACGCTCACATCAAGAGCACGTTCAACAACACGATCGTTTCGATCACGGACCCCACGGGCAACGTGATCTCTTGGGCCTCTGCCGGCCACGTCGGCTTCAAGGGCTCGCGCAAGTCCACCCCCTTCGCCGCACAGATGGCCGCCGAGTCGGCCGCGCGTCGCGCGCAGGAGCACGGCATGCGCAAGGTCGACGTCTTCGTCAAGGGTCCCGGCTCCGGCCGTGAGACCGCGATCCGCTCCCTCCAGGCCACCGGCCTCGAGGTGGGTTCGATCCAGGACGTCACCCCCACTCCGCACAACGGATGCCGCCCGCCCAAGCGTCGCCGCGTCTGACCAGCTGAAGTAGGAGACAACACAATATGGCGCGTTACACCGGGGCCGACTGCAAGCGTTGCCGTCGGGAGAAGCAGAAGCTCTTCCTCAAGGGGAGCAAGTGCGAGAGCGCAAAGTGCCCGATCGAGATCCGTCCTTACCCCCCGGGTGAGCACGGTCGCGGGCGCACCAAGGACAGCGAGTATCTGCTCCAGCTTCGTGAGAAGCAGAAGTGCAGCCGTATCTACGGTGTCCTTGAGAAGCAGTTCGTGAACTACTACAAGGAAGCGAACCAGAAGTCCGGCAAGACCGGTGAGAACCTTCTGCGCATCCTTGAGACCCGCCTCGACAACGTGGTCTACCGGGCCGGCTTTGCCAAGTCCCGCGACCACGCCCGTCAGCTGGTGCGTCACGGACACATCACCGTGAACGGCCGCAAGACCGACATTCCGTCGGCTCGGGTGGCTGCGAACGACATCATCGAGGTGCGCGCGAGCTCCCGGAACCTGACCCCGTTCGCGGTGGCGCAGGCCGAGGCCGGCGAGAGGACCGTTCCGGCCTGGCTGGAAGCGATTCCCTCGAACCTGCGGATTCTCGTGCACAGCATGCCCGAGCGCCAGGTGATCGACACCCAGGTGCAGGAGCAGCTGATCGTTGAGCTCTACTCCAAGTAAGAGCTGACCGGTGGGGGCGGTACGGAGCCTATGGCGCCGTGCCGCCCGTACCCTTGTCAGTACAGCGGGCGTCAAATAGCGGGCGTCCACGACTGAAGGATCGAACACCATGCTGATTGCTCAGCGTCCCTCTTTGACCGAAGAGGTCGTCGACGAATACCGCTCCCGGTTCGTGATCGAGCCGCTGGAGCCGGGCTTCGGCTACACCCTCGGCAACTCTCTGCGTCGTACGCTCCTCTCCTCGATTCCGGGTGCGGCGGTCACGTCCATCCGCATCGACGGTGTCCTGCACGAGTTCACCACCGTGCCGGGCGTCAAGGAGGACGTCACCGACCTCATCCTCAACATCAAGCAGCTGGTCGTCTCCTCGGAGCACGACGAGCCGGTCGTGATGTACCTGCGCAAGCAGGGCCCCGGCCTGGTCACCGCTGCTGACATCGCCCCGCCGGCCGGTGTCGAGGTGCACAACCCGGACCTGGTCCTCGCCACGCTCAACGGCAAGGGCAAGCTGGAGATGGAGCTGACCGTCGAGCGCGGTCGCGGCTACGTCTCCGCCGTCCAGAACAAGCAGGTGGGCCAGGAGATCGGCCGTATCCCGGTCGACTCCATCTACTCGCCGGTGCTCAAGGTCACGTACAAGGTCGAGGCGACCCGTGTCGAGCAGCGCACCGACTTCGACAAGCTGATCGTCGACGTCGAGACCAAGCAGGCCATGCGCCCGCGTGACGCCATGGCGTCCGCCGGTAAGACCCTGGTCGAGCTGTTCGGTCTGGCGCGCGAGCTCAACATCGACGCCGAGGGCATCGACATGGGCCCGTCCCCGACGGACGCCGCCCTGGCCGCCGACCTGGCGCTGCCGATCGAGGAGCTGGAGCTCACGGTCCGCTCGTACAACTGCCTCAAGCGTGAGGGCATCCACTCCGTGGGTGAGCTCGTGGCGCGCTCCGAGGCCGACCTGCTCGACATCCGCAACTTCGGTGCGAAGTCGATCGACGAGGTCAAGGCGAAGCTGGCCGGTATGGGCCTGGCCCTCAAGGACAGCCCGCCCGGATTCGACCCGACCGCCGCCGCCGACGCGTTTGGCGCCGACGACGACGCCGATGCGGGCTTCGTGGAGACCGAGCAGTACTGAGCCTGCGGGTTCGTTGCGGCTGAGGCTTTGTCCTCAATCGCCGGACGGGCTGATTTGATCTTCCGCGGGGCGCCCGCCTCGGGGGAACTGACACCGGTACCTGATACGGCCGGTGCAGCAATGAAGGAGATACACCATGCCGAAGCCCGCCAAGGGTGCCCGTCTGGGCGGCAGCGCTGCGCACGAGCGCCTCATGCTGCGCAACCTGGCCACCTCGCTGTTCGAGCACGGCCGCATCACGACGACCGAGGCCAAGGCCCGTCGTCTGCGTCCGTACGCGGAGCGCCTGGTGACCAAGGCGAAGAAGGGCGACCTTCACAACCGCCGTCAGGTCATGCAGCTGATCTCGGACAAGAGCGTCGTGCACACGCTCTTCACGGAGATCGCCCCGCGGTTCGAGAACCGCCCGGGTGGCTACACCCGTATCACCAAGATCGGTAACCGCCGTGGCGACAACGCGCCCATGGCTGTCATCGAGCTGGTGGAGGCGCTGACCGTGGCCCAGCAGGCCACCGGTGAGGCCGAGGCCGCGACGAAGCGTGCGGCCAAGGACGCGGAGGCGGCCACGGCTGCCGAGGCGACCGAGGAGTCGAAGGACGCCTGAGTCCTGACTTACGTGTGAGCGGGTCCGCCCTTCGGGGCGGGCCCGCTTTCGCGTGGGTGGGCGGGCTTCGCTTCGCCGTGGGCGGCGGGGCGGGCCCGCTGTGGCCACGGGTTCTGCCCGTGCCGCAACGACGGTCCACGGCGTGAGGGAGGATTGCTGTCGTGAGTGACGAAGTGGAGCCCGGGTTCGTCCGGGTACGGATGGACCTTTCCTACGACGGAAAGGACTTTTCCGGGTGGGCGAAGCAGGCCGGCGGGCGGCGGACCGTGCAGGGGGAGATCGAGGACGCGCTGCGGACGGTGACGCGGTCCGGGGAGACGTATGAGCTCACCGTGGCCGGGCGGACGGATGCGGGGGTCCATGCGCGGGGCCAGGTGGCGCATGTGGACCTGCCCGGAGCGGTGTGGGCCGAGCACCGGGAGAGGCTGCTGCGGCGGCTGGCCGGGCGGCTGTCGAAGGACGTGCGGGTGTGGCGGCTGGCCGAGGCGCCGTACGGGTTCAATGCGCGGTTCTCGGCGATCTGGCGGCGGTATGCGTACCGGGTGACCGATCACCACGGGGGCGTGGATCCGCTGCTGCGGAGCCATGTGCTGTGGCACGACTGGGAGCTGGACGTCGACGCGATGAACGAGGCCTCGCGGCCGCTGCTGGGGGAGCACGACTTCGCGGCGTACTGCAAGCGGCGGGAGGGCGCGACGACGATCCGTACGCTCCAGGAGCTGAGCTGGTCGCGGGGGGCGGACGGGATCATCACGGCGACCGTCCGGGCGGATGCCTTCTGCCACAACATGGTGCGGTCGCTGGTGGGGGCGATGCTGTTCGTGGGGGACGGGCACCGGCCGGTGGAGTGGCCCGGGAAGGTGCTGGCCGCCGGGGTGCGGGACTCCGCCGTGCATGTCGTACGGCCGCACGGGCTGACGCTGGAGGAGGTCGGCTACCCGGCCGATGAGCTGCTGATGGCGCGCAATCAGGAGGCGCGGAACAAGCGGACCCTGCCCGGGAGCGGGGCCGGCTGCTGCTGAGCGGTGGCCTGCAAGACCTCGCCGGTGGCCCCGCCGGGAAGGGCGGCGCCACCGAAGACGGTCAGGACTTGCCGGCCTTCTTCCGGGCTTCCCTCAGCTGCTGCTCGGCGACCTTCGCGGCCTGGTCCTTGCCGCGCTGGGTGATCTGGCTGAACGCGTAGGAGCCGCCGTCCTGGGCGATCTGCCGGGCCTTGGTCTCGGTGGCGGTGACGTCCTTGCCGTTGAGGTAGCCGGCGATCGTGAAGTAGGCGTAGCGGCCGGTGGCATTGGTCGCCATCCGGCACTTCGTGCCCTGGCAGAAGTCCGCGGGGACACCGCCGCCGGGCAGCGGCATCAGGTTGGCCTTGTTCTCGTTCATGACCTTGGCGGCCTTGGCGGGGGAGTCGAAGACCGCGATGCCGACGGTGACGGCGACGCCGCCCTTGGCGTACGTGGCGCGCAGCAGCTGCTTGCAGCCGTTGTGGGACAGCGACGAGACGAGCGGTCCCTGAGCGGCGGCGGTGCAGTCCTTGGTGGTGGCGGTGCTGGTGCGCGGGTAGCTGTGCTCGCCGACGACCATGCTCTTCTGCGCGAAGAGGGTGGCCGGGGTGAGCGGCGCCTTGTCCTTCTTCGGGTCGGAGATGAAGTCCCGCGGGTTGGGCGGGGGCGGCACGGAGACGTCGGGGAAGGACGGCTTGTCGTCCGGCACCGCGGCCTGGTCGGACGCCGTGGGCGCCGCCGTCGGGCTGCTGCCCGGAGAGCTACCGCCGCCGGCCATGACGGCGACGGTGACGATGCCGGCCACCGCGAGGGCCGCCAGCGCACCGCCGCCGATCCACAAGCGGCGTTTGCGGCGTGCCTGTGCCTCGCTCTCCGTGGCGAGTGCACCCCAGTCCGGAGTGGACGACGACGAACCCCCGGGGCCGTCGAACGGCCCCCCTTGCCCAAAACTCATGCCGCGCATCCTAATGGGGTTGGTGGAACGCTCGAAGGGCGGTCACAATCCCGCTCATGGGACATCTTGAGGCCGGACATCTGGAGTACTACCTGCCGGACGGGAGGGTCCTGCTGGGGGATGTGTCCTTCCGGGTGGGAGAGGGCGCGTCGGTCGCGCTGGTGGGGGCCAACGGCGCCGGCAAGACGACACTGCTGCGGCTGATCGCGGGGGAGCTCCAGCCGCACGGCGGGGCGGTGACCGTCAGCGGCGGACTGGGCGTGATGCCGCAGTTCGTGGGCTCCGTACGGGACGAGCGCACGGTGCGTGACCTGCTGGTCTCCGTGGCACAGCCGCGGATCAGACAGGCCGCGGCGGCGGTGGACGCCGCCGAGCTGGCGATCATGACCGCCGGGGACGACGACGAGGCCGTGCAGATGGCCTATGCCCAGGCGCTCAGCGACTGGGCCGAGGCGCGCGGCTACGAGGCCGAGACGGCCTGGGACATCTGCACCATGGCGGCGCTGGGCATGCCGTACGAGAAGGCTCAGTGGCGGCAGGTGCGCACGCTGTCCGGGGGCGAGCAGAAGCGGCTGGTGCTGGAGTCGCTGCTGCGCGGCACGGACGAGGTGCTGCTGCTGGACGAGCCGGACAACTATCTGGACGTGCCCGGCAAGCGCTGGCTGGAGGAGCAGCTCCGGCAGACCCGTAAGACGGTGCTGTTCGTCTCGCACGACCGGGAGCTGCTGGCCCGTGCCGCGGAGAAGATCGTCAGCGTCGAGCCGGGCCCGGCGGGCTCCGACGTCTGGGTGCACGGCGGCGGCTTCGACACCTACCACGAGGCGCGCAAGGAACGTTTCGCCCGCTTCGAGGAGCTGCGGCGGCGCTGGGACGAGAAGCATGCGCAGCTGAAGAAGCTGGTGGTCTCGCTGCGGCAGGCGGCCTCGGTCAGCCATGAGCTGGCCTCGCGCTATGCGGCGGCGCAGACCCGGCTGAAGAAGTTCGAGGAGGCCGGGCCGCCGCCGGAGCCGCCGCGCGAGCAGGACATCACCATGCGGCTGCGCGGCGGGCGCACCGGCGTACGGGCGATCACCTGCGAGAACCTGGAGCTGACCGGCCTGATGAAGCCGTTCGGTCTGGAGATCTTCTACGGCGAACGGGTCGCGGTCCTCGGCTCCAACGGCTCCGGCAAGTCGCACTTCCTGCGGCTGCTGGCGGGGGACGAGCAGAACCCGGTCCCGCACACCGGCGCATGGAAGCTCGGCGCCCGTGTCGTCCCGGGCCACTTCGCGCAGACACACGCCCACCCCGAGCTGCTGGGCCGCACCCTGCTCGACATCCTGTGGACCGAGCACGCCAAGGACAAGGGCCAGGCCATGTCGGCCCTGCGCCGCTACGAGCTGGAACAACAGGCCGAGCAGCGCTTCGAGCGGCTCTCCGGCGGCCAGCAGGCGCGCTTCCAGATCCTGCTGCTGGAGCTGTCCGGCACGACGGCGCTGCTGCTCGACGAGCCGACGGACAACTTGGACCTGGAGTCGGCGGAGGCGCTCCAGGAGGGCCTCGAGGCGTACGAGGGGACGGTGGTGGCGGTGACGCACGACCGCTGGTTCGCCCGGTCCTTCGACCGGTTCCTGGTGTTCGGGTCGGACGGGCTGGTGCGGGAGACGGCGGAGCCGGTGTGGGACGAGCAGCGGGTGGTCCGGGACCGGTAGGGGGTTTCCCGCCGGAGCGGGTGTGCAGCGTGTGGCGGCCGATACCCACGGTGACCGTGGAGGCGGCGGTGGGACGGGACCGCACGCCGGTTCGGGGGGCGTTTTGACCCGACCGGGGCCGGGCCGGTATTCTGCCTGTTCGTTATGCGTATTGGCTTGCTCTATCTCACGTGAGGGGGCCCTTACGCGGTCCACCGGGCCGATGACCAGCGACGGACGATCGGGTTGCGTCACCCGTAGTGCCGCTCCTGCTGGTGTGATCGATCGTGGTGACCAGTACAGGACCCGTCCCCGTGGCCCCAGGGCCAGGGGATACCCCACCTCTGAAGAAGCGAAGGCTAACCGTGCGTACGTTCAGCCCCAAGCCCGGCGATGTCCAGCGCCAGTGGCACATCATTGACGCGCAGGACGTTGTCCTGGGCCGTCTGGCCACCCAGGCCGCGTCCCTCCTGCGGGGTAAGCACAAGCCCGTTTACGCGCCGCACGTCGACATGGGTGACTTCGTCATCATCGTCAACGCCGACAAGGTGCACCTGTCGGGCAACAAGCGGACCCAGAAGATGGCCTACCGCCACTCTGGCTTCCCGGGTGGTCTGCGCTCCGTCCGCTACGACGAGCTGCTCGACAAGAACCCTGAGAAGGCCGTCGAGAAGGCCATCAAGGGCATGCTCCCCAAGAACACCCTCGGCCGTCAGATGCTCTCGAAGCTGAAGGTCTACGCGGGCGCCGAGCACCCGCACGCTGCGCAGCAGCCGGTCCCGTTCGAGATCACCCAGGTCGCGCAGTAGTTCCGGCCACCCCCTAAGACGACAGAGAATTCTGAGGAGCATCGTGGCCGAGACCACTCCCGAGACCGTCATCGAGAACGACGACGCCGTCGAGGAATACACCACTGAGACCGAGGTCGTGGAGTCGGAGTACACCTCCGAGTCCCTCGCCTCCCGCTTCGGCGACCCGCAGCCGGCTGCCGGCCTGGGCCGTCGCAAGAACGCCATCGCCCGCGTCCGGATCGTTCCGGGCACCGGCCAGTGGAAGATCAACGGTCGCACCCTTGAGGGCTACTTCCCCAACAAGGTGCACCAGCAGGAAGTCAACGAGCCCTTCAAGGTGCTCGAGCTCGACAACCGCTACGACGTCGTGGCCCGCATCTCCGGCGGCGGCATCTCCGGCCAGGCCGGTGCGCTGCGCCTGGGCGTGGCCCGTGCGCTGAACGAGGCGGACGTGGACAACAACCGCGGCGCGCTGAAGAAGGCCGGATTCCTCAAGCGTGACGACCGTGCGGTCGAGCGCAAGAAGGCCGGTCTGAAGAAGGCCCGTAAGGCGCCGCAGTACAGCAAGCGCTAATCCGCGCGCGCTGCGACATGCAGCACTTGGCGAACGCCCCGGTGGCACGGATCCGTGCAGCCGGGGCGTTCGGCTATCCACGACCAGGGGCGTATACCTGGACTTAATGCTCTGGTCCAAGCTCATCTACTCGGAGGACACCAGTGGGACGACTCTTCGGCACGGACGGTGTGCGCGGCGTCGCCAATGCGGATCTGACGGCGGAGCTGGCGCTCGGTCTGTCGGTCGCTGCGGCGCATGTGCTCGCGGAAGCGGGCACATTCGAAGGTCACCGGCCGGTGGCGGTGGTCGGACGCGATCCACGCGCGTCCGGTGAGTTCCTGGAGGCCGCGGTCGTCGCGGGTCTGGCCAGCGCCGGCGTGGACGTGCTGCGGGTGGGCGTGCTTCCGACCCCGGCGGTCGCGTATCTGACCGGCTCGCTCGGCGCGGACCTCGGCGTGATGCTCTCCGCCAGCCACAACCCGATGCCCGACAACGGCATCAAGTTCTTCGCCCGTGGCGGCCACAAGCTCGCCGACGAGCTGGAGAACCGGATCGAGCAGACCTACCGCGCACACAGCTCCGGTGAGCCGTGGGAGCGGCCGACCGGCGCCGGCGTGGGCCGGGTCACCGTCTACGACGAGGGCTTCGACAACTACGTCGCGCATCTCGTCGGCGTCCTGCCCAACCGCCTGGACGGGCTGAAGATCGTCATCGATGGCGCCCACGGTGCGGCGGCGCGGGTCTCGCCCGAGGCGTTCGCGCGGGCCGGCGCCGATGTCATCACGATCGGCACCGACCCCGACGGCCTCAACATCAACGACGGCTGTGGCTCCACCCACCTCCAGCTGCTGCGGGCGGCCGTCGTCGAGCACGGCGCCGACCTGGGGGTCGCCCACGACGGCGACGCCGACCGGTGCCTGGCCGTGGACCGCGAGGGCAACGAAATCGACGGCGACCAGATCCTGGCCGTCCTGGCGCTCGGGATGCGCGAGGCGGGGACGCTGCGCAAGAACACCGTCGTCGCCACCGTGATGTCCAACCTGGGCTTCAAGCTCGCCATGGAGCGCGAGGGCATCGGCCTCGTCCAGAGCGCGGTCGGCGACCGGTACGTCCTGGAGGAGATGAAGGCGCACGGCTTCGCGCTGGGCGGTGAGCAGTCCGGGCATGTGATCGTGCTGGACCACGCCACCACCGGCGACGGCACGCTGACCGGCCTGATGCTGGGTGCCCGGGTCGCCGCGACCGGCCGGCCGCTGGCCGAACTGGTGCGCGTCATGGAGCGGCTGCCGCAGATCCTCATCAACGTCCCCGACGTCGACAAGTCGCGGGTGACCACCTCTCCCGAGCTGACCGCGGCGGTCGCCGAGGCGGAGCGGGAGCTGGGGGCCACCGGCCGGGTGCTGCTGCGGCCGTCCGGCACGGAGCCGCTGGTGCGGGTGATGGTGGAGGCCGCGGACATCGAGCAGGCCCGGTCGGTGGCCGAGCGGCTCGCCGACGCGGTCAAGTCCGCGCTGGGCTGAGCCCTTTCGCTGATTTCCGGGCCTGTCCTCCCAGGGGTGTCTCCCCTAGCGGAGGGCGGGCCCGGTGTCGTGCCGGGCCCACAGCAGCTTCTGTGCCGCCAGGGTGAGCGTGCCGGCGATGACGATGCCTGCCAGGTTGAGCAGCAGCTGCTCCATGGAGTGCCAGGCCTGGCCGTACTCCTGGTAGCCGAGGGCCACCGCGGCGTTGGCGGCGGCCGGGACGGTGGTGACGGAGATCGCCACGCCGACCAGGGCGCCCGATTTGGCGGACGTCAGTGACAGCACGCCGGCGATGCCGGCGAGGACGGCGACGACGAACGAGAACCAGTCGGGCCGGTAGATGAAGTTGGTGTTCGGGCGCGCGGCCTCCAGCGCCTCGACGCGGAAGAGGCCGGCCGCGTCCATGAAGAGGCTGAAGCCCACGGTCACCACCATCGCCAGCGCGAAACCGACGAGCAGCGCCTGGACCGAGCGCCAGGCCAGGCGCGGTGCCCGCTGGACGAGCGCGGTGCAGATACCGGCCAGCGGGCCGAACTCCGGGCCCACGGCCATCGCGCCGACGATCAGGATCGCGTTGTCGAGGACCACACCGCATGCCGCGATCATCGTGGCGAGGGTCAGGAACGCGAGGTAGGTGGCCGAGAGCGTCGACTCCTCGTGGGTGGCGTCGGTCAGCGACTCCCACAGCACGGCGTCCGCGCCCTCGCCGGGGGCCTCGTCCTCCGCCCGGTCCGCCCGCCGGGACAGCGACAGGTCGATGTTTTCGATGGCGATCGAACCGGTCCGGTCCAGATCCATCGCCCGCAGCCGGGCCAGCAGCCCGTCACCGGCCTCCCGTGCGACATCGCACAGCACCACATCGCCCTGCGGATCACGGGCCGCCCCGCTGAGGACGACCAGATGGGTCGTTCCGACGGTCGTCTCCAGCAGCTGGAGCACCTCGTCGGTACGGTCCGCAGGGACGATCAGGCGCAGATGCAGCACGGCGTTCGCACTCCCTAGAGCTTGCGCAACGACAGTCGTTGCACCTTGTGGTCCGGTCCCTTG
Organism: Streptomyces sp. NRRL S-1813; assembly: GCF_000719605.1. Classification (NCBI taxonomy): domain Bacteria; kingdom Bacillati; phylum Actinomycetota; class Actinomycetes; order Kitasatosporales; family Streptomycetaceae; genus Streptomyces; species Streptomyces sp. NRRL S-1813. The sequence goes on from NZ_JOHB01000009.1 coordinate 207,942, forward strand.
CGCAGCACCAGGTTGGCGCGGCCGCGGGTCGGCGCGACGTTCTGTTGCAGATTGGGCTTGTTGACGGTGCGCCAGATCATGCGGGCGTAGTCGAGGGCCTCGTCCTCGGAGACCTGGGTGTATTTGCGGAAGTACGAGAACGGGTTCTGGAAGGCCGTCTCGCGCAGCTTGCGGAAGCGGCCGAGGTACCACTTCTCGATGTCCTCGGTGCGGGCGTCGACGTAGACGGAGAAGTCGAAGAAGTCGGCGAGCCCGAGGCGGGTGCGGCCGTCCTTGCCGGGCAGCGCCGGCTGGAGGACGTTCAGGCCCTCGACGATGAGGATGTCCGGGCGCTGCACGGTCAGCCGCTCGCCGGGCACGATGTCGTAGATCAGGTGGGAGTAGACGGGCGCGGTGACCTCGGCCTTGCCGGACTTCACATCCGCGACGAAGCGGGTCAGCGCCCGCCGGTCGTAGGACTCCGGGAAGCCCTTGCGGGACATCAGGCCGCGCCGGTGCAGCTCGGCGTTGGGGAAGAGGAAACCGTCGGTGGTGACCAGCTCGACCCGCGGATGCTCGGGCCAGCGGGCCAGCAGCGCCTGGAGCAGCCGGGCGGTGGTGGACTTCCCGACGGCCACGCTGCCCGCGACCCCGATGACGAACGGGGTACCGGGCTGAGGGCCGCCGCCCACGTCGCCGAGGAAGGTGTTCAGCGCACCGCGCAGATTGCTGGTGGCGCCGACGTAGAGGTTGAGGAGCCTGGACAGCGGGAGATAGACATCGCGCACCTCGTCGAGGTCGATGACATCGCCCAGGCCCCGCAGTCGTTCGACCTCGTCGGCCGTCAGGGGCAGCGGGGTCTTCTCCCGCAGGGCACTCCACTGTGCGCGCGTCAGATCGACGTACGGGGAGCTGTCGGCGCGGCGTCGTTGCTGCGGATCGGTCGTCATGGGCACGGGCCCATTGTGCGCAGCCGCCACACGCCGTTCCTCTCGGGGTGCCCGACCGGGGCGCCGGGAGCCGGGTTGTGGGCGTCGTGGCCGGCTTGGGTATGTCTCTGCCCGGCTGTCTGTACCCGAGGGATTTTGCCCGGTACGGTCGGCTGTGGGGAGAGGCCCGGCTGCGGGCCGTGGACAATCAGGGGGTGCGTGTGCGAGCGCGTAAGACCGGTCTGCTGGGACAGCGGCCGTGGGGGAGGACCGGAGGCGTGAGGGGCCGGGGGGCGGATGCCGCATCGGACGGATTCGCCGCGCGGGTGTACGCCGAGTTAGCCGAGGAATTACCGGACGAGGATCTGGGAGAGGACCTCGCCGATTTCCTGGAGCGCTACGAGCCGGGCAGCGAGCTCGGGGCGGGCGCGGAGGCGGACGAGGAGTTCCTGGAGACCGTGCGTGAGGCGCACCACCGGATAGCGCGCGGGTATTGACAGGCGGGCGTCGTAGGCTGCTTCCATGTGCGGAATCGTGGGATATGTGGGCGGGCAGAGCGCCCTGGATGTCGTCCTGGCCGGGCTGAAGCGGCTGGAGTACCGCGGCTATGACTCGGCCGGTGTCGCCGTGCTGGCCGATGGCGGTCTGGCAGCGGCCAAGAAAGCCGGCAAACTCGCCAACCTGGAGAAGGAGCTGGCGGACCGTCCGCTGCCGGCCGGCTCGACCGGTATCGGGCACACCCGGTGGGCCACCCACGGCGGGCCCACCGACGAGAACGCCCATCCGCATCTGGACAACGCCGGCCGGGTCTCCGTCGTGCACAACGGCATCATCGAGAACTTCGCCGGGTTGCGGGCCGAACTCACCGACCGTGGACACGAGTTGGCGTCCGAGACGGACACCGAGGTCGTGGCGCATCTGCTCGCCGAGGCCTACTCGTCCTGCGGTGAGCTGGCCGAGGCGATGCGGCAGGTGTGCCGGCAGCTGGAGGGCGCGTTCACGCTGGTCGCGGTGCATGCCGATGAGCCGGATGCGGTCGTCGGGGCGCGTCGTAACTCGCCGCTCGTGGTGGGGGTCGGGGACGGTGAGGCGTTCCTCGCCTCGGACGTGGCGGCGTTCATCGCGCACACCCGTGAGGCGGTCGAGCTGGGCCAGGACCAGGTCGTGGAGCTGCGCCGGGACGGGGTGACGGTCACCGACTTCGACGGCGCGCCCGCGGAGGTCCGCGCGTACCACGTCGACTGGGACGCCTCGGCCGCCGAGAAGGGCGGCTACGACTACTTCATGCTCAAGGAGATCGCCGAGCAGCCGAAGGCCGTCGCGGACACCCTGCTGGGCCGGATCGACGCCTCCGGGGTGCTGTCCCTGGACGAGGTGCGGATTCCGCCGGCGGCGCTGCGCGAGGTCGACAAGGTCGTCATCGTGGCGTGCGGGACGGCGTACCACGCGGGGATGATTGCCAAGTACGCGATCGAGCACTGGACACGGATTCCCTGCGAGACGGAGCTGGCCAGCGAATTCCGCTACCGCGACCCGATCCTGGACCGGCACACGCTGGTCATCGCCATCAGCCAGTCCGGCGAGACCATGGACACCCTGATGGCGCTGCGCCATGCGCGTGAGCAGGGCGCGAAGGTGCTCGCCATCTGCAACACGAACGGTTCGACCATCCCGCGGGAGTCGGACGCGGTGCTGTACACGCACGCCGGGCCCGAGGTCGCGGTGGCCTCCACGAAGGCGTTCCTGACCCAGCTGGTGGCCTGCTACCTGGTGGCGCTGTACGTCGCGCAGGTACGGGGCACGAAGTGGGGCGACGAGATCCGGGCCGTGGTGCGCGAACTGGCGGCCATCGGCACCCAGGTCGAGCAGGTGCTCGGCACGATGGAGCCGGTACGCGAGCTGGCGCGCAGCCTCGCCGACAAGAACACGGTGCTGTTCCTCGGCCGTCATGTGGGCTATCCGGTGGCGCTGGAGGGCGCACTGAAGCTCAAGGAGCTCGCGTACATGCATGCGGAGGGCTTTGCCGCCGGGGAGCTCAAGCACGGGCCGATCGCGTTGATCGAGGACGATCTGCCGGTGGTGGTGGTCGTGCCGTCGCCGCGCGGGCGGTCCGTACTGCACGACAAGATCGTGTCGAACATCCAGGAGATCCGGGCCCGGGGGGCGCGGACGATCGTGATCGCGGAGGAGGGCGACGAGACGGTGGTGCCCTACGCCGACCACCTCGTACGGATTCCGCGGACGCCGGTGCTGCTTCAGCCGCTGGTGTCCACGGTCCCGCTCCAGGTCTTCGCCTGCGAGCTGGCCACCGCCCGGGGCAACGAGGTCGACCAGCCGCGCAACCTCGCCAAGTCGGTGACGGTGGAATGATCATCGGGGTCGGGATCGATGTCGCCGAGATCGAGCGGTTCGGCGCGGCGCTGGAGCGTACGCCGGAGCTGGCGCAGCGGCTCTTCATCAAGGAGGAGCTGATACTGCCGAGCGGGGAGCGCCGCGGTATCGCCTCTCTGGCGGCGCGGTTCGCCGCCAAGGAGGCGCTGGCCAAGGCGCTCGGGGCGCCGAGCGGACTGCACTGGACCGATGCCGAGGTGTACGTGGAGGACAGCGGACAGCCGCGGCTGCGGGTGCGCGGGACCGTCGAGGCGCGCGCGAAGGAGCTCGGGGTCCGCACGTGGCACGTGTCGCTGAGCCATGACGCGGGGGTCGCCTCCGCCGTGGTGATCGCCGAGGCATGAGGCCGCTGCGGCGCCCGCCCCCGCTCGCGGTGGACGGGCGCCGTCTTTGCGGGGAGGCCGCCGCCGGGAGGGGAAATCCCCCGTACCCCGTGGGTGAGGGGCGAGACTTGTCGGTATGAGGACTGCCTACAGCGTGGAGACCGTGCGGGCCGCGGAGCGAGAGCTCATGGCCCGGTTGCCCGAAGGGGCCCTGATGCAGCGGGCGGCGGCCGGACTGGCCGCGGCCTGCGCGGAGTTGCTGGGGCGGGTGTACGGCTCCCGGGTGGTGCTGCTGGTGGGCAGCGGCGACAACGGCGGGGACGCGCTGTACGCCGGTGCCCGGCTGGCGCGGCGGGGAGCCGGGGTGGCGGCGGTGCTGCTCTCGCCCGAACGGGCGCACCAGGGCGGGCTCGGCGCGCTGCGGGCGGCCGGGGGGCGCGTCTCGGACGATGCGTTGCGGGACATCGCGCGGGCCGATCTGGTCGTGGACGGGATCGTCGGCATCGGGGGACGGGGCGGACTGCGCCCGGAGGCCGCCCAACTGGCGCGTGCGGCATGGGAGTCGGCGCCGGTGGTGGCCGTCGATCTGCCCAGCGGTGTGGACGCGGACAGCGGTGAGGTGCGGGGGGAGGCCGTACGGGCCGATGCGACGGTGACGTTCGGCGCGTACAAGCCGGGGCTGCTGATCGACCCGGCACGGGAGCGGGCCGGGGCGCTGCGGCTGGTGGACATCGGGCTCACGCTGCCCGAGGACGCCGGCATGGAGGCGTTGCAGCATGCGGACGTGGCGGAGCTGCTGCCGCGTCCGGTGCCCGAGAGCGACAAGTACCGGCGCGGTGTGGTCGGAGTGGTCGCCGGGTCCGCGCGGTATCCCGGGGCGGCGGTGCTCGCGGTGGCGGGCGCGTTGCGGGGCGGTGCGGGGGCCGTGCGCTATGTCGGTCCGGCCGCCGAGGCGGTGCTGGCGCGCTTTCCGGAGACGCTGGTGCATGCCGGGCCGCCGGACAAGGCGGGCCGGGTGCAGGCATGGGTGATCGGTCCCGGCATCGGCGAGGAGTCGGACGCGCTGGAGGACGTGCTGGCGTCGGAGGTGCCGGTGCTGGTGGACGCGGACGGACTACGGTTCCTGACGCCCCGTCGGGTCGCGGAGCGCACGGCCGCGACGCTGCTGACGCCGCATGCGGGGGAGGCCGCCGCGCTGCTGGGATGCGGCCGTGAGGAGGTCGAGGCGGCACGGCTGACGTCCGTACGGGAGTTGGCGGCGCGGTACGGCGCCACGGTGCTGCTCAAGGGCTCGACGACGCTGATCGCGGAGGCGGACGGGCCGGTGCGGGCCAATCCCACGGGGACCAGCTGGCTGGCGACGGCCGGGAGCGGGGATGTGCTGTCGGGGGTGACGGGGTCGCTGCTCGCCGCGGGGCTCACGGCGCGTGACGCGGGGTCGGCCGGTGCGTATCTGCACGGGCTGGCGGCCCGCCGCGCGGCCGGGCCGGCCGGCGCGCCGATCCTGGCCTCGGAGGTCGCCGGTCATCTGGCCGACGCCTGGCGGGATGTGACGGGCTGACAGCCGGCGCGCCCGGCATTACGCCCCGCGGGGGAATGGGGCGGGCACCAGGGCGAACCTGGTGCCCGACGGGCGGTACGGGCGCGCGGCCACGGCATGCGTGAGGGCATGAAACGCACTCTTCCGGCGCTGCTGGTCTGCGCCTCGCTGCTCACTGTCGCCGGGCCTCCCGCGCAGGCCGTGGCACCGTCGCCCGTCTCGCACGCGGTCTCCGAGCCCGTCTCGTACCCGGCCGCCGACCTGGTCCCCGGCATCCCGCGCGATCCGCAGGCGCCGGCCGCGCAGGAGACCGCCGGCCGGGCGCAGACGCGCGGGCGGCAGCCGCACATCGAGTACGTGCCGCGGTCCGAGGCGGTGCGCCACGGCACCAGGGCGGCGGCGTGCAGCCGGGCGACCGGGCCGTTCCAGCGGCAGGCGGAGCGCTATCTGCGGCGGGAGGTGGACGGGCGGCAGAGTGCGGGGGACTGCCGGGCGATCCGGCGGTTCCAGCAGGCGCACCGCATCGCCCCGGCGACCGGATTCGCGGGGCCGGTCACGGGCGCGACGGTGCGGGTGATGCGGGCCAGGAAGGACCCCAACCGGGCCGGCCGCTGCCCCGACCGTCGCGAGCGGACCGCGTGCGTCGATCTGAACCGGCAGCTGATGTGGGTGCAGCAGAACGGACGGGTGATCTTCGACCCGGTGGCGATCCGTTCCGGGGCGCCGACGATGGAGACCCGTACGGGTTCGTACCGGATCTACCTGCGGCACAGAAGGCACATCTCCAACCTTTACGGCACCTCGATGCCGTTCGCCCAGTTCTTCGACCGCGGCGAGGCGCTGCACGGCGTCTACGAGGACATCTACCAGGGGCCCGGCTCGCACGGCTGCGTCAACCTCACATGGAGCGATGCGCGGAAGCTGTGGGATCTGCTGAAGAAGGGGGACGTGGTGTACGTCTGGGGGCGGAAACCCAGCGTGTGAGCACGGTTTTCCCGCCCGTCCCCCGGGGTGCCGCGGCGTGGCCTGCAACACTGAGGGGGATGAACGAGACAGCGAAGCGCGCCCGTGCCGCCATCGACGTCGCCGCCGTGCGGTCGAACGTCCGTGCACTGCGGGACCGCGCACCCCGGGCAGAGCTGATGGCCGTGGTCAAGTCCGACGGCTACGGACACGGGGCGGTGCGCTGCGCGCGCGCCGCCCGTGAGGCCGGTGCGGGCTGGCTGGGCACGGCGCTGCCCGAGGAGGCCTTCGCGCTGCGTGCGGCCGGTGACACCGGGCGGCTGATGTGCTGGCTGTGGACGCCGGGCGGCCCCTGGCAACAGGCCGTCGAGCAGGACATCGACGTCGGGGTGAGCGCGCTGTGGGCGCTGCGCGAGGTGGTCGCGGCGGCGCGGGCGTGCGGCCGCGCCGCCCGCGTCCAGCTCAAGGTCGACACCGGCCTGGGCCGCAACGGCTGCCCGCCCGCCGACTGGCCGGAACTGACCGCGGCCGCCCGCGCCGCCGAGGCCGAGGGCGCGCTGACCGTCACCGGCGTCTGGTCGCACTTCGCCTGTGCCGACGAGCCCGGCCACCCCTCGATCGCCGCCCAGCTGGATGTCTTCCACGAGGCGTTGAAGACCGCCGAGACGGCCGGACTGCGCCCCGAGGTGCGGCATATCGCCAACACCCCGGCCCTGCTGACCCTGCCCGAGGCGCACTTCGACCTGGTCCGCACCGGCATCGGCATCTACGGCATCTCGCCCAGCCCCGAGGTCGGCACCTCCCAGGACTTCGGGCTGCGGCCGGCGATGACCCTGGAGGCCTCGCTCGCGTCGGTCAAGCGCGTACCGGGCGGCCACGGCGTGTCGTACGGACATCACTACACGACGCCCGGCGCCACGGCCCTGGCACTGATCCCGCTCGGCTATGCCGACGGCGTCCCGCGGCACGCCTCCGGCACCGGCCCGGTGCTGGTCGCCGGCAAGCGGCGGACGGTCGCCGGGCGGATCGCGATGGACCAGTTCGTGGTGGACCTGGGCGGCGACAGCGCCGAGCCGGGCGATCCGGCGGTGCTGTTCGGCCCCGGGGACCGCGGTGAGCCGACCGCGGAGGACTGGGCCCGGGTGGCCGGAACCATCGGCTACGAAATCGTCACCCGGATCGGATCCCGGGTGCCACGCGTCTATGTGGACAGCGGCATACGGAGCGAAGCCGAAGGGAACAGTGCGCTTACGGGGGGCACGGCATGACCGAGGGACAGGAGGCCGCCGCGCAGGCGGTCGAGGCGGCGGCAGAGGCGGCGGCCGAGGCGGCCGTTAACTGGGCGCGGGCGGGCCGGCACGCCGGTGTCGCCGGCGCAGCGATCGGCGTGGTCGCGGCGGGTGCCGCGGCCGGTGTGGCGATAGAGCGGATGACGGTCGGCCGCGGGATGCGGCGCCGCGCCCGGCTCGCACTGGACGCCGCGGGCCCGTACGGCACGCTGCGCGGCACCCCGGGTGCCGCGATCGCCGAGGACGGCACCGAGCTGTACTACGAGGTCGACGAGCCGGGCCCGGAGCCGGGCCGCCCGGAGAAGGGCGACGGGACGGGCAAGTCCGCCGTGAACGGCAAGCACGGCAAACACGGCAAGAGCGACCGCTCCGCCAAGCCCGTCCGCGGCAAGGAGGCCCGCGCGGCACAGGAGGCCCAGGGCGGTCTGCGCAAGCGGCTGACGGCCGCACTGGGGCGGCGCGCCGAGGCCCCCACGGTCGTTTTCAGCCACGGGTACTGCCTCAGCCAGGACTCCTGGCACTTCCAGCGCTCCGCGCTGCGCGGCACGGTGCGCACCGTCCACTGGGACCAGCGCAGCCACGGCCGCTCCTCGCGCGGCCACGGCCAGATCGACGGCACGGAACCGGTCACCATCGACCTGCTGGGCCGGGATCTGAAGGCGGTGCTGGACGCCGCGGTCCCGGAGGGGCCGATCGTGCTGGTCGGGCACTCCATGGGCGGGATGACGGTGATGGCGCTGGCCGACCAGTTCCCCGAGTACGTCGCGGAGCGGGTGGTCGGGGTGGCCCTGATCGGCACCTCCGCCGGCCGGCTCAGCGAGGTCGGCTTCGGGCTGCCGTCCATGGGCGTCAAGGCCTTCCACTGGCTCGCGCCGGGCGTCCTCAAGGCGCTGGGCTGGCAGCGCGAGATCGTCGAGCGCGGGCGGCGGGCCACCGCAGACCTCTTCGCGGGAATGATCAAGCGGTATTCGTTCGGGACACCGGAGAAGGTGGACCCGGGCATCGCACGGTTCGGCGAGCGGCTGATCGAGGCGACGCCGATCGATGTGGTCGCCGAGTTCTTCCCGGCGTTCGCGGTGCACGACAAGACCGAGGCGCTGGTGGCGTACGACGCGGTGCCCGCGCTGGTGCTCGCCGGGGAGAGCGATCTGATCACTCCTGCCGACCACAGCCGGACGATCGCCGAGATGCTGCCCGACGCGGATCTGGTGTGTGTCCCCGGCGCCGGGCATCTGGTGATGCTGGAGCGGCCCGAGCTGGTCAATGACCATCTGGTGTCGCTGGTGGAGCGGGCGAGCGCGACGGCCCGCAGCTCGCGGCCCGCCCGCGCCTGACCCGCCGGGGCCCCGGGGCCTGCCGGACAGCGGTCCGGCAGGCCGTCGCACCAGGTCCGCAGGCCCGGGGCGGCGTCGTGGAGAGGCGGTGGCCGGACGACGGGGACAGGGCTGCCGTCCCGGAAGGCCTTCGATGAGGGACGGTGGCCGGGTGACGGGCGGGCCGTACCATTTGCGGCATGAGCACCACCGCAGCGATTGCGCACGTAACCGTCAAGTCACCCGAACAGATGCAGGAGTTGGGCCGCCGGCTGGCCCCGCTGCTGCGCCCCGGCGACCTGGTGCTGCTCACCGGTGAGCTGGGCGCCGGCAAGACCACGCTGACCCGCGGCCTGGGCGAGGCCCTGGGCGTGCGCGGCGCCGTGACCTCGCCCACCTTCGTCATCGCCCGGGTGCACCCCTCGCTGACCGGCGGTCCCGCGCTGGTGCATGTCGACGCCTACCGGCTCGGCGGCGGGCTGGACGAGATGGAGGACCTGGACCTCGATGTCTCGCTGCCGGAGTCGGTGGTGGTCGTGGAGTGGGGCGAGGGCAAGGTCGAGGAGCTGTCCGAGGACCGGCTGCACGTGGTGATCGGGCGCGCCGTCGGAGCGGAGGCGCCGGGCGGCGCGGACGGGGCGCCGGTGGACGCCGCGGACGATGTGCGCGAGGTGACGGTCACCGGCCTCGGCGCGCGCTGGGCGGACGCCGGCCTGCCCGAGCTGGAGATCTGCTGACGGCGGGCGGACCGGGCGCGGTGGCGGGGTGAACGGCCGTGGCGACGGCGGGCGGGCCGGGTGCGGCGACGGGCGGACCGGTCTCTGGCCCGGTCGCGTGTCCCGTAGTTTCCGACAAGCCGTCGGTAAGATGTTGCATACCTGGTGCCGGGCATGGTGACATGGGTGGAGACCCCAGTTAGGTCAGCCTAAGTAGCAAGCCTAGCTTCTGTCGCTCGTCCCAGGAGCCCCGGGAGGCGTCCATGTCGGCCCACCAGCCTTCCCCCACGCCTGAAGGGCGCGGGGGGACCCCGATCGCGGCGGTCGGGCGCGCCGGTCATGAGGCGCGCGAGACGCCGTCCATGAATGAGCTGCTGGCGGCGTGCGCCGCGGCCAGCGCCGTTTCCACGCCCCCCGACGCCGCCGAGGAAACCCGTCAGGGCAAGCCCGCAGGGTCCGCGGACGAGCCGGCGGGGGAGGACGAGACCGGGCCCGCCGGGTCGTCCACCGGGGGCCGTGACGCGGCGTAGCCCGTAAGGGCGAAAAAACGGGGAGCCGAGCGCCGGGCGGTCAGGAGACCACGACGACCTTGGTGCCGTGCAGGGCGAAGTCCCACATCGCCTTGCCGTCCTCCCGCGACTCACGGATGCCGCCGGTCTTCTTCGTCGAGCCCGCGGCGGGCATCGAGCCGTCGACGGCCGCGCTGAAGCCGATGGTGACGCTGTCCACACTCGCGAACCGCACCACATGCTCGATCGCGATGCCGTCCGAGCCCGTGACGCTCACCGAACGCGAGCTGACCGCGTACGACCCCAGCGGGGGGCTCACCGTGCTCGGCGCGACCCGGTACGTACGCAGCGCCTTGTCCTTCGGACCGACCAGCCAGACCCGCTTGGCGTCGAGCGAGTAGACGATTCGCCGGCCCTTCCCGGACGCCGCGGGGACCTCGGCCGGAGCGGGCGCCCTGCCCTTCTTGCGGCCCTGCTCCGAGTGCCCCTTGGACGCACGGTGGTGGCTGTCCTTGCGGGCCTGGGTGAGGGTGTCCGGAGCGGACGCCGCGGCCTGGTAGCCGAGCACACCGACCACGACCACGGCAGCCGTGGTCAGCGCGGTGACGATCGTGCTGCTCTTAGCGGGCACCGCTGTGCCACCTTTCCTCCCTCTCCCTGCCTCCGGCGGGGAGCCCCGGGCCTTGGAATGCCGGGCTGCTTGCTGCTGGCTACGGGGGCGACGGTAGCACCGCGACAGGTACCACCGGCCGAGCCGTAGTCTTAAGGGCGTGCTGCTGCTAGCTCTTGACACCGCCACCCCTGCCGTCACCGTCGCGCTCCATGACGGCACCCGCGTCCTCGCCGAGTCCCGCCAGGTGGATGCGCGCCGGCACGGCGAGCTGCTGCTGCCCGCCGTCGACCGGGTGCTGGCCGAGGCCGGCCTGAAGCTCGACGCGGTCAGCGACATCGTGGTCGGCGTGGGCCCGGGACCGTACACCGGGCTGCGGGTCGGCCTGGTGACCGCCGCGGCCTTCGGGTCGGCGCTCGGCGTACCCGTCCACGGCCTGTGCACCCTCGACGGCCTCGCCTACGCCTCCGGGCTGACCGAGCCCTTCGTCGTGGCCACCGACGCCCGCCGCAAGGAGGTCTACTGGGCGCGCTACGAGGCCAGTCCCCCGCCCGGCGACGCCGCGCCCCGCACGATCACGCGGCTGACCGAGCCCGCCGTCGACCGCCCCGCGGACATCGCGGACCAGGTGGCCGGCGTGCCCGCCGTGGGTGCGGGCGCCCTGCTCTACGACACGGTCTTCACCGGTGTACGGCGCGAGGGCCCCGAGCACCAGTCCGCCGGGGCGCTGGCCACGCTGGCCGCCGGGAAGCTGGCCGCGGGCGAGGAGCTGCCGCCCCCGCAGCCGATGTACCTGCGCCGCCCGGACGCCCAGGTGCCCGCCAACTACAAGGTGGTCACTCCCCAGTGACCGCCCGCCCGTCGCCCGACCACCTCTCGGCGAGCCCGCCGGGTGCTCCTCAGCCCGGCGCGGTGCTGCGCGAGATGCGCTGGTGGGACATCGCGCCGGTGCTGGAGCTCGAGCGGGAGCTCTTCCCCGAGGACGCCTGGTCGCCGGGCATGTTCTGGTCCGAGCTGGCCCATGCGCGCGGCCCGCACGCCACCCGCCGCTACCTCGTCGCCGAGCTGGAGGTGCCACCGCGCTGGGGGTCCCCCCGGACAGCGTCCGGGGGAGGCGCCGATGAGGGGCTTGGGGCCTCCCCTGCTCGAACGGAGTTGAGAGCTTGGGGAAGGTCGGGTGGCGGGCGGGAGGGCCGGCTGGTCGGCTACGGCGGGCTGGCCGCCGTCGACGGCACCGGCGACATCCAGACCATCGCCACCGCCCGCGACCAGTGGGGCACCGGCCTCGGCGCCCGGCTGCTGACCGAACTCCTCGGAGCCGCAACGGACTTCGAATGCCACGAGGTGCTGCTGGAGGTGCGCGTCGACAACCTCCGCGCCCAGCGCCTCTACGAGCGCTTCGGCTTCGAGCCGATCGGCTTCCGCCGCGGCTACTACCAGCCCGGCAACCACGACGCCCTCGTCATGCGCCGCACCACCCAGACCTCCTCCGAAGCACCCTCCGTACAAGGAACTTGACACTCATGGCTGACTCACGCGGCGGACCGCTCGTCCTCGGCATCGAGACCTCCTGCGACGAGACCGGTGTCGGCATCGTCCGCGGCCACACCCTCCTCGCCGACGCGGTCGCCTCCAGCGTCGACGAGCACGCCCGCTTCGGCGGGGTGGTGCCGGAGGTGGCCTCGCGCGCCCACCTGGAGGCGATGGTCCCCACCATCCAGCGGGCCCTGAAGGACGCCGGGGTCGCGGCCTCCGACCTGGACGGGATCGCGGTCACCGCGGGACCGGGCCTGGCCGGTGCGCTGCTGGTCGGCGTCTCGGCCGCCAAGGCCTACGCCTACGCCCTGGGCAAGCCGCTCTACGGCGTCAACCACCTCGCCTCGCACATCTGCGTCGACCAGCTGGAGCACGGCCCGCTGCCGGAGCCGACGATGGCCCTGCTGGTGAGCGGCGGCCATTCCTCCCTCCTGCTGGCCCCGGACATCACCTCCGACGTGCGGCCGCTGGGATCGACGATCGATGACGCGGCGGGGGAGGCCTTCGACAAGATCGCGCGGGTGCTGCACCTCGGCTTCCCCGGCGGCCCGGTCATCGACCGCTACGCCCGCGAGGGCAACCCGGACGCGATCCGCTTCCCGCGCGGCCTGACCGGCCCCCGCGACCCGGCCTACGACTTCTCCTTCTCCGGCCTGAAGACGGCCGTCGCCCGCTGGATCGAGGCCAAGCGGGCGGCCGGTGAACAGGTGCCGGTGGCGGACGTCTCGGCGTCCTTCCAGGAGGCCGTGGTGGATGTGCTGACCCGTAAGGCCGTCCGGGCCTGCAAGGACAGCGGCGTGGACCACCTGATGATCGGCGGCGGGGTCGCGGCCAACTCCCGGCTGCGGGCCATGGCCCAGCGCCGCTGCGAGGACGCCGGGATCACCCTGCGGGTGCCGCGGCCCAAGCTGTGCACCGACAACGGCGCGATGGTCGCCGCCCTGGGCGCGGAGATGGTGGCCCGCAACCGGCCGGCCTCCGCCTGGGACCTGTCCGCCGACTCGTCCCTGCCGGTCACCGAACCGCATGTGCCCGGTGAGGTCCCCGATGACCCGCCCGCCCCGTCCGGCCACCACCACGACCATGACCACGGCCATGACCACGTCCACGAGATGAGCAAGAACAACCTCTACTCCTGAGGCCGCGAGGGCTCGTTTTGTCGTTCTGCGAGTCCTCCCGCTTCCCCCGGCCCGACGTCCGGCCCGAGGTCTTACCCTGGCAGCAGCACCGGGCTCGCATGTGGGGAGGCGGCAGGCTGTGGACTGGTTCTGGTGGGTCTTCATCTTCTTCATGGCGGGCGGCTTCGCGAAGGTCGCCGACACCGCGCGTACGGCGCTGCGTACGCGGCACGAACGCAAGATGGAGCGGCTGGAGACCGCCCGCCAGGACCGGCAGGAGCTGGCCGCCGCACAGCAGCCGCCGCAGCCGGTGTGCGGCTGCACCCACCACCTCGCCAAGCATGACAAAAAGGGCAAGTGTCATGAGCGGGTGGAGGTGGCGGTCGCCTGGGACGCCGACCACAAGCCGGTGCAGTACGAGGCGGGCCAGTGCACCTGCCAGCAGTACATCGGCCCGCAGCCGCTCTCCCAGATCTACGCCGAGGACCTCACCGACCTGGCCTGAGGGCCCCTCATGGCGCGTCCGCCGCGGGGTGCCCCAGCAGCATCGAGGGGGCGCCGCCGACCCGGGTCAGGAAGATCGTGCAGGACTTGCGGCCCCCGCCGAGCTTCAGCTTCTTGCGCAGCTCCTCCGGCTCCACCGCGGAACCGCGCTTCTTGATCACCGCGATGCCCACCTCGCGCTCCCGCAGCAGCGCCTTGAGCCTCTTGACGTGGAACGGCAGCACATCGGTGATCGCGTAGGCGGTCGCGTACGGCGTCTCGACCAGCCGGTCCGCGGTGAGGTACGCGATCGTCGGATCGATCAGCCGGCCGCCGATCTGCCGGGCGACATCCGCGACGAGATGGGCGCGGATCACCGCCCCGTCCGGCTCGTACAGCCAGTCCCCGACGGGGCCCGGCTCCGGGTCCGGGAGTCCGGCGCCGAGCAGGGAGTCACCGGCCGGGAGCAAGGTGGCGCGGCGGCCACCGGGCGTGGGACCCGGCGCTCCGTCCACCGCCGTCCCGAACCACACCACGGCTTCCTTGACGTCGCCCCCGTCCGAGATCCACTCCGTCTCGGCGTCCTCCGGCAGCGCGTCGTGCGGCACCCCCGGCGCGATCTTCAGCGCCGCGACCGGTGCCTTACGGGCCGCCTCGACGGCCCACGACAGCGGCGGCGCATACGCCTCGGGATCGAAAATGCGCGCGCCCCTTGCTTTGCTGCGCCGCGCCGGATCCACGAACACTGCGTCATATCCGGCGGTGTCCACCTCCGTCACATCCGCGCAGCGCACCTCGATCAGCTCCGCGAGCCCCAGCGCCTCGGCATTGGCCCGGACCGCGGCGCAGGCCAGCGGGTCCCGGTCGACGGCCAGGACCCGGATCCCGGCGCGGGCCAGCGCGATCGCGTCGCCGCCGATGCCGCAGCACAGGTCGGCCAGCGTACGGACGCCCAGCGCGGCGAGCCGGGCGGCGCGGTGGGCGGCGACCGTGGCACGGGTGGACTGCTCGACGCCGTTGGGCGTGAAGTACATCAGCCGCGCGTCCGCCCCGAACTTTGCCACCGCACGCTGCCGCAGCCGGGCCTGGCCGAGCGCGGCGGAGACCAGCGGCGCGGGGTGCTCACGGCGCAGCCGGGTGGCTGCCGCCAGCTCGTCCGCCGGGTCGTGGTCCCGCAGCTCGGCCAGCAGCGATTGCCCCTCCGGGGCGAGCAGGGCGGAGAAGGTGTCTAGGTCGTTCACGGTGTCATTGTCTCCCCACGTTTTTGGCCTTCCCGCCGTGGGGGTTTTCACCGTTTGTCGCCCGCTGCGCGGTGCGCTCGCCGTTGCGCCTGCGGCGGGCGGGTCCGCTGCGCGGGGCTGTGGGTGCGGTGACGGGCCGACGGGGCCTGGTGTGTGGACTGCTCCGCTTTACGCTCCGCCTTTGCTCTTTCTTGGAAACCTTCGGAAGCAAAGCCCCCCACACCGGCCCCTCCGGCCCGTCCCCTCCCGTGAGTGGAGAAAGTGAAAGTGGATGGGGGCGGACCACCGGCGTGGCCGTTTCCATGTGATCCACGAGCAGCACCGGACCACCTACGAGCACCCCCACCAGCCTTCCCTCATCCCTCCAACGGGAGGGGCCGCGCCGCAGGACGAAGTCCGGAGGAGCGGCACCGCACCCGACAGCCCCGCGCAGCGACCCCGGCCCGCCGCAGGCGCAACGGCGAGCGCACCGCGCAGCGGGCGATAAACGGCGAACAACCACCATGGCGGGAAAGCCAAAAACGTGGGGCTCAAGCCGGCTCGCGCCGACGCTGCGCATGGTCGCTGATCCGTAGCAGCAGGGCCACCATCACCCAGTTCGCGACCAGTGACGAGCCGCCCTTGGCGAGGAACGGCAGTGCCTTGCCGGTCAGGGGGATCAGGCCGGTGACGCCGCCGGCGACCACGAAGACCTGGAGCAGCAGCGCCCCGGAGAGGCCGACCGCGAGCAGTTTGCCGAACGGGTCGCGGGCGGTCAGGGCCACCCGCAGTCCGCGCTGGGCGAGCAGCACGTACAGCATGATGACGACCATCACGCCGGCCAGCCCCATCTCCTCGCCGACGGTGGTGAGGATGAAGTCGCTGTTACCGGCGAAGCCGACCAGCTCCGGGTGGCCCTGGCCCAGGCCGCTGCCCGAGATGCCGCCGCTGCCGAAGCTGAACAGTGCCTGCGCGGCCTGCTCGGATATCAGCCCCGGCGGCCGTCGCTCCTTGGGCAGAAAGATGTCCATCGGGTGCAGCCAGGCCATGATCCGGCCCTTGACGTGCGGTTCTATGGAGCCGACGACGGTGGCGCCGACCGCGGCCATGGCCAGGCCGCAGAGCACCCAACTCGTGCGCTCGGTGGCCATGTACAGCATGATCACGAAGACGCCGAAGAAGATCAGCGAGGTGCCCAGGTCCCGTTCGAAGACCAGCACCAGCAGGCTGATCACCCAGATCGTGAAGATCGGCGCGAGCTGTCGCCCCGGAGGCAGCTGGACGCCCAGGACGCGGCGTCCGGCCAGCGCCAGCGCATCGCGGTTGACGGTGAGATAGCCCGCGAAGAACACCGAGATCATGATCTTCACGAACTCGCCGGGCTGGAGTGACAGCGGCCCGAGCAGAATCCAGCGCTTGGCGCCGTACATGTCGGCGCCGAAGAAGGCCGGCGCCATCAGCAGCACCAGCGCGACCACCATCGTCAGATAGATGTAGCGCTGGAGGATGCGGTGATCGCGCAGCACCAGCAGGATCGCTATACAGACCGCCACCCCGATCACCGTCCACACCAGCTGGCCGCTCGCCGCCTCGGCGATCTTCAGCCGGGGCGTCTGCGCATAGGTGAGGTCCAGGCGGTGCAGCAGCACCAGGCCGATCCCGGTCAGCAGCGTCGCCAGCGGCAGGATCAGCGGATCGGCGCGGGGCGCGTAGCGGCGCAGGACCAGATGCGGGACCAGCGCCACGAAGAACATGCTGACGGCGAAGCCGGCCAGCCCGCCGGGCAGCCGGCCGGTCATCGACAGGCCGGTGATGGCGTAGCCGAAGTCCGCGATCAGTACGGCGAGGGCGAGCAGCCATGCCTCGGTCCGCCGGCGGTCCGGTGCCTGGGCCAGCGCGGCGAACGTCATCGTGCGCTCGGCGTCGCTCTCCGGCCGCCGGGCAGCCCGGGGAACGCTGGTCGGTCCACGCACGGGTTTCCTCCGCCACTGATCGTCAAGGCCGCGGGCCGGCCGGGTGGTGCCCGGTTCGTCGGCCCGGCAGTCGGGGAGGTAGACGAGGCAGCCGGTGGCGTGGTTGCGAGGGAACGGGAAGGTGTGTCCGATTTGATAGGGACCTGTCCGTAACGCGGTCCGTAAGCCGGTGCTTAACCCGCCGCGGTCCCGCGGCAGATGGCCGGGACCGGCGGGGTGGGGGCCGCCGGGAGTCGCGGCTTCGTGCGCCCGGTCAACCCGTGCGGAGGGAAGCGCACCCCGCCGCGCTGGCACTCCGCTTGACCGAGTGCTAACCGCGTCATAGTCTCAGCGTTGGCACTCTCCAGTGGGGAGTGCCAGAAACACAGCGACGGGCAGGTCCGGCACCCGCGACGACGGATCCACCTGGTCGCCACCTCAGACAGTTAACCCCGTGAGATCTCCGAAGGGGGAGGTCGGATCGTGACGACCACCAGCTCCAAGGTTGCCATCAAGCCGCTTGAGGACCGCATTGTGGTCCAGCCGCTCGACGCCGAGCAGACCACGGCCTCGGGCCTGGTCATTCCGGACACCGCCAAGGAGAAGCCCCAGGAGGGCGTCGTCCTGGCCGTGGGCCCGGGCCGGGTCGAGGACGGCAAGCGCGTCGAGCTCGACGTGAACGTCGGTGACGTCGTGCTCTACAGCAAGTACGGCGGCACCGAGGTGAAGTACAACAACGAGGACTACCTCGTTCTCTCGGCTCGCGACGTTCTCGCGATCGTCGAGAAGTAAGTCACCCAGTTTTGCCGTGATCTGCGCCCCTGGTTCCCGCGTCTAACCAACCCGGGGCAGGGGCGCAGTTCGTTTGAGCGACAGCGGTCCCCACGTCGTGGCCGAGGATCGCAATGAGAGGACTTGAAGCAACCCATGGCGAAGATCCTGAAGTTCGACGAGGACGCCCGTCGCGCCCTTGAGCGCGGCGTCAACAAGCTTGCCGACACGGTCAAGGTGACGATCGGCCCCAAGGGCCGCAACGTCGTCATCGACAAGAAGTTCGGCGCGCCGACGATCACCAACGACGGCGTCACCATCGCCCGTGAGGTCGAGGTCGACGACCCGTACGAGAACCTGGGCGCCCAGCTCGTCAAGGAGGTGGCGACCAAGACCAACGACATCGCGGGTGACGGCACCACCACCGCCACCGTGCTGGCGCAGGCGCTGGTCCGCGAGGGTCTGCGCAACGTCGCCGCCGGCGCCTCCCCGGCCGCCCTGAAGAAGGGCATCGACGCCGCGGTCAAGGCCGTGTCCGAGGAGCTCCTCGCGACCGCCCGTCCGATCGACGACAAGTCCGACATCGCTGCCGTGGCCGGCCTGTCCGCGCAGGACAAGCAGGTCGGCGAGCTCATCGCCGAGGCGATGGACAAGGTCGGCAAGGACGGTGTCATCACCGTCGAGGAGTCCAACACCTTCGGTCTGGAGCTGGACTTCACCGAGGGCATGGCCTTCGACAAGGGCTACCTCTCGCCGTACATGGTCACCGACCAGGAGCGTATGGAGGCCGTCCTCGAGGACCCCTACATCCTGATCCACCAGGGCAAGATCGCCTCGATCCAGGACCTGCTGCCGCTGCTGGAGAAGGTCATCCAGGCGGGTGCCTCCAAGCCGCTGCTGATCATCGCCGAGGACGTCGAGGGCGAGGCCCTGTCGACGCTCGTCGTCAACAAGATCCGTGGCACCTTCAACGCCGTTGCCGTCAAGGCCCCCGGCTTCGGTGACCGCCGCAAGGCCATGCTCGGCGACATCGCCACCCTCACCGGTGCGACCGTCATCGCCGAGGAGGTCGGCCTCAAGCTCGACCAGGCCGGCCTGGACGTGCTGGGCACCGCCCGCCGCGTGACCGTCACCAAGGACGACACCACCATCGTCGACGGTGGCGGCAAGTCCGAGGACGTCGTCGGCCGCGTCAACCAGATCAAGGCCGAGATCGAGTCCACGGACTCGGACTGGGACCGCGAGAAGCTCCAGGAGCGCCTCGCCAAGCTCGCCGGTGGCGTCTGCGTCATCCGCGTGGGTGCGGCCACCGAGGTCGAGCTCAAGGAGAAGAAGCACCGTCTGGAGGACGCCATCTCCGCGACCCGCGCCGCGGTCGAGGAGGGCATCGTCTCCGGTGGTGGCTCCGCTCTGGTCCACGCCGCCAAGGTGCTGGAAGGCTCCCTGGGCAAGGAGGGCGACGAGGCCACCGGTGTCGCCGTCGTCCGCCGCGCCGTCGTCGAGCCGCTGCGCTGGATCGCGGAGAACGCCGGCCTCGAGGGCTACGTCATCACCGCGAAGGTCGCCGAGCAGGACAAGGGCAACGGCTTCAACGCCGCCACCGGCGAGTACGGCGACCTGGTCAAGGCCGGCGTCATCGACCCGGTGAAGGTCACCCGCTCCGCCCTGGAGAACGCCGCGTCGATCGCCTCGCTGCTCCTGACGACCGAGACCCTGGTCGTCGAGAAGCCCGCGGAGGACGAGCAGGCCGAGGCCGGTCACGGCCACGGGCACTCGCACTGACCTCGCGCATCGCGCGTAGCGCATAGCGTCGGGCAGCTCGCTGCCTGATGTACGAGACCCGGTTCCCGCTGTGTGCGGGGGCCGGGTCTTGTGTTCGGGCGGGGGAGGGCGCTGTGGGTGGGTTGTGTCGGGGCGGGGGCTTCCGCGGGCCTGGGGTTCCGTTTGTGCGGAGGGGGCGGGTGTGGTGGGCAGGAACCGCAAGTGTGACGGGCCCCAATTGCGGCGGGCCCCAAGTGCGGTGGGCCCCAAGTGCGGTGGGCCTTCAAGCGCGGTGGCCCCCGGAAGTGGTGGGCCTCCCGGGGGTGCTGGGCCCCCGGAAGCGATGGACCCCCAGGTGCGTCGGGCAAGCCCAGCGGGCGTGGCCGGTGCCCTCCGGGCGGGCCCGGTCAAGCCGAGTGGGGCAGATGCTCCGGGCGTACGGGGCCGGTGAACGGGCGGCCCTGGGCGTAGCGTTCGAGTTCGTTGAGGGCGTGGTCGGCGAGGCGGTGGAGTTCGGTGCCCAGCGACCCCGCCACGTGGGGCGTCAGCAGGACGTTCGGCAGCTCGTACAACGGCGAACCGGCAGGCGGGAGCTCGGGCTCGGTGACGTCGAGGACGGCGTGCAGGCGGCCGGTGACCAGCTCGGGGAGCAGGGCCGTCTCGTCGACCAGGGAGCCGCGGGCGGTGTTGATCAGGGTCGCGCCGTCGGGCAGCAGGGCCAGTTCGCGGCGGCCGAGCAGATGGCGGGTGGCGGGCAGCTGCGGGGCGTGCACGGTGACGACGTCGCTGTCGGCACAGAGGGCGTCGAGGGGGACCTGACGCACACCGAGCCGGGCGGCGTCGGCGGCGGCCACATACGGGTCGTGCAGCAGGACGCGCAGGTCGAACGGGCGCAGCAGCTCGATGACGCGGCGGCCGATGCGGGAGGCGCCGATGACGCCGACGGTGCGGCGGTAGTTGCCGGCGTCGGCGAGTTCGTGGTGCCAGTCGTGACGCGTGCGCAGGCCGCGGTAGCGGTGGGCGGAGTGCAGCACGCGTTTGTTGGCGAAGAGGATCGCGGCGAGGGTGTATTCGGCGACCGGGAGCGCGTTGGCGTCGGCGGCCGAGCTGACCGCGATACCGCGCTCCCAGCAGGCGTCGGTGAGGTGGTGTTTGACCGATCCGGCGGCGTGGACGACGGCGCGCAGCCGGGGGGCCGCGTCCAGCACCGGGCCGGTGAGCGGCGGGGCGCCCCAGCAAGTGAGGAGCACCTCGGCGTCGGCGAGCGCGGCGGCGACCTCGGGAGAAGGGTCGGTCAGATCGTGGGCGACGAGGTGTGGGTCGGTACGGGCGAGGGCCGCGAGGCGGGTGTGGTGGCGG
Organism: Streptomyces sp. NRRL S-1813; assembly: GCF_000719605.1. NCBI lineage: Bacteria > Bacillati > Actinomycetota > Actinomycetes > Kitasatosporales > Streptomycetaceae > Streptomyces > Streptomyces sp. NRRL S-1813. The sequence continues at coordinate 228,704 of NZ_JOHB01000009.1, forward strand.
GCGTCGAGGAGGCGGTCGGCGATGCCGGGGCCCATCGACAGCAGCAAGGTGGGCCGGGGAGGCGGCATTTCCGCAGGTCCGGGGGCATTGTCAGTGGTGGGTTGCATAGTGAGGAACGTGCTCCTTCGCGGTCGCCCGTCGTTGTTCGTCACTTGCCGCTGCCGGCGGTGAGACCGGCTCCGATCCCATTCTCCGTCCCTTCGACTGACCTGCTGCCGGCCTCGGTTGACGGAATCCGCCGCCCGGCCGCCACCCACCGCCTCAGGGGAAGCCATGACCGAGCCCCGGCCCCAGCCCGAGACCTCACCCGAGCGTCACCGGCGCTTTCCACACCACCCGCCCCACCACTCCTTATCCCTCCCCTTCCCCCTCCCGCCCGAGGACCGCCGCCGCAGCCCGTACACCGGCTGGACCCGCGCCCACTGGGAAGCGACGGCCGACGGACTGCTGCACGCCACCGCCCGCTACGCCTCCCCGCGCCACGGCCTGATCACCTTCCCCGGCGCCCGCCCCAGCTCCTCGGGCCCCCGCTCGGACGGCCTCGAAGGCTTCGCCCGTACGTTCCTGCTCGCCGCCCTCAGAGTCGCCGGCAGCAACGGCCACGACCCGCACGACCACCTCCCCCGCTACGCCGAAGGCCTGGCCGCGGGCACCCGAAAGCCCAGCGCGGCCGGCGCGATGACGCCCGCCGACCCCGACTCCTGGCCCCGCATCGACACCATCCGCCAGGCGCGGGTCGAAGCCGCCTCGCTCGCCCTCGGCCTGCGTCTGACCCGCCCCTGGCTGTGGGACACCCTCGATGACGGCGTCCGCGCCCGCGTCGTCGACTGGCTGCTGCCCGCCCTCGGCCCGTCCCCCGTCGACAACAACTGGTGGCTCTTCGGCCTCACCGTCGGCGGCTTCTTCCGCGACGCGGGCATCGAGACCGTAGGCGCCCAGGCCGCCATCGACCGCGCGCTGACCCGAATCGAGGACTGGTACCTCGGCGACGGCTGGTACTCGGACGGCGACAACCGCGCATTCGACCACTACAACGCCTGGGCGATGCACTTCTACCCGGTCCTGCACGCCCACCTCGCCGGCGACCGGACACTCCTGGCCGACTACGGCGCACGTCTGCACGCCCAACTGGACGGCTACACCCGCCTCTTCGACGCCAACGGTGCGCCGCTGCCGTTCGGCCGCTCCCTCACCTACCGCTTCGCCGCCACCGCCGCCCCGTGGCTGGGCGCCCTCACCGGCCACACCCCGCTCACCCCCGGCGCCACCCGCCGCCTCGCCTCCGGGGCCCTGCGCCACTTCCTCGACCGCGGCGCCGTCACGGAGGGCGGCCTGCTACCGCTCGGCTGGTACGGGCCGTACGCCCCGATGCTCCAGAGTTACTCGGGCCCGGCCTCGCCGTACTGGGCGGCCAAGGGCTTCCTCGGCCTCCTGCTCCCCGCCGACGATCCGGCCTGGACCGCCCCCGAGGCACCCCTGCCCGCCGAAACCGCGGACGCCGCCCACCCCCTCGGCCCCACGGGGCTGCTGCTGCAATCCACCGCCTCCGACGGCCTGGTACGCCTCCACAACCACGGCAGCAACTCCACCCTCGCCGCCCCCGACCCCTACTACGCCCGCTTCGCCTACTCGACCCGTACGGGCCCGACAGCGCCCACCGCCGCAGACCAGTCTCTTCCCGACAACCACTTCGCCCTGCTCATCGACGGCCACCCCACCACCCGTGGCCCCGCCATCCCCCAGGCCACCGGCCCCGGCCGGGCCTCCTCCCTGCACACACCCCGTCACGCCGACGGCAGCGAACTCCCCGGCATCCGGATCCTGTCCGTCACCCTCGTCCACGGCCGCGCCGAACTCCGCGCCCATCTGGTCACCGGCGCCGCCCCCGGCACCCCCGTACGCCAGACGGGCTGGGCCACCACACCCGACGGCCCCACCGCTCAACTCCACCCCGTCCACGGCTACGACACCCTGGCCCGCCGGACCCCGACGGGGAGCACCCTCATCGGCCCCGGCACCGGCACCGAAACCGCCGTCCTGGAGGGCACCCTCACCTCCGGCCCCCGGGGCACCCTCTTCGTCGCCCTGGCTTCCCTGACAGGGGACCCGGACCCCGCCCCCGTACACACCCTGGCGACCACACACCTCACGGGCCACGACATCCATGTCACCTGGCAGGACGGGACAAGCGCCCACCTGGCCCTGCCTCACCCGCCCAGAGGAGGTGACGGGCCGGATGGGCCCGAGGGGCCGGAGGGGCCGGACGGGCCGGGGCCGTGATGCGGCAGTCCTGCTCCCGGAGGCGCCGCCCGGCCCCGGCCCCCGCCCCTCCGCCCCGTGAAGTGGGAAGCCCCCCACGTCACCGCCCCCGGCAACGCAGCAAGCAACGCCGCGTCCGCAAGCAACGCCCGCGTCCGCAAGCAACGCCGTGTCAGCGAGGCCCGTACTTACGGCCGGTACGCGACGTAAGACCCCCGAGCACCCCACGCGGTGCCAACTTCGCGGCGCCCATGAGCGCCTTGTACCGCGGGTCCGGAATGGAGAGCGACTTCCCCCGCGTCAGGTCCTTCATCGCGGCGTTCACCAGCTTGTCCGCGTCCAGCCACATCCAGCCGGGGATGTTGTCCGTCCCCATGCCCGCCCGCTGGTGGAACTCGGTCCGCACGAACCCCGGGCACAGCGCCATCAGCCGCACCCCGCTGCCCGCGAGATCCCGCGCGGCACCCTGCGTGAACTGCACGACCCACGCCTTGCTCGCGCCATAGGTGCCGCGCGGCACGAACGCCGCCACCGACGCCACATTGACCACCGCGCCCCGCCGCCGGTCCCGCATCCCGCGCACCCCGGCCGTGGTCAGCCGCAGCACCGCCTCGCAGTGCACCTTCAGCATCGTCAGCTCGTCGGCCATCGAGACCTCGAGGTACTCGCCCTTGTTGCCGAAGCCGGCGTTGTTCACCAGCAGGTCCACCGGGTGCTTGGTGTCCGAGAGCCGTGCCTCGACGGCCGCGATGCCCTCCTCGGTGGCCAGATCGGCGCTCAGCACCTCCGCCTCGATGCCGTGCCGGTCGTGCAACTCGGTGGCCTGCTCGTGCAGTCGCTTCTCGTCGCGCGCGACCAGCACCACGCTGTGGCCGTCGCTCGCGAGCCGCCGGGCGAACGCCGCCCCGATGCCCGCCGTCGCTCCCGTGATCAATGCAGTCGTCATACGGGCACGCTATCCGTCCGCGGGCGCGACGCCCGAGCCCCTCCCCCCGGCGGCGCGGCCGCCCGCGCACACCGCGCGACACACCCTCCGCCAACCGCTTCCGAGGCCCCGCCGCCCGGGCCCGCAGGGCCGCTGCCTACCTGGGCCGCCCGCCCGGCGCCCCTGCCCCTGAGCCACCCCACCCGCCCCCGCGGCTCAATCCCCCTCCTGCCCCGCATACTTCAGAGCCTTCCGCCGCGCCTCCTCCGGGAGCGCGCCGCCCGCCTCCAGCAGCCGCGGCAGCAGCTCCCGCCGGCTGGTCAGGGCCCGGAACATCAGCTCGATCGTCACCTCGTGATCCGGGCGGTGCACCACCTCGACGGCGTCCCCCGCGCGGATCTCGCCCGCCTCGATCACCCGGAGATACGCGCCGGGCACCGCGGCCTGGGTGAACCGCTTGAGCCAGCCGCGCTCGCCGAGCCACCCGTGGAAGGTGCGGCAGGGGATACGCGGTGAGGTGACCTCCAGCAGCAGCTGCGGGCCGACCCGCCAGTGTTCGCCGATGCGGGCGCCGGTGACCTCGACGCCCGACGTGGTGAGGTTCTCGCCGAAGAAGCCGTTGGCCAGCTCGCGGCCCAGCTCCCGCTGCCAGTCGTCCAGGTCCTCGCGCGCGTAGGCGTAGACGGCCTGGTCGTCGCCGCCGTGATGGCGCAGATCGACCACCGCGTCACCGGCCAGCCCGCTGCCTCCGGTGCCCTTGGGGCCGGGGGCGGTGACCGCCACGGGGCCGTCCACGGGCCGCTTGTCGATGCCCGTGCCGCCCTCGGCGTCGGTGAATTCGGACGGGATGGGCTGCCCCAGGTTCACGGTCAGCAGCTTCATACGGCGCTCCGTTACTCGATCGGCGTGATCCGCGGCAGGCCCGTCGAGGCACCCCCGACTCATGCACGCCATGGATCTCGGTCCACGCTAGCTAGTTCCCCAAAAGCACCGACCCAATTTTTCCCGATCAACCCAAGACCGGCTTATGCTCGAATCATGATCGAGGCCCGTCATCTCCGCGTGCTGCGCGCCGTCGCCAGGACGGGCTCGTTCTCCGCCGCCGCCCGTGAGCTGGGCTGCACCCAGCCGGCCGTCAGCCAGCAGATGAAGGCCCTGGAGCAGTCGGCCGGCACCCCGCTGCTGGTCCGTGCGGGCCGTGAGATGCGGCTGACCCAGGCGGGCGAGGCGCTCGTACGGCATGCCGTCGGCATCCTGGCCGGGCTCACCGCCGCCGAGGAGGAGATCGCGGCCATCGCGGGCCTGCGTGCGGGCCGGGTGCGGCTGGTGTCCTTTCCCTCCGGCAGCTCGACGCTGGTGCCGACCGCCCTGGCGAAGATGCGCGCCGCACACCCGGGGACCCGGGTCTCGCTGGTCGAGGCCGAGCCGCCGCGCTCGATCGAGATGCTGCGCAACGGCGACTGCGAGATCGCGCTGGCCTTCCGCTATCCGGAGGTGCGCGGCGCGGACCCGGCGGCCGGGGCGGAGTGGGACGACCTGGTGGCACGGCCGATCCTGGCGGACCGGCTGATCGGCCTGGTGCCGGACGGTCACCGGCTGGCGAAGGCGGGTACCGCCCGGTTCGCCGACCTGGCCGACGAGGCCTGGATCGCGGGCTGCCCCCGCTGCCGCAGGCATCTCGTCGAGGTCTGTGAGAGTGCGGGCTTCACCCCGCGCATCGACTTCGCGACGGATGACTACCCGGCCGTGATCGGCCTGGTCGGCGCGGGCCTGGGGGTCGCCGCGCTGCCGGAGCTCACCCTGGAGTCCGTACGTCCCAAGGGGGCCACGGCGATACGGATGGAGCCTGCCGTGCACCGCGAGATCGTCGCGCTCACGCTGCCGGATCTGGCACATGTCCCCGCCGTCGCGGCGACGCTCGACCGGCTGGCGGATGCCGCGGGGCGCTGAGGGGTCCGCGCCCGCCCGCGCCCGCCCGTAGCTGCCGAACGGCACCGTTCCGGCGGAAAACCCCTGGCCGTACGGTCCGCCGGACCCGTCGCACGGCCTGGTCGCACCGAACCCGTCCCTCATGGCAGCACTCTCCCGCCACAGCCCTGTCGGCGTGCAGCCATGCAGGAACGTTTCTTCAGGAGTGATGCGCTCCTGAAGTTCAGGCTCCGGGGACGCCCGTGGGACCGGTCATGGAGGACGCGGGGATCAGCCGGTGGCGGGCCCGTCCCATGAGTTCCTCGCGTTCGTCCTCCGTCAGGCCGCCCCACACCCCGTAGGGCTCACGGACGGCCAGGGCATGCGCCGCGCACTCGGCCCGTACCGGGCAGCGCATGCAGACCTCCTTCGCCGATGTCTCACGCGCGCTGCGGGCCGCTCCGCGCTCGCCCTCGGGATGGAAGAAGAGCGAGCTGTCCACACCGCGGCAGGCGGCGAGCAGCTGCCAGTCCCAGAGGTCTGCGTTCGGGCCCGGGAGGCGGGAGAAATCTGCCATTGCTTGTCCCCTCGAAGCGATGCTGATTCGGGCTCGGTGCTCACGACGGTACATCTACTGTCGAAGTAGATGTAAATATGACTCATTGCGAATCTAGTCATAGTCACCATGAAAATGGAAGAAAGAGAGCCAAATAGGGCATAGGGTGCACGCGCGGATGCCGGGCGCCCGATGAGTCGTCTGCGTATCCGGCTCCTCACGGAGCGTGTTGAACTCGGTCGCCGAACCCGTAACTCTTTCGGGTGACCGTCGTTGAGAGTGCGGAGGCGATTGGCAGAGGTAGTCGTCGGGCAGATGTCCGAGGCCGCCAATCGCACAGGTGACGATACGTACCAGCCTGGAGGCTCAAGGTGACGCGCATCAGCTGCGGAGGGCGGTCATGACATCCGTCCTCGTCTGCGACGACTCCCCGCTTGCCCGAGAGGCGCTCCGTCGGGCGGTTGCGACCGTGCCCGGCGTCGAGCGTGTGACGACCGCGGCCAACGGCGAGGAAGTCCTCCGCCGCTGGGGTGCCGATCGTTCGGATCTGATTTTGATGGACGTACGGATGCCCGGTCTCGGCGGTGTCGAGACCGTGCGCCGGCTGCTGTCCGCCGACCCCGGCGCCCGGATCATCATGCTCACGGTGGCCGAGGACCTGGACGGTGTCGCGCTCGCGGTCGCCGCCGGTGCCCGCGGCTATCTGCACAAGGACGCCTCGCGCGCCGAGCTGCGGGCGACGGTGACCCAGGCGCTCGCCGACCCGACGTGGCGGCTCGCCCCGCGCCGGCTGCGGTCCGCCGAGATGGGTGCAGCGCCGACGCTGACCGCGCGCGAGATCCAAGTACTGGAGGGCATGAGTCACGGCCGTTCGAACGCCGAGATCGGCCGTGAGCTGTTCCTGTCGGAGGACACGGTCAAGACCCACGCCCGGCGCCTTTTCAAGAAACTCGGCGCCTCCGACCGGGCGCATGCGGTGGCCCTGGGCTTCCGCTGGGGACTGGTCCGCTAAGGCGTTGTGACGTGCAGCGATGCGGGGGAGTGAAGATCCCCGCCCGCCCTGCGGCGGGCGGGGCGGCAGGGTGCCCCGCCCGCCGCCGCGTTCGCCGGCGGTCCGTTTCACCGCGCGGTGCCGCATCCTTGAGGCATGGAGTTCCTCGGGGACGGGTCGGTCGGGCACGAGGGGAGGGCGCAGGACATGACAGCCGGCGCACCTGCCGCGCATAACGCTTCAGTGCACAAGTACGGACCTGATGCCGCGGATCGAGCGGCACCAAGGCACCATGGTCCGATGCGTGATGACGGGAAGCAGGAAATCGGCGCTCTCGTCGCACGTGCCGTCGAGGGGGACCAGCGGGCCACGCACGATCTGCTGGCCCATGTGCACCCCCTCGCCCTGCGCTACTGCCGCACCCGGCTGTCGAGGCTGCCGGGTGACGCGCGGCACTTCGTCGAGGATCTGGCGCAGGAGGTGTGTGTCGCGGTGCTGTGCGCGCTGCCGCGCTACCGCGATACCGGCAAGCCCTTCGAGGCGTTCGTCTTCGCCATCGCCGGCCACAAGGTCGCCGATCTTCAGCGGGCCGCGATGCGGCATGGCAGCACGGCCGTGCCGTCCGACGAGATGCCCGAGCAGCCGGACGACTCGCTCGGCCCCGAGGAGCGGGCGCTGCTGAGCAGCGACGCCGAGTGGGCCAAGAAGCTGCTGGCGAACCTTCCGGAGAACCAGCGTGAGCTGGTCCTGCTGCGGGTCGCCGTCGGGCTGACGGCCGAGGAGACCGGGCAGATGCTGGGGATGTCGCCCGGTGCGGTGCGGGTCGCCCAGCACCGTGCGCTCAGCAGGCTGCGGGCGCTCGCGGAGCAGTAGCAGATCCGCACCATGGATGGCGGAATATCGCCGTAGAAATACACAAGTGACGAGGCCCTCATCGCTCGTGGGTTGGGACACTTCCTTAGGCCGTTAGCATGGGAGTCCGCGCTGAGGCAAGAGCATTGGGGAAGGTGTCATGAGTGACAACGTCGACGGTATGCCCGCCAAATTCGCCATGCTCGGGCTGACATACGACGACGTGCTGCTGCTGCCCGGTGCGTCGGAGGTGCTGCCCAACGCGGTGAGCACCGCGTCCCGGGTCTCGCGCAACGTCGCGGTGAACATCCCGCTGCTGTCCGCGGCGATGGACAAGGTCACCGAGGCGCGGATGGCCATCGCCATGGCGCGGCAGGGCGGCGCGGGCGTACTGCACCGCAATCTGTCCATCGAGGACCAGGCCAACCAGGTCGACCTGGTCAAGCGCTCCGAGTCCGGCATGGTCACCGACCCGATCACGGTCCGTCCCGACGCCTCGCTCGCCGACGCCGATGCGCTGTGTGCCAAGTTCCGCATCAGCGGGGTGCCGGTCACCGACGCTGCGGGCAAGCTGCTGGGCATCGTGACCAACCGCGACATGGCCTTCGAGATGGACCGCAGCCGTCAGGTCCGCGAGGTCATGACGCCGATGCCGCTGGTCACCGGCAAGGTCGGCATCTCCGGCGAGGACGCCATCGAGCTGCTGCGCCGCCACAAGATCGAGAAGCTGCCGCTGGTCGACGACGCGGGCGTGCTCAAGGGCCTGATCACCGTCAAGGACTTCGTCAAGGCGGAGAAGTACCCGAACGCCGCCAAGGACGCCGAGGGCCGGCTGGTCGTCGGTGCGGCGGTGGGTGTCGGCGACGCGGCGTACGACCGGGCGCAGGCGCTGGTCGAGGCCGGTGCCGACTTCCTCGTCATCGACAGCGCGCACGGCCACAGCCGCGGCATCCTCGACATGATCGCCAAGGTCAAGTCCAACATCAACGTCGATGTCGTCGGCGGCAATGTCGCCACCCGTGACGGCGCCCAGGCGCTGATCGACGCGGGTGCCGACGGCATCAAGGTCGGCGTGGGCCCCGGCTCCATCTGCACCACCCGCGTCGTCGCCGGTGTCGGCGTCCCGCAGGTCACCGCGATCTACGAAGCGGCGAAGGCCGCGAACGCCGCGGGTGTGCCGCTGATCGGTGACGGCGGTCTCCAGTTCTCCGGCGACATCGCCAAGGCCATCGCGGCCGGCGCGGACACAGTCATGCTGGGCTCGCTGCTGGCCGGCTGCGAGGAGACGCCCGGCGAGATGGTCTTCATCAACGGCAAGCAGTTCAAGTCGTACCGCGGCATGGGCTCGCTCGGCGCGATGCAGTCCCGTGGCCAGGGCCGGTCCTTCTCCAAGGACCGCTACTTCCAGGACAACGTCCTCTCCGAGGACAAGCTGGTCCCCGAGGGCATCGAGGGCCAGGTGCCCTACCGCGGCCCGCTCTCCTCGGTCGCGCACCAGCTCGTCGGCGGTCTGCGCGCCTCCATGGGTTACGTCGGCTCCGCCGACATCCCCGAGCTCAAGGAGAAGGGCCACTTCGTCCGCATCACCTCCGCGGGCCTCAAGGAGAGCCACCCGCACGACATCCAGATGACGACCGAGGCGCCGAACTACTCGCGTCGCTGAGTGGGGCGCGGCTCCGGCCGGGGGGCCGGGGGTTGTCCCCCGGGGCATGGGGCCAGATGACGACCGAGGCGCCGAACTACAGCCGGCGCTGAACCTGCGCGTACGGTCGTGCCGTACGCCACGCGGAAGCCCGCGGCCGCACCCCGGCCGCGGGCTTCGCCGTGTCGGGGATACTGGGACAGCAGACGTAGAGGGAAAGGCCACACACGTGACTGAGATCGAGATCGGGCGCGGCAAGCGCGGCCGCCGGGCATACGCATTCGACGACATCGCCGTCGTACCCAGTCGCCGCACCCGCGACCCGAAGGAGGTCTCGATCGCCTGGCAGATCGACGCCTACCGCTTCGAGCTGCCGTTCCTGGCCGCTCCCATGGACTCGGTGGTCTCGCCGCAGACCGCGATCCGCATCGGTGAGCTGGGCGGCCTGGGCGTCCTCAACCTGGAAGGCCTGTGGACCCGGTACGAGGACCCGGAGCCGCTGCTCGCCGAGATCGCGGAGCTGGACGGCGCCGCCGCCACCAAGCGGCTCCAGGAGATCTACGCCGCGCCGATCAAGGAAGAGCTGATCGGGCAGCGGATCAAGGAGGTGCGGGACGCCGGTGTGGTGACCGCCGCCGCGCTGTCGCCGCAGCGTACGGCGCAGTTCTCCAAGGCCGTCGTGGACGCCGGCGTGGACATCTTCGTGATCCGCGGGACGACGGTCTCCGCCGAGCACGTCTCCTCCGCGGCCGAGCCGCTGAACCTCAAGCAGTTCATCTACGAGCTGGACGTCCCGGTCATCGTCGGCGGCTGCGCCACGTACACCGCGGCGCTGCACCTGATGCGTACGGGCGCGGCCGGTGTGCTGGTCGGCTTCGGCGGCGGCGCCGCGCACACCACGCGTAACGTCCTCGGCATCCAGGTCCCGATGGCGACCGCGGTCGCCGATGTCGCGGCCGCGCGCCGCGATTACATGGACGAGTCCGGCGGCCGCTACGTCCACGTCATCGCCGACGGCGGTGTGGGCTGGTCCGGTGACCTCCCGAAGGCGATCGCCTGCGGCGCCGACGCCGTGATGATGGGCTCCCCGCTGGCCCGCGCCACGGACGCGCCGGGCCGCGGCCACCACTGGGGCATGGAAGCGGTGCACGAGGACGTGCCGCGCGGCAAGCGGATGGACCTCGGTGCGGTCGGCACGACGGAGGAGGTGCTGCTGGGTCCGTCCACGGTCCCCGACGGCTCCATGAACTTCTTCGGTGCGCTGCGCCGGGCGATGGCGACGACCGGGTACTCGGAGCTGAAGGAGTTCCAGCGGGTCGAGGTGACGGTGTCGCCGTCGCAGCACGACAACGGCTGACGCACCACGCACGACGAAGGGCCCTGACCATGCCCCATGGTCAGGGCCCTTGCGCGTAGAGGATTTTGGTCCGCTCCGGCTGGGCGTCGATGTCGTGGTCGACGAGCTGCGGTTCGAGACGAACGACGAGATCGACGATCTGGTGCTGGTGGGTCCTGCGCTGCGGGTCTTCGTGCAGGCGAAGCATGCGCTGAGTGTTTCGAGTTCCGCCGGATCGGAGTTCTCGTCGGTGCTCCGGCCGTTCGTCCACCAGTACCTTGGCGACAATGCGCCCGAGGATGTCTATCTGCTGGCCACATCCCCCGTCGCGTCGTCGCGGGTGACCCGTGAGCTGCGCAAGCTGACGGAGGCGGCGCGCCTCAACGAGGCGAATGCTGGCGAGCCGCTGCACCGTCGCGCCGCATCTCGTGTGGGGCGATCTCGTCTCGATGGGTGTCTCGCTCGCGAAGGACCGGGCGTCGATCGACCGGGCCGGACTGTCCGCGCGCATGGGCCGGTATTTCGGGCGGAGTGCGCGGGAGCCGGCGGGCGAGGCGGGGGACGGCGGCATCCTCTCGCAGGTCGAGTTCAGGTCCGCGATGGCCGCCGGGCGCGAGGTGGTGCTCGCCGAGCTGCCGGACGAAGGCGCCGACTATGTGATCGCGGATTTCCGGCGGTTCGACGAACGCGGTGACAAGCGGCTGACCTTCCGCGACGACCGTGTCGAGATGCCCAACGGGATCAGCTGGCGGGTCGTCGGACGCTGGTCGACGTGGTCCGGGCTCGAGCGTTACATGGAGCTGCACGCGGAGCGGTTCGCGGGGCGCGAGGTGGTGCTGATCCCGATGGACTCCGACGTGGACTGCGAATCCCTGCCCCATGCCCAGGCCTACGGCGAACATTGCCGGCAGGCGCTGGCGGCAGTGCCGGACGTCCTGTGCTGCCGGCACTGCGGCGAGACGATCTCGGAAGACCGTGCGCCGTTGGTCGAGGTGGACGAGGAGGGCCGGGAGCAGGACCTGGGTCTGGTCCACGAGAGCTGCCGCCGGGCTCCGGACCGCGTGCTGGGGTTCATGGACTGTCAGCTGTTCCAGGGCAATCCGCAGCTCAGGAATTTCGACTACCGCGGCTGGGCCGGAAGCCTCCCCAGCGGCCAGTGGCTCTTCGGCGGACTGCGCAACTCCGGCCCCAAGGCGGCGCCGGTCGCCTGGAAGTCGCAGTACGACGACTTCTCGAAGGGCACCTGGTGCGTCCGGGCCGATCTGGAGGACGGAAGCGCCCGGTACATCACGGACCGCGGCCGGGTGGCACGCCGTTCACAGCAGCGTGCCCTCCAGGACGCCCAGGAGATGAACCGGTCCATGGAGGAGGCACGGAAGAAGGGCGACCCGTGGTGCTATTCGCCGGACGGCGATGCCTTTGGCCCCTATTCGGTGCTGCTGGCGGGCGGTGTGGACCCGGTGGAGTGCGAGAAGGCGGTCGCGTGCCGTTATACCCGGCCCATCGGTGAGGCCTATTCGCAGTGTGAGAACTACTATGCGCCGCTCGCCTACCTCACCGACGCGGCGTCCGGCGACCCCGTGGTCGTCGACGGGGTGATCACGATGCTGACCGACCCGCTTCAGCTGCCCTCCTACCTGGCGAACTGGCGGAAATGCGGGATCGAGCTGCCGGATTTCACGGTGTCCACGGTGCTGTCCGATGAACGGTTCGACCGCTTCGTGGGGCTCGCCATGGCGCAGGGGATCCGCGTCATCGTCGACCCGAAGCTGAAGATCAATGGAGATCTGGCCAGCGGGTACGTCATCGAGCACTACGAGTCGTTGGTGGCCGGCCCGGCATGACGGCCGCGTCACAACCGGTGTGCCGCGCCGGTGGGTGTCGCCCCGCGGGTGTCCAGGAGCAGCTGCGCCTTCACCGACAGGCCCTGTAGGTCGTACGTCCGGTGCGCCTGGAGCAGCACTGTCAGATCCGCCGCGGCGGCGGCCTCGTAGAGCGAGTCGGCCCGTGGGACCGGCCGGTCCAGAACGTTCCACTGGGGCACATAGGGGTCGTGGTAGGTGAGGTGGGCCCCCAGCTCCATCAGGCGGGAGGCGATCTCGCGGGACGGTGAGCCCGCCTGGTCGCCGATGTCCGGCTTGTAGGTGACGCCGAGCAGCAGGATGCGGGCGCCGCGGGCGGACTTGCCGTGTTCGTTGAGGAGGGTGGCGCAGCGCTGGATGACGTAGCGCGGCATACGGCCGTTCACCTCCTGGGCGAGTTCCACCATGCGCAGCGGGTGGCCGAGTGAGCGGCCTTTGTAGGAGAGGTAGTTGGGGTCGATGGGGGCGGCGTGACCTCCCACTCCGGGGCCGGGGCGGAAGGACTGGAAGCCGAACGGTTTGGTTTCGGCGCAGCGGATGACGTCCCACAGGTCGACGCCGATGTCATGGCAGAAGACCGCCATCTCGTTCATCAGGGCGATGTTGATGTGGCGGTAGTTGGTCTCCAGGAGCTTGGCGGTCTCGGCCTCGCGGGGGCCCCGGGCGCGTACGACCTTGTCGGTGAGGCGGCTGTAGAAGGCGGCGGCGGCCTCCGTGCAGGCGGGGGTGAGGCCGCCGATGACCTTGGGGGTGTTGGCGTAGCGGTGGGTGCGGTTGCCGGGGTCGTGGCGGCCGGGGGAGCAGGCGAGGTGGAAGTCGCGGCCGGCGGTGAGGCCCGAGCCCTCCTCCAGGAGGGGGCGCAGGAATTCCTCGGTGGTGCCCGGGTAGGCGGTGGATTCGAGGATCACCGTGGTGTGCGGGCGCAGCTGTGCGGCCAGTGTGCGGGCGGCGTCGGCGAGCGCGGTGAGGTCCAGCGCGCGGTCCTCGCCGAGTGGTGTGGGCGGGCAGAGGACGGCGGTACGGACCCGGCCGAGGATGGTGGGGTCGGTGGTGGTGCGGAAGCCGGCGGAGAGCAGGCGGCGGAGTTCGGTGGCGGTCAGTGGCCCGTCGGCGCCGGAGAGGGCGGCGGTGTGCGGGTCGGGGTCGTAGCCGATGGTGCCGATACCGGCGGTGGTGGCGGCCTGGGCGAGGGGGAGGCCGAGGTGACCGAGTCCGATGACGGCGAGGTCTGCGGGCATGCTGCGGCCGTCCTTCCCGAGCGACTGCGAATGACGTGTGCGCACGACGTATGCGGATGGCGCATAAATACACTAAGCGGATATTTGACACAGAATAGGGATTGATGGATCAAGGCGGCGGGGTGTTGCCGTCGTGAGCGAAGGGTGGATACCGGCACGCAGCGCGGACAGAATCGACGGACGGCGGGTGTGGCGCCGATCACAGCGGGAGGCAGCGGTGAAGACAGCGATACTGGGACCGGCGCAGCGGGCCGAGGCGCTCGCCCGAATGGCGGAGCGGGAGCTGGACATTCTCGTGGTCGGCGGCGGAGTCGTCGGCGCGGGGACAGCCCTGGACGCGGCGACCCGCGGTCTGGCCACCGGGCTGGTCGAGGCGCGCGACTGGGCCTCGGGCACGTCCAGCCGGTCGAGCAAGCTCATCCACGGCGGTCTGCGGTATCTGGAGATGCTGGACTTCACGCTGGTCAGAGAGGCGCTGAAGGAGCGCGGGCTGCTGCTGGAGCGGCTGGCGCCGCATCTGGTCAAGCCGGTGCCCTTTCTGTATCCGTTGCAGCACAAGGGCTGGGAGCGCTGGTACGCGGGCTCGGGTGTGGCGCTGTACGACGCGATGTCCGTCTCGTCGGGGCACGGGCGCGGGCTGCCCCTGCACCGGCATCTGTCGCACAAGCGGGCCCTGCGGGTGGCGCCCTGTCTGAAGAAGGACGCGCTGGTCGGCGCGCTTCAGTACTACGACGCGCAGATGGACGACGCGCGCTATGTGGCGACGATGGTGCGGACCGCGGCCGCCTATGACGCGCATGTCGCCAACGGCGCGCGGGTGGTGGGTTTTCTGCGCGAGGGCGAGCGGGTGGTCGGCGCGCGGGTGCAGGACGTCGAGGGCGGCGGCGAGTACGAGATCCGGGCGCAGCAGATCGTCAATGCCACCGGGGTGTGGACGGATGACACCCAGGCGCTGATCGGCGAGCGCGGGCAGTTCCATGTCCGTGCGTCGAAGGGGATTCACCTGGTGGTCCCCAAGGACCGGATCCATTCGACGACCGGGCTGATCCTGCGGACGGAGAAGAGCGTTCTGTTCGTCATCCCGTGGGGGCGGCACTGGGTAGTGGGGACGACGGATACGGAATGGGATCTGGACAAGGCGCATCCGGCGGCCTCCAGCGCGGATATCGACTATCTGCTGGAGCATGTGAATGAGGTGCTGGCGACTCCGCTGACCAGGGACGATGTGGAGGGCGTGTACGCGGGGCTGCGTCCGCTGCTGGCCGGGGAGTCGGATGCCACCAGCAAGCTGTCCCGGGAGCACACCGTCGCGCACCCGGTGCCGGGGCTGGTCGTGGTCGCGGGCGGCAAGTACACGACGTACCGGGTGATGGCGAAGGACGCGGTGGACGAGGCGGTGCACGCCCTCGACCAGCGGGTCGCGGAGTGCGTCACCGAGGACATTCCGCTGGTCGGGGCCGAGGGCTACAAGGCGCTGTGGAACGCGCGGGCCCGGATCGCGGCGCGCACCGGACTCCATGTGGCGCGCATCGAGCATCTGTTGAACCGGTACGGCTCGCTGGCCGAGGAGCTGCTGGAGCTGGTGGTGGCCGATCCTTCACTGGGCGAACCGCTGGCGGCCGCGGACGACTATCTGCGGGCCGAGGCGGTCTACGCCTGCACGCACGAGGGCGCCCGCCATCTCGACGATGTACTGACCCGGCGCACCCGCATCTCCATCGAGACCTTCGACCGGGGCACCCGCAGCGCCCGGGAGGTGGCCGAGCTGATCGCACCCGCGCTGGGCTGGGACAGCGACCAGATCGAGAAGGAGATCACGCACTACCGGAAGCGGGTCGAGGCGGAGCGCGAATCCCAGCGGCAGCCGGACGATCTGACGGCGGATGCGGCGCGGCTGGGGGCTCCGGACATCGTGCCGCTGTAGGCCTGTAGGCCTGTAGGCCTGTAGGCCTGTAGGCCTGTAGGCCTGTGGGCTGCACGCGCCGGGGCGCGTCCTCCGGACCAGCGCGACCGCGTGGATGATCGGAGGCACGCCCTACGGACGCCGTGACGTGCAGAACTCCGCGGTCAGCACAGCCGTGCCGTGCGCCGGGTCGGGCAGGGTGTCGGTGTTGGCGCGGTAACTGACGATGTGGCGGCCGTCGGCGGTGCCCGCGGTGCGGGCGTAGGAGCCGTTGATGTCGCCGTTGTGGCCCCAGACCGTGACCCCGCAGGGCAGCCTGGTCGCGTAGAGGCCGAGTCCGTACGAGCCGTCGGTGCCCTTCTCGTTGCGTATCTGGGCCATCTGGCGCGGCGCCAGGAACCGTCCGCCGAGCAGCGCCGCGAAGAAGCGGTTGAGGTCGCCGAGGGTGGTGACCATCTCGCCGGCCGCGCCCGCCCGGCTGGGGTCCAGGGATGTGGCGTCCACCCGCCGGGCACCGGCCCGGGAGTACGCGCGGCCGTGCGGCTCGGGCAGTACCGGGTCGGTGCCGGGGAAGGAGGTGTGGTCGAGCCGGGCGGGGGCGAGGATGCGGCGGCGGATCTCCGTGGCGTACGGGTTGCCGGTGACCGCCTCGATGACCAGGCCCAGGGCGAGGTAGTTGGTGTTGGAGTAGGCGTACCGGGTGCCCGGTGCGGACACCGGAGGGTGGCTGAGGGCGATCCGCAGCAGCTCGGCCGGGGTGTGGCTGTCGTAGCGGTGGGCGCCGAAGCCCTTGCCGTAGAGCTGCTTCGAGAGCCGGGGGTCCTGGGTGTAGTTGAACAATCCACTCGTATGGTCCAGCAGCTGGCGGATCGTCACCCTCCGCAGCTCGCTGCGGTCGCCGTCGCCGGTGGCCGGTACGCCGGGCGGGAGGTGGGCGGTGGCGTGGTCGTGCAGGGCCAGCCGGCCCTCGGCGACGAGCTGCAGGACGACCGTGGCGACCAGGGTCTTGGTGAGGCTGCCGGCCCGGAAGTGGTCCTGCGGGGCCATCCTGCGGCCGCTGCGCAGATCGGCCACGCCGGCCGTGGAGTAGCGTGCGGCGGCGAACCCTTCGCGGGTGATGAGGGAGGCCGCACCCGGCGCCCCGTCCTCCACCAGGCGGTGCAGCGCATGTGCCGTCGTCGCGGGCGGCCGTTCGGGTGTCCCGTGCGCGAGGGGGACCGAGCGGATCTGGCCGGCACAGGCCGCCAGGGCCAGAGCGGCCAGCGTGGCCAGGCCACCCGAACGGAGCAGGGCGCCCGAATGCGCCACGGCACGGTGGCGGGCGGCCGGCGGCGGCGGGCCGGGCGCGGCGGTTGTGGCCGGGCGAGGCGAGCGCTTCGGCATCGGGACTCCCGTTCGTCGGGGCCATCATGACGGGTACGCGGTGTCGTCCGGCACCGACCCGGGCCTTCCGCATCGCTGCGGATGAGGGAGAATGAAGGCTCTGCCAGGGTGGGTTGTCCGAGTTGGGCCAGTTTGGTGATCGATGGGACGTCGAAGCTGCCAACTCGGCTGGATTGCAGAGGGGATTCAGTGGGCGACGAGGTCGAGATGGACGGCAAGGGGGGCAGGCTGCTCGCCGGGCGGTACCGGCTCGCCGATGTTCTCGGCCGGGGCGGCATGGGCACCGTGTGGCGGGCACGCGACGAGGTCCTGGGCCGCACGGTCGCGGTCAAGGAACTGCGCTTTCCGGGCGGGGTCGAGGAGGACGAGAAGCGTCGTCTGATCACCCGCACGCTGCGTGAGGCCAAGGCGATCGCCCGGATCCGGAACAACGGCGCGGTGACGGTCTACGACGTGGTCGACGAGGACGACCGCCCGTGGATCGTGATGGAGCTGGTCGAGGGCCGTTCGCTGGCCGAGGTCGTACGCGACGACGGCCCGCTCACCCCGCGCCGGGCCGCCGAGGTCGGCCTGGTGGTGCTCGATGTGCTGCGCGCCGCGCACGCCGAGGGCATCCTGCACCGCGATGTGAAGCCGTCCAACGTCCTGATGTCCGACGACGGCCGGGTCGTGCTGACCGACTTCGGTATCGCCCAGGTCGAGGGCGACCCCTCCGTGACCTCCACCGGCATGCTCGTCGGCGCCCCGTCCTACATCTCCCCGGAGCGCGCCCGCGGCCACAAGCCGGGCCCGCCGGCCGACATGTGGTCGCTGGGCGGTCTGCTGTACGCCTGTGTCGAGGGCGTGCCGCCGTACGACAAGGGCTCGGCGATCGCCACACTGACGGCGGTGATGACCGAGCCGGTCGAGCCGCCGAAGAGCGCCGGTGAACTGGAAGAGGTCATCTACGGCCTGCTGGTGAAGGACCCGGCGGCCCGGCTGGACGACGCCGGTGCGCGGGTGCTGCTGGAGGACGTGGTCCACGCCCCCGAGGCGCAGACGCCGGAGCCCCCGATGGACGCGACCCGGGCGATGGCGCTGCCGACGGTGCCCCGGGAGCGGGCGGAGCCGAAGTCCAGGGCCACGCCGAAGCCCAAGGCCGCCCCGAAGCCGAAGCCGAAGCCCGCCGCGAAGTCGCGGGTGACGCGCGGGGCGAAGCCGGCGGCCGCCCCGGCGGCGGAGCCTGCCGCAGGGAACGCGCACACGTCCGACGGCGGCACGGCGGAGGCAGGCAAATCCGCGGGCGTCGCCCCGGGCAAGAGCAAGGCCGGTGCCGCCCGGGCCGCCGCGGCGAGCACGCCGGTGCGCACCGAGCGCCCGCAGAAGAAGGCCGCCGACACGGCGGCGGAGAAGACCACCGGGCCGGACCGGGCGGATGCGGACCGTACGGGTGCGGCCGGTTCGGGCGCGGACCGTCCGGCGGGGGCCCGCCCCGGATTCGACGCCGAGGCCGCCAGGGCGCGGCTGCGCGCCGTCCTCCAGTCCGTACGCAGCGCCGCCGCCGCGGTGACGGCCCGTATGGACTCCGGATCCGGTGACGGGAACCGTTCGCCCGCGCGCGCGTCGGTGACCGATGTCGTCCCGCGCCGCACCCTGATCATCGTGGCCGTGGTCGTCGTCCTGGCGGTGCTGGGCACGGTGCTGGCCGTCACGCTGGGCGGCGACGACTCGGCGAAGAAGAGCGGCAAGGCGTCCGGCAAGCAGGACGCGTCATCGTCCGCGAGCCGGGCGAAGCCCTCGACGGACGCGGCCGACACGAGCGGGGACAAGGCGAAGGGCCAGGCCCCGTCGAGCCCGCAGCCGCCGTCGAACGTCACCCCGGCCGAGGACAACGGCGGCAAGGAAGACGGGGGCGGCAAGGGCGGCAAGGCCCTGCCGGACGGCTTCTCCGAGCTCACCAACGGCAAGTTCCACTTCCGTATGGCGATGCCCAAGGGCTTCCACCAGACCGACACCGCGGGGGCGGGGTCCGGCGCCATATACAGCGCCTCGGGCGGCTTCCCGCGCATCCAGATCGACTACAACGCCAAGCCCGGCACGGATGCGGCGGCGTCCTGGCGCAGCCTGGAGCCGGCTGTGCGCTCCTCCAGCGAGGACTACCACCTCATCGGCATCAAGTCCGTGAAGTGGCGGGGCTATCCGACTGTCGCCGACTGGTCGTTCACCCGTCGGCAGAGCGGCGAGAAGGTACGGGTGCTCAACCGTGGCTTCAAGGCCGATGACGACCACGGCTACGCCATCATGATCACCTGCAAGGCGGACGCCTGGTCGGACAAGGCCTGCCAGCAGATGATCACGACCGCGTTCAAGACCTTCGCGCTGAAGGACTGAGCGGAGCGCGGGGCGCGGCGAAGGACGGAGAGGTCGCGCGTCGTTGCGCCGAGCGGGCCGCACGCGTCGATGCGGGCACGTATCGTGAGACGTCGAAGACCGTACGCATCCGCATTCGGCGGGAAGACGACCGGAAGTGACCGGAGGCGCCAGCGCCGACGGGCGGCTCCGGCGCGACGGTAGACACAGCGCGCGCTGCGGGGAGGCGTCGTGGACGAGTACGCGGGAAGGGTGCTCGCCGAGCGATACCGCCTGCCGTTGCGGCCCCTCGGCGACGACGAATTCAGCGAGACCCGGGCGTTCGACACCTTCAGCGGGCAGGAGGTCCTGGTCCGTCAGGTGCCGCTGCCGGAGGTCGTCGAGGCGGAGGTCGTGGGGGCGGAGGCGGCCGGGCCCGACGGGCGGAGTTCCGGCGGCGGCCGTCCCGGCGCCGCGCGGGTGACGGCGGGGGCGGCCGACCGCAGCCTCCGCGACCCCGCCGTACGGCGCGCGCTGGAGGCCGCGACGACGGCGGCCCAGCTGGCCGACCACCCCCGGCTGGAGCAGGTCTTCGATGTCTTCGCGCAGGACGGCAGCCTGTGGATCGTCGCCGAACTCCTCACCGCCCGCCCGCTGTCCGCGCTGCTCGCCGGGCGGCCGCTGTCCCCGCACCGCGCGGCGGAGATCGCCGCGGATCTGCTCACCGCGCTGCGGGTGCTGCATGCGAACGGCTGGCTGCACCGCAATATCACCGCCCGTACGGTCCTGGTCTGTGAGGACGGCCGGGCCATCCTGACCGGGCTGGCGGCGGGCGCCGCCCAGGAGGCGCTGTGCGGAGACGAGACGCTCGGCGGGGCCGGGTCTCCGCAAGCTGACGGCCCCGCACCTGAGGGGACCGCACCTGGCGGGCCCGCGCCGGAAGAGACCTCCTCCGCCAAGACCTCGCTGACCAAGCCCGCACCGGACGGCGGTGCCCCGGAGACCACCGCGTACGGCCGGCCCACCGCCGGGCTCGCCGCCGAGCGGGCGCGGCAGGCGCGGCTGACCGTCATCGGCCCGGTCACCGAGCGCTGGGCGCCGGAGCAGGCCGGACCGGTGCACGAGAACTGGCAGTTGGCGCCGCCGGTCGGCCCGGCCACCGATCTGTGGGCGCTCGGTGCCCTGCTGTACCGGAGCGTGCAGGGGCAGCCGCCGTTCCCGGAGGAGAGCGCCGTCGAGCTGGCACAGCTGGTCTGTTCGCAGCCGCCCGCGGTCGCCGAGGAGTGCGGGGCGCTGCGACCCGTCATCGAGTCCCTGCTGCGTCAGGACCCCGCCGACCGCCCGGATGTCGAGGAGCTGGCCGGCTGGCTGCGGTCGTTGATCCGTACGGCACCGGAGCCGGAGGCCGGCAGCCGGCTGGTGACGATGCCGGCGGCCGGGGACGGCGATCCGCGGCGGCTGCCGATCGTGCGGCGCCGCGGTGAACTCGTCCGGAAGGGGCGGCACAAGAAGACCCGGACGCCCCGGCGCGCCCGGACCCGGCCGGCACCGGCCGCCGTGGGCGCATCCGCCGCCGCGGCCGCACCTCCCGTCCCGCCGGCGCCGGAACCGGAGCGGTCCGCCGCGCCCGCGCCCCGTCCGCCCCGGCCCCCGAAGCAGCCCAAGCCGCTCCGGCAGCCCAGGACGGCCCGGACGGACCGGCCCGCCGAGCCCGCCACGCCTGCGGGGCGGAGCGGGTCCGCGGACCGGGATCCGTACGAGCAGCAGGTGTCGGACCAGGCGGGCCGGGAGGGTGCGCCGCGCCCGGCGGGTGCGCCGCGCCGGTTCGGCCGGCTGCTGCTCACGGCGATCCTGCTGCTCCTGGTCGGTGCGGTCATCTACGCGATGGCGTTCCTGCCCGAGTCCGGCCAGGACTCCAAGGCCGGCGGGCGCGGCGCGGACCGTACGGGCACCTCGGGCGAGGCGCCCGGCCCCGGCCCCACGCCGTCCGGGGACCAGGGAAGCGAGGGGGACGGCGGCTCCGCCGGCACCGGCGCGCCGCAGACCACCAGGCCGACGGAGCTCGCCAAGGGCTATGAGGTGCGCTCCGACCCCGAGGGCTTCCAGGTCGCGGTCCGCAAGGGCTGGCAGCGGCGCGGGGCGAACGACCGGGGCCAGGTGCGCTATGTCGGCGGGGACTTCGAGCTGGTGGTGGTGCCCGGCCGCGACGCGACGGCGCACTCCGGCACCGACCCCATGGCGTACATGCAGAACAAGGAACCCGAGCTGGCCCCGTACCGCTCCTCCGGCTGGGCCTCGGCCTCCGGTCTCCAGCGGATCGACGTCGGGAAGACGGCGATGGCCGAGGGCACCTTCTCCTGGCGCGACGGCAGCGGCCGCGAGGTGTATGTGCGCAACCTCGCGATGATCCACAACGGCCGTTACCACCTCGTCCTCCTCATCGGACCGGACAGCGGCCGGCACGAGGTGGACGAGCTCTACGAGCAGGCGACGAGCTCCTACCGCCCGGGCTGAGCGGGTGACGGCCGGGCGGTGGTCCGGCCGCCGGCGGTCACCTGCTCAACTCCCGCTCCAGCGGGCTCCGGAAGCGCGGGGTGACACGGACGTCCCCGATCCAGGCCGCCAGCCGGGCCGCCTCGGCCGTCACCGCCGCGGCGGCCTCGCTGCCTCCCCCAGGCCCTCGGCTTCGCTCGGGCAGGGAGATGCCCCCACCGTCCGTCAGCAGCCGCCAGACGATCTCGCCGTCCGCGCGCTGGGCCCAGCCGCCGATGATCCGGCCGCACCACCACACCGTCGGTCCGATGTTGCCGGTGCGGTCGAAGAGCTGCGGTACGTGCTCCGGGTCGAGGTACCAGTCGCGGGCCTTCCAGCCCATCGCGGTGGGGTCCAGCGCGGGCAGCAGGGCGGCCCAGGGTTCGGGCGCGGCGACCGGTTCGAGGTCGTCGGGCAGCGCGACGCCGCAGGTGCCGTCGTCCAGGTCCACCTCGACGGCGCCGGTCGCGGCCAGCGCCTGCCGGGCCGCGGTGAGGGTCCAGCCCGTCCACCACTTGAGGTCCTCGACGGTCGCCGGGCCGTACGAGGCGAGCCAGCGGCGGGCGAGGTCGGCGCGCGCCTCGGGGGCCGGCGGCGCGGCCAGGTCGGCGAACGCGGTGCCCGGCCGCCAGCGGAAGGTGCTGCTGGTCCAGCCGCCGCGCGGCCGCCCGCGGCGGATGCGGCCCTCGGCGGCCAGGGTCCGCAGGATCCGGCTGGAGACGGCGACCGTGGCCTGGTACGGCTTGCCGGGGGAGTTCACGATGGTGTCGCGCAGGTCGGGGACCTCGGCGGCGAGCTCGGCCGCGGTCGCCTCGCCGTGTGCGCGCAGCGCGGCCAGCGTCCTCGCCTCGACATCGGCCAGCCGTCGCTCGTCCCACCCCGGGGCGCCCTCGGTGATCCACTTGACCGTCCCCGCCCGTTCCTTGGCGGCGATGGCCTGTGCGGTGGAGGAGGCGACGACCGGTGCCAGCGCGGCGCCGACCGCGAAGAGCGTGCGGCGCATGCACAGCATCCGGACCAGTGACCCCTCGTCGTACAGCGCGCGCTCCACCTCGGCCGGGTCCGGGGCGGCCAGCCGGGCGCAGGCCGCCAGATGGACGGTCGCCGGATCGCTGGCGTGCAGCCCCACGAGTGCGTCGGCGACCTCCTCGGTACGAGCTGCCCGGTATGCGGGCGCCAGCAACTGCCGCCGCCCGAGGCGGGCACGGCGCCCGGCGGTGTCGATACGGGGTCGGGAGTGACTCATGGGGCGACGGTACGGGGCGGGTAGGACAGGAGGTGTCCTACCCGGGCAGGTCCCCGCCGGGTGCCCCGCCCCTCCCCGGCGCGCCCCGCCCGCCCCCGTGCCGCGCCCGCAGCTCCTGCTTGAGGACCTTGCGCAGGGTCGCGCCGCGCGGCAGGGCGGCCGGCAGTTCCAGTTGTTCGGGGAGCTTGTGCGGGGCGAGGCGCTGGGCGAGGAGGTGCGCGCAGACGTCGAGCAGTGTCAACTTCTGTGCTCCCGGGGGCTGTTCGATGACGGCGCAGACCCTTTCTCCGCGCTCGGCGTCCGGCAGTCCGATGAACCGCGGCGTCGGCCACGCCCGGATGCCCGTGGAGGAGCTGTTCGATCTCCTGGGCGGAGATGTTCTCGCCTTTGCGGATGATGATGTCCTTGAGGCGACCGGTGATGACGAGGTGGCCGGTGGGGGTGAGGTGACCGAGGTCGCCGGTGGGCAGGAAGCCGTCGGGGGAGAGGGGGCACCTCCCGTGTCGTCGAGGTACGGGCGGCGCGCCAGGTCACCAGCTCCCAGAGGGTGGTGCCGGTCATCCGCCCCTGCCGCGACTGACGACTCGTCAGGTTTTGGGCCGAGAGCAGAGGCCGGCGCCTTGTCGGTCCAGAGGGCCCGGGGCTAGCCTCTTTCTGACGGGTCATCAGAAAACGGGGCGAGGGGACAACGATGGGGAACCCGATGGAGCTGCCGCGCATCGTCAGCGTCGACGACCATGTGATCGAGCCCGCGCACCTCTTCGAGACCTGGCTGCCGAGGAAATACCAGGACCGGGGGCCCAAACCGCTGACCACGGGCATCGGCGAGCTGGCGTACATCGGGGGCAAGTACCGGATCACCATGGACCCGGACGGGCCGCCGGCCGACTGGTGGATCTACGAGGACCTGAAGTTCCCGTACAAGCGCAATATCGCCGCCGTCGGGTTCGACCGCGACGACATGACGCTGGAGGGCATCACCCGCGAGGAGATGCGGCCGGGCTGCTGGGACCCGGCCGAGCGGCTCAAGGACATGGACCTCAACCATGTCGAGGCCTCCCTGTGCTTCCCCACCTTCCCGCGCTTCTGCGGCCAGACCTTCGCCGAGGCGCAGGACAAGGACGTGGCGCTGGCCTGCGTCCGCGCCTACAACGACTGGATGGTGGAGGAGTGGTGCGGCGGCAGCGGCGGCCGGCTGATCCCGCTGTGCATCATCCCGCTGTGGGACATCGGCCTCGCGGTCGCCGAGATCCGGCGCAACGCGGCCCGCGGGGTGCGGGCCGTGACCTTCTCCGAGATTCCCACGTATCTCGGCCTGCCGTCGATCCACTCCGGCTACTGGGACCCGTTCTTCGCGGTCTGCCAGGAGACCGGCACGGTCGTCAACATGCACATCGGCTCGTCCTCGCAGATGCCCGCCGCCTCGCCCGACGCCCCGCCCGCCGTCCAGGCCGCGCTCTCCTTCAACAATGCGATGGCCTCGATGATGGACTTCCTCTTCTCCGGGGTCCTGGTGAAGTTCCCACGCCTCAAACTCGCCTACAGCGAGGGCCAGATGGGCTGGATCCCGTACGCCCTGGAGCGCGCCGACGACGTCTGGGAGGAGCACCGTGCCTGGGGCGGGGTGCGCGATCTGATCCCCGAACCGCCCTCCACCTACTACTACCGGCAGATCTTCTGCTGCTTCTTCCGCGACAAGCACGGGGTGGCGTCCCTGGACAAGGTCGGCCGCGACAACGCCACCTTCGAGACCGACTACCCGCACGTCGACTCGACCTTCCCGCACACCAAGGAGGTCGCCCTCGACCATGTGCAGGGCCTGGACGACGAGACGGTCCACAAGCTGATGCGCGGCAACGCGATCCGCATGCTCGGCCTGGACCTCGACAAGTAGCCGCCATGGACCTCACGTACACACAGGAAGAGGAAGACTTCCGGGCGCGGCTGCGCGGCTGGCTCGGCACGGTGCTGCCGGGCCTCCCCGCGAAGCCCGCCGCGACCGACTGGCCGGGCCGGCGGGCGTACGACACGGCCTGGCAGCGGATGCTGTACGACGCCGGATACGCGGGCCTGCACTGGCCGCGGGACGCCGGCGGGCAGGGCGCCACCCCCACCCAGCACCTGATCTTCCTGGAGGAGACCGAGCGCGCCGGGGCGCCCTACGTCGGCGCGAACTTCGTCGGGCTGCTGCACGCGGGGCCGACCCTCGCCGCCGAGGGCACCGCCGGACAGCGCGCCCGCTGGCTGCCGCCGATCCTGCGCGGCGACGAGATCTGGTGCCAGGGTTTCAGCGAACCGGACGCCGGCTCCGACCTCGCCGCGCTGCGCACCCGGGCCGTGCGCGACGGGGACACCTACGTCGTCAGCGGCGCCAAGATCTGGACCTCGCACGCCGAGGTCGCGGACTGGTGCGAACTCCTCGTCCGTACCGACCCGGCCGCGCCCAAGCACCGCGGCATCAGCTGGCTGGCGATGCCCATGGACGCCCCGGGGGTCACGGTCCGGCCGCTGCGCACCCTCGCCGGTTCGGCGGAGTTCGCCGAGGTGTTCCTCGACGAGGTGCGGATACCGGTCGCCCACCGCGTCGGCGCGGAGAACGACGGGTGGCGGGTGACGATGGTGACGCTGTCCTTCGAGCGCGGCACCGCCTTCGTCGGCGAGGTGGTGGCCTGCCGCCGGGTGCTCGGCGCGCTGGCCCGGGCGGCGCGCGCCAACGGCCGCTGGGACGATGCCGTGCTGCGCCGCAGACTGGGCCGGCTGAACGCACAGTTCGCGGCGCTGTGGCGGCTGACCCAGTGGAACGTGAGCGAGGCACAACAAGGCGGCGGTGTGCCGGGGATCGGCGGCTCGGTCTTCAAGCTGCGCTATTCGCACGCTCGCCAGGAGCTGTACGACACGGCGGCCGAGGTGCTCGGCGCCGGGGCGCTGGACGCGGACCACGAGTGGGTCGCGGACCGGCTGTCGTCGCTCTCGTACACCATCGCGGCCGGCACCTCGCAGATCCAGCAGAACATCGTGGCCGAGCGGATTCTCGGCCTGCCGAAGGGACGGTGACCGGGCCGTGCACTTCCAACTCACCCAGGACCAGCGGGCGTTGCGGGACGGTACCCGTGAGCTGCTGGCCGGGCGGTTCGGCCGGGACCGGCTGCGGGCCGCGGTCGGTGACCCGGCGCTGGACCGTGCGCTGTGGCGGGAGCTGGGCGCGGCCGGGTTCTTCGCGCTGCGGCTGCCGGAGGAGGCCGGCGGGGTGGGGCTCGGGCTGCCCGAAGCGGTACTGGTCCTCGAGGAGGCCGGGCGGGCGCTGCTGCCGGGGCCGCTGGTGGCGTGCCAGCTGCTGGCCGGGGCGGTGGACGGTGTCGCGTCCGGCGAGAAGATCGTCGGGCTGTGCGAGGGGCAGCGGGAGCCGGTGCTGTGGGAACACCCGGCCGACTGCGATGAGTTGATCCTGGTGGAGGGTGGTGCGGGCCGGCCCGCTCACGGGGCCGGGGTCGAGACCGGGGGCGCACAGGGGCGCACAGGCAGCGCCTACCGGAGTGCGCCGGACCGGGTGGCCTGCGCCCCGTTCGCCTCCGTCGATCCCCTCACCCCGCTCGCCCGCCTCACGGACCTGCCGCGTACCACGCCCCTGGCCCTGGAGGTCCCCCGGCTCCGGCGCGAGGCCACGCTGCTCACCGCGGCGCAGCAGCTGGGCAGTGCGGCCCGTACGGTCGAGATGGCCGTGCGCCACGCCCGCGAACGCGAGCAGTTCGGTGCCCCCGTCGGCTCGTTCCAGGCGGTCAAGCATCTGTGTGCGCAGATGCTTGTACGGGCGGAAATGGCCCGAAGTGCGGTGTATGCGGCGGCGATCACGGAGAGTGCTCCGGATGTCACTGCCGCGAAGCTGCTCGCCGACGAGGCCGCGGTGGACAACGCGCGGGATTGTTTGCAGGTCCACGGCGGAATGGGCTTCACCTGGGAGGCCGATGTCCATCTGCATCTCAAGCGGGCCTGGTTGCGGGCCGCGCGCTGGGAAGTGGCGCGCGAGGCGGAGGAACTGCTGGCGGCGGGCTTGATCGCCTGACGGCGGCGGCGCGGAGGCCGGCACGGCGGCGCCCGGCGCCCGGCGATGTCAGACTCTGGCAGCCCGTATGCGAAATGTCGGACTCCGCACACAGAAGTGGTCACGGAGTGTCGATATCGGGTTGTGTCCTGGGCGTGACTCGTCACAGGGGGGAGTCGGCGTTCCGCTCGGGTACGCTCCGTTGGGTGCGAGTGGTTCTGTGGCGCAACGAACCCGGTGTCGTCGGAAAGACGGCTCCGGGGTACGGACTGCGCGCCGCTCGCCCTTGGGCAGGGCGTGGTCGCCCCCCTTGTTCGACTCCCCGCAAAGTGCGTCGCACAGTATGCAGGACGCATACTCCCTTGCGCTGGAATATGCCTGAAGCGCTTGTTGGGGTGACTCAACGTCAACCATGCTGTGCATCGCCGGGGTCACGCACCGTGACTCCGTGGAGGCGCGAGGCGATGTTTCCGCCGGTTCGGATGGTGTGAGCGGTGCAGGTGCTTCAGGTGCAGTTGGACGTACGGCCCGACCCCGCGGAGGTGGGGCGGGCCCGGCGGTGGGCCCGGTCGCGGCTCGTGGGTTCCGGTATAGGGGTCGACGAGCCGCTTGCGGAGACGCTGATCCTGTTGATCTCCGAGCTCGTCACCAACGCCGTGGTGCACACCGGCGCGGCGGCGGAGCTGCGGATGTGCTTCTCCGGATCGGGAGCCGTGGTGGGCACGGTCCGGGTCGAAGTGGTGGACGCCAGTGGCCGCCCGCCACGCCAGCGGCACGCGGAAGGCGACGACACCAACGGCCGCGGCCTGGAGCTGATCGACGGTCTGGCCGACCGCTGGGGATGGCAGCAGGAGGGCGGCGGCAAGCGGATCTGGTGCGAGGTGGACCGCTGTCAGCCGCTGCTGCTGGCGGCAGGGTCCGACCTGGGCGCCTATGAGTCCCATCGCGCAACGCCGCATGCCGTGACGCACCGGGCGTGATCCACGCCGTTCGGTACGGAGCCGGTGCGGGCCGTCGGGTGCGGCGCATCGGGTGTATCGAATTTAGTCCAGACCAGGTGTTGACGTACCGTGTTCAGTTGATCACTCTTGGGTGGAGCGATTCGCCGTGAGGGGACGCCGAGGTCGTGGGGGAGCCGGGATTCCGGTCCGGCCTCGACGAGTGCGGATCGCGGCCTGGTCGGGCCCCGGCGGAAGCCGGGGACGGGTGGCGGTCCGCAGTGCCGTGCTCGGGGCGCGCATGAGCGCACCGCCACCTGGCCGTCCGGGCGCCGTCGTGCCGCCGGCCGTGGGGGCCGGCGGCACGACGCGGCCCGGTCAGAGGATCGCCACGGGCGCGACCGGTGTGCCGGATCCGCCGACGAACGGTTCGGCCATCGCGGACAGCAGGAACGCCCAGCGGGCCGCCTCCGCGCAGGCCGTCGACAGCTCCTCCAGATTCCAGTTCTGGCCCTGGAGCATGCCCATCTCGACGAGATCGAGCGCATGCACCGGCATCCACAGGTTCTCGATCTCCGGCGGGAAGATCTCGAAGGTCAGGGTGTCGTTGGCGACCGCCGCGACATCGCGTGCGTGGAACCACTCCGGGGTGCGCAGCGACAGACCGGGTGACGGGAACGCGTAGGCCTGCCGGTCGCCGGCGAGGTAGTGCCGCAGCTGCCCGGTCCGTACGAGGACGATGTCACCGGCCCGTACCTTCGTCCCGGCCAGCTCCTCGGCGGCGTCCAGGTCTGCCGGGGTGACGGCGTGCCCGCCGGGCAGCCGGTCGGTGCCGTGCGCACGGGCCACGTCCAGCAGGACCCCGCGGGAGACGATCGGGGTGGCCTTTTCGATGCCGAGGACGGTGGCGCCGTGGTGCGCGGTGACCGAGTCGGCAGGGCGGTTGTTGTAGAGCCGCCCGGAGTGCGAGACATGGGTGAGGCCGTCCCAGTGGGTGGCGGCCTGGAGGCCCATCGTGACCGCGTCGTCCGAGGTCGCGACCGTGCCGGGGCCGAAGATCTCCTGGTTGATGGCGGTCATGGTGTGCAGCGGGTTCACCCGGCCGGGGATCATGCCGGTCTGTACGCCGTCCTGCCGGAGCGGGAGCGCGAGCGGGATGCGGCGGCCGCTGCGGATGCAGCCGGCGGCCTCCCGTACGACCTGATCGGTGATCAGGTTGAGGGTCCCGATCTCGTCGTCCGCCCCCCAGCGTCCCCAGTTGTTCACGCGTTTGGCGATGTCGTGGAACTCCTGCGGCAGGGGCATGGGCACTCCTCGGGATGGCTGGGTTCGGTTCGGCCCCGGGTCTTGTGTTCGTCCCGTGTCTGCTCAAAAATCTAACGGTCCGTCAGAAACTGCGGGAAGGGTCACGGCATGGGGAACTTCTTGGCCGGCAAAGTGATCGCCGTAACGGGGGCGGGCCGCGGTATCGGCCGGGCGGTGGCTCTCGCCTGCGCGGACCAGGGCGCCAAGGTGGTCGTCAACGACTACGGGGTCTCCATCGAGGGCGGCGCACCCAGCAGCGAGGTCGCCGAATCCGTGGTGAAGGAGATCGAGGCGGCCGGGGGCGTGGCGGCCGCGGTGGCCGACGACGTGTCCACCATGGCCGGCGGGCAGCGGATCGTGGACACCGCGCTCGCGCAGTTCGGGCGGATCGAC
Organism: Streptomyces sp. NRRL S-1813; assembly: GCF_000719605.1. Classification (NCBI taxonomy): domain Bacteria; kingdom Bacillati; phylum Actinomycetota; class Actinomycetes; order Kitasatosporales; family Streptomycetaceae; genus Streptomyces; species Streptomyces sp. NRRL S-1813. Next base: position 258,340 of record NZ_JOHB01000009.1, read on the forward strand.
GGCGTGGTGTGCGTGGCCGGGATTCTGCGGGAGCGGATGCTCTTCAACATGTCCGAGGAGGAGTGGGACCCGGTGGTCGCCACTCATCTGAAGGGGACGTTCACGGTCTTCCGGGCCGCGTCGGCCGTTATGCGCCGGCAGGGGTCGGGGACCCTGGTGGGCTTCACCAGCGGGAACCACCAGGGGTCGGTGTCCCAGGCCAACTACGCGTCCGCGAAGGGCGGGATCATCTCGCTGGTGCGGAGCGCCGCGCTGGGGCTGCACAAGTACGGGGTGACGGCCAATGCGGTGGCGCCCGTCGCGCGGACCCGGATGTCGGCGAACGTGCCGATGGAGCTGACGGAGATCGGCGAGCCGGAGGACGTGGCGGCGCTGGTCGTCTATCTGCTCAGTGAGCAGGCCCGGGAGATCACCGGGCAGGTGTACACGGTGGCCGGGCCGAAGATCGCCGTATGGGCCCAGCCGAGGGAGCTTCGCTCCGTGTATGCCGACGGGGGCGGCTGGACGCCGGAGCGGGTGGCGGAGGTGCTGCCGGGGTCGGTGGGGACCGATCCGATGCCGATGCTGGCGCAGGTGGCGGCGATGGCCGCTGCCGCGGCGGGTGGGGCGCGGCCCAACCAGTAGGCGGCTTGCGGGCGTTGCCGGTGCGGCTTCTTGGTCTGCCCCGCGGTGTCGGCTTTCCCGCCGTGGCGGATTGTCGCCGGTGCGCCTGCGGCGGGCGGGTGATTGTCGGGTGCGGTGCCGCTCCTCCGGACTTCGTCCTGCGGCGCGGCCCCTCCCGTGGGTGGGTGGGGAAAGGCTTCGTGGGGGCGGGCGTGGGAGGTCTTCGTGGACTTTGGGTTCGGGAGTGGGGATGAGGGGTTCCGGGCGGAGGCTCGTGACTGGCTTTCGGGGCATCTCGTAGGCGCCTATGCCGAGTTGGCGGGGCGCGGCGGGCCGGGGAGCGAGCATGAGGGGGCGGGGGCGCGGCGGGCGTGGGAGCGGGAGCTCGGGGCCGGTGGGTGGATCGGGCTCGGGTGGGAGTGTGCGGAAGGGGCGTACGGGAACCGTTCGGCGGGTCTGACCCGGCAGGTCGTGTGGGCCGAGGAGTATGCGCGGGCCAGAGCGCCGGGGCGGGTGGGGCACATCGGGGAGAACCTGCTGGCGCCGACGCTGATCGCGTACGGGGACGAGGCACAGCGGCGGCGGTTTCTGCCGGCCATCGCCCGGGGCGAGGAGCTGTGGTGCCAGGGTTACAGCGAGCCGGATGCGGGGTCGGATCTGGCGGGGCTGCGGACGGTGGCGGTCCGGGACGGCGCCGGCTATCGCGTCAGCGGGCAGAAGGTCTGGACGTCGCTGGCCGGGGAGGCCGACTGGTGCTTTGTGCTGGCGCGGACGGATCCGGCCGGGCGGCGGCACCGGGGGCTCTCGTTCCTGCTGGTGCCGATGGATCAGCCGGGGCGCATCGAGGTGCGGCCGATCCGGCAGATGTCGGGGACGGCGGAGTTCAACGAGGTGTTCTTCGACGGTGCGGTGGCCGGGCATGCGGTGGGCGGGGAGGGTGCGGGCTGGCGGGTGGCCATGGGGCTGCTCGCGCGGGAGCGCGGGGTGTCCACACTCGTCCAGCAGATCGGGTTCGCGGCGGAGCTGGACGAGGTGGTCGGTGCGGCGGCGCGCTGCGGTGCGCTGCGGGATCCGGTGCTGCGTGAGCAACTTGTAGGCCAATGGGCGGAGTTGAGGGTCATGCGGTGGAATGCGCTGCGGACCTTGGGTGCGGCCGGGGATGCCGGCGCACCGAGTGTGGCAAAGCTGCTGTGGGGCGGCTGGCATCAGCGGCTCGGGGAGCTGGCGATGCGGGTGCGGGGGGCCGCCGCGGCGCTGGGGCCCGCCGACTGGACCGCGCAGGCGCCGTACGAACTGGACGCGCTGCAACGGCTGTTCCTGTTCACCCGGGCCGACACCCTCTACGGCGGCTCGGACGAGATCCAGCGCAACATCATCGCCGAGCGGGTGCTCGGCCTGCCCAGAGTGGAGCGGACATGAGGGGCGTCATATTCGACGGCGAGCAGCCCCGGGTCGTGGACGATCTGGAGGTGCGGGATCCGGGACCGGGCGAGGTGCTGGTCGGCATCCGGGCCGCCGGGTTGTGCCACAGCGATCTGTCGGTGGTCGACGGGACCATTCCGTTTCCGGTCCCGGTGGTGCTGGGGCATGAGGGGGCGGGGGTGGTCGAGGCCGTGGGCGCGGGCGTCGGGCATGTGGCGCCCGGCGATCATGTCGCGCTGTCGACGCTGGCCAACTGCGGGGCGTGCGCGGAATGCGACCGGGGGCGGCCGACGATGTGCCGGAAGGCGATCGGGATGCCGCAGAAGCCGTTCCGGCGGGGCGATGCCGAGCTGTTCAGCTTCGCCTCGAACTCGGCGTTCGCGGAGCGCACGGTCGTCAAGGCGGTGCAGGCGGTGAAGATCGCCGACGATATTCCGCTGACCTCGGCCGCGCTGATCGGGTGCGGGGTGCTGACCGGGGTCGGGGCGGTGCTCAACCGGGCGCGGGTGGACCGTGGGGACTCGGTCGTGGTGATCGGGGCCGGCGGTATCGGCCTCAACGTGCTCCAGGGGGCGCGGATCGCCGGGGCGTCGGTGATCGTGGCGGTGGACGCCAACCCCGCGAAGGAGGCGGCGGCGCGGCAGTTCGGGGCGACACACTTCATCGACGCGTCGGCGGTCACGGACGGCGTCAAGGCGGTGAAGGAGATCCTGCCGACCGGCGCCGACCATGCCTTCGAGTGCGTGGGCAGCACCCGGCTGATCCGGCAGGCCATCGATCTGCTGGACCGGCACGGCCAGGCGGTGCTGCTCGGTGTGCCGCCGGCCACCGCGGAGGCGTCGTTCCGGGTGTCGTCGATGTATCTCGACAAGTCGATTCTGGGCTGCCGCTACGGCTCGTCCCGTCCGCAGCGGGACATCGCGCTCTACGCCCGCCTGTATCGCGAAGGGCGGCTGCTGCTCGACGAGTTGGTGACGAAGACGTATCCGGTGCAGGACTTCGCGAAGGCGGCGGACGATGCGCATCATGGGCGGGTGGCGCGGGCGGTGCTGACGTTCGGGTAGGGCGTGTGTGTGGATCGGCCAGGCCCGGGGTGACCCCGAAGGCACGACCCAGGGGCCATGGCCCGATCCTGTGGAAGCCTGGCCTTCCGGCCACTCGTTCCGTCCGGGGGTGCCGGACGAAGCTGCTGCGGTGACCCAGACACCCGAACTGCCCCTGCGTACGGCGGACGCCGCCGCTGCCCCCGTACCCCGTCGGCGGCGCCCGCACCGGGCCTGGTCCGTCGCCGCCGTCACCTTCCTCACGATCATCGGCGCGGCGGGCTTCGCCTCCCTTCCCGGCCTGCTCGTCGACCCGCTGCACAGCGAGTTCCACTGGTCGCGCGGCACCATCGGCTTCGCGGTATCGGTGAACCTCGCGCTCTACGGGCTGACGGCGCCGTTCGCCGCCGCGCTGATGGACCGGTTCGGCATCCGGCGGGTGGTCGCCACGGCCCTGACGGTGATCGCGGCAGGTGCCGGGCTGACCGTCTTCATGACCACCGCCTGGCAACTCGTCCTGTACTGGGGCGTCCTGGTCGGTCTGGGCAGCGGATCGATGGCGCTCGCCTTTGCGGCGACGGTCACCGGCCGCTGGTTCACCGCGCGGCGCGGTCTGGTCACCGGCATCCTCACCGCGGCCGGCGCCTCCGGGCAGCTGGTCTTCCTTCCGGTGCTCTCCTGGATCGTCGACCGGCACGACTGGCGGCCGGCCGCGGTGACCGTCGCGCTGGCCGCGCTCGCCGTCGTCCCCCTGGTGTGGCTGCTGCTGCGCGACCACCCGGCGGATGTGGGCCTCGCGCCGTACGGGGCGCAGGAGTTCGTCGCCAAGCCGCCGCCGCAGCGGGGCGCGGCCCGGCGCGCGGTGCGGGCGCTCGTCTCGGCGGCCCGCACGGGTCCCTTCTGGCTGCTGGCGGGTACCTTCGCGATCTGCGGTGCCACGACGAACGGCCTGGTCAAGACGCACTTCGTACCCGCGGCGCACGACCATGGCATGCCGATGACGGCGGCCGCCTCGCTGCTCGCGGTGATCGGCATCTTCGATATCGCCGGAACCATCGCCTCCGGCTGGTTCACCGACCGCTTCGACACCCGCCGGCTGCTCGCCGTCTACTACGGCCTGCGCGGACTGTCGCTGATGTTCCTGCCGCTGCTGCTGTCCGACACCGTCCACCCGCCGATGGTCTTCTTCATCGTCTTCTACGGCCTCGACTGGGTGGCGACCGTCCCGCCGACCATCGCCCTGTGCCGCGAGCACTACGGCGACGACAGTGCGATCGTCTTCGGCTGGGTGCTGGCCGCACACCAGGTGGGCGCCGCCCTGATCGCCTTCCTGGGCGGCCTGGCGCGCGACACCTTCGGCACCTACAACCCGGTCTGGTACGCCTCGGGCGCGCTGTGCGCCGTCGCGGCGCTGATGGCCCTGGTCATCCGGCAGCGGCGCGCGGGCACGGCGACGGCACGGCCGGCCACCGCATAGGCCGCCGGCGGCGCCTTGGGCACGTCACCGCGCGAGGGCACTGTCCGTACTCACGCACTGAAGTGCCCGAAGGCGCCCCGGTGGAAGAGGAGCGGGCCGCTTCCGGCGGCGGCCGGGTCCGTGCCGAGGGCGTCGACCCGGCCGACCACGATGAGATGGTCGCCGCCGGTGTGCACGGCGTGGACCGTGCAGTCGATCCAGGCGGGGACGTCCGCCAGCCGCGGCGAACCGGTAGCGGGCGCGGCTTCGTGGCGGACACCGGCGAACTTGTCGCCGCCGCTGACCGCGAAGGCGCGGCAGAGTGCGCCCTGTCCGGCGCCGAGGATGTTGACGCAGAACACCCCGGCACGGGCGATCCGGGGCCAGGTGGTCGACGTACGCGCCACCATGAACGTCACCAGCGGCGGGTCGAGGGAGAGTGAGGCGAAGGACTGGCAGGCGAACCCGGCCGGTCCGCGCTCCCCGGGGGACGTGATCACCGTGACGCCGCTGGCGAAGTGCCCCAGGACGGAGCGGAATTCGGCCGGGTCCAACGGGGCGCGCTCGTCGTCGCGCACCGCCCGCAGTGTGGGCCGCACACGTGGCCCGGCGGGCGCGGTGGCCGGTGCGGCGGCCGTGGTGGGCGCGCCGACGGAGCGCAGATACCGCACGGCCGTGGCCGCCATTCCCGCATGTCCCATCATGCCTTTATTGAATCTGATGAGGCGTCAGATGTGAAGGGCGGGGAGTGCCGGCCACCCACACGTGTGGTTTGCCGGGCGATCGGGGCTGATCTCGGTGGATTCGCGGGAGATTGGTGAGTGGATTCCTGATTGCGTGTCGTCCGCACGGGTAGCGTCCACCGCGGCCGCGTCCGTAGCCGAGCACGGGGGAGAGTTCCGGTTCATGGCCGATGCGACATCGTCGTCAGCTTCGTCTGCCGCGTCACCCACCTTCGACGAGGTCTTCTGCGGGCTGTTGCCCCGGCTCTACCGGAGGGCGGTGATGCTGGCCGGATCCAGACAGTCCGCGGAGGACGTGGTGCATGAGGCGTATCTCAGACTCGCGGCCCGTCCGCAGCGCTTCCTCGCCCATCCGGAGCCGTACGCCTACGCCTTCACCGCCGTGCTCAACGTCGCCCGCGACGCCTACCGCAAGGACCGCCGTCAGGTGCTGGTCGACGGTATGGACGGTGTCGAGGACGCCGGGGCGGGCGGCGGCGCGGGGCCCGGTGTGGCGGGTGGTGGCTGGGACGGCGGGGTGGAGCGGCGGCAGGCCGAGATCGAAGCGGTGCGCCTGCTGGGGAAGTTGTCGCACCGGCAGGCCGGCATCGTCATCCTCGTCGACCTCGACGGATACACCATCGACCAGGCCGCAAAGATCATGAAAGTGCATCGTGGCACCGCCGCCCGCCATCGCGCCCGTGCGTTGGACAGGCTGCGCGCCTACCTCGTTGAATCGGAGCACGGGCAGGCCGGGAGGTGAGCGGCACGGTGGGTGTGGGGCCACGGTACGACGGCGGTGCGGGCGGAACGGGCGGCGACGGCCGGGACTTCGGCGGTGGCCGCGGCGACGGCGCCGGGGACGATGCCGAGGCGCTGCTGCGCGCACGGCTGCGCCTCGCGGACGAACAGATCGAGACACCGCCCGGCCTGTGGGACCGCATCAGGGAGTCCGGCCCCGCACCGGCGCCCTCCGTGGTCGCACTGCCCCGGAGACGGCCGTACACGGTCGCGCTCGTGGTGGCGGCGGCGGTGGCCGCGGTGGCGCTGGGGGTGTGGTGGCTGGTGCGCCCCGGGCCCGTCTCCGTACAGCCGGCCGGCCCGCACCGCACGGTGAAGATCACGGTCTACAACAGCGAACAGGCCTGCCGCACCGGCCGCTCCCTGGAGTGCGCCCTGCGGCTGGCCAAGGACCCGCGCGCCCAGTACGCCGCGCGCGGCAACGCCGCCGGCCGGGTCTGGCACGGCGATGGCCTGGCCGCGCGCTGTGTGGTGACCGACGGCCGGATGGTCCGCGACGAAGCGGGCATCACCTCCACCCGCTGGTATCTGGTCACCAGCGGGCTGGGGGTGCAGGGGTGGCTGCCGGGGGTGCGGACGCGGAACACCCGGGAGGTGCCGGAGTGTGCTGAGGGGTGATGCCGGGGGTGGGACGGGCGGGGCCCGGTGTGCCCAGCTCGCGGTCGTCGTCCCCGGTGTGCCCAGCTCGTGGTCGTCGTCCCCGGTGCGTCCGGCTCGGGTCATCGTCCCCGGTACGTCGGGGTTCGGCGTTCCACGAAGGAGGAGACCCCCTCCTGCGCGTCCGCCGTCGTCATATTGATCTCCTGGGCGGTGGCCTCGGCGGTGAAGGCCGTGCCGCGGTCGGTGTCGAGCGAGGCGTTGACCAGCTGTTTGGTCAGGGCCAGTGCGCGGGTCGGGCCGGCCGCCAGCCGCTCCGCCCACTCCCGGGCCGTCTTCACCAGCTCGCCGTCCGGGACGACCCGGTTGACCAGACCCAGCCGCGCCGCCTCGGTGGCCGGTACCGCGTCGCCGAAGAACATCAGTTCCTTGGCGCGCTGCGGGCCGATCAGCCGCGGCAGGAGGTAGGCACCGCCGCCGTCCGGGACCAGCCCGCGGCGTACGAACACCTCCAGGAAACGGGCCGATTCGGCTGCCAGCACCAGGTCGCAGGCCAGCGCGAGATGGGCGCCGAGGCCGGCCGCGGTGCCGTTGACGGCGGCGATGACCGGCTTCTCGCAGTCCAGCACCGCCGTGATCAGCCGCTGGGCGCCGCCTCGGATCATCCGGGCGACATCACCGGCGACCCGTTCCCCCGCAGACGGCGATCCGCGCAGATCGGCGCCCGCACAGAAGCCCCTGCCGGTCGCGGTGATGACGACAGCCCGCACGTCCGGGCCGGCCGAGGCGTCGGCGAGCAGGCCGATGAGGCGCTCGCGCTGCTCCCAGGTGACGGCGTTCATCGCCTCCGGCCGGTTGAGGGTGATCCACGAGACGCCGTTGTCAGTGGCGTGCAGTACCAATGAAGGGTCGGAGTCCGCGGGGTCGGGGGAATCGGGACGCGGACGCGCGGTGCCGTCGACGGGCTTGTCGGCCTTGCCGGGCCTGCCGGGCTTGCTGAGCTCGCCGGGGCGGGCGGGCGTGCCAGGCCCGACGGGGGTCGCAGGGCTGTCCGGTCCGGCGGGCGGGGGATCGGAACGGGGGGACGGTGAGGGTGACATGGGGGTGCGGCTCCCAAGGGTCTCAAGGGCAGATGGCGAGCGCGTCGAGGGCCACGGCGCCCTCCCCGCGGGGAAGAACCACCAGCGGATTGATGTCCAACTCGGCCAGTTCGCCGTCGAGTTCGAGCGCCATCCGCTGCACCCTGAGCACGACCTCGACCAGCGCATCCACATCCGCGGGCGGTGCGCCGCGTACGCCGTCCAGCAGGGCGCGGCCGCGGAGCTCGTCGAGCATCGCGCGGGCCCGGTCCTCGCCGAAGGGCGGGATGCCCACCGCGACGTCCTGGAGGACCTCCACGAGCACCCCGCCGAGGCCGACGGTCACGGTCGGGCCGAAGAGGCTGTCGTGGGTGATGCCGACGACCATTTCGACACCCCGCTCGATCATCTGGCAGACCAGTACGCCGTCCAGCGGGACGTCCTCGTAACGGGCGATGTCGGTGAGTTCCCGGTAGGCGTCCCTGACCTGGCTGGCCGAGGTGAGCTGGACCTTGACCAGGCCGAGTTCGGTCTTGTGTGCCAGCTGGGGGCCCGAGGCCTTCATGACCACGGGGTAGCCGACCAGGCTCGCCGCCCGTACGGCCGCCGCCGCGCTGGTCACCAGCTGTTCGCGCGGGACCCGGATGCCGTAGGCGCGCAGCAGCTGCTTGGCCGCGTGTTCGCTGAGCGGCTGGCCCGGACGCATCAGGGCCTTGGCCTTGCGCGCGGACGGGGACGGTATGCGGGGAGCGTCCTCGAAGGGCGAGCGGTAGCCGGCGGCGAAGCGGTGGTGGTCGAGATAGGCGCGTACGGCCGTGATGCAGTTGGCGAAGGTGCGGAAGGTCGCCACCCGAGAAGAGCCGAGGAGGGTGCCGCGATAGGCGTCCTCCGTACCGACCGGCGAGCCCCACACCACACACACCGGCTTGTCCGTCTGCTCCGCCGCGTCCACCAGGTCCTGGGCGAGTTTGTCGCTCATCGGCGGGAAGGGCCCGGTGATCGGGCAGATCAGTACGCCGATGGACGGGTCGGCCAGGATCGCGTCGATGATCTTGCGGCCGCGCCAGTCACCGACCGGGTGCCCGCCGTTGTCGATCGGATTGGCGACGTCGAGGTAGTCCGGTATCCACTCGTGCAGTTCGGCCTGCTTGGCGGCGCCGAGGGTGGGCAGCCGCAGGCCCGCCGCGGTCGCCAGGTCGGAGAAGTGGGCGCCGGTGCCACCGGAGATCGAATAGACGGCGATGCCCTCGGCGGTGGGCTCCTTGGCGCGGGCCAGCAGTGCCGCGGTGTCCTGGAGCTCGTCGAGCCCGTCCACCCGGATCACGCCGAACTGCCGCATCGCCGCGTCCACGACGCCGTCCGCGCCGGTGAGCTTGCCGGTGTGCGAGGCGGCCGTCCGGGCGCCGGTCTCGGTGCGGCCGACCTTGACGGCGACGACGGGCACCTTGTTGCGGGCGGCCCGGTCGGCGGCGAGCAGAAAACTGCGGCCGTCCTTGAGGCCTTCCACATACGCGGCGATGGCGCCGACCTCGGGACGGGTGGCGAAGTAGGAGAGAAAGTCAGCGGTCTCCAGATCGGCTTCGTTGCCGGTGGGGGCCCAGTGCGAGAGGCGGACGCCCAGTTCCTGAAGGCTGAAGACGGGGCGGCCCTGGTGGCCCGACTGGGTGATCAGGGCGATGGCCGGGCCTTCCAGGTCCTCGCGGAACTTCTCGAAGGCGTTGAGGTTGGTGTTCGGGCCGAGCAGCCGCAGCCCGGAGCGTTCGACGGCCTCGGCCAGCCGGGCCTGGGCGGCCGCGCCGCGCTCGCCGGTCTCGGCGAAACCGGAGGCGAAGGCCACGGCGAACTTCACCTTGGCCTCGGCGAGTTGCTCGATGACCGGCAGCGGATCGCCGACGAGCAGGACGGCGAGATCCACGGTCTCCGGCAGATCGGCGACGGTGGCATGGCAGGGCCGCCCGAAGACCTCGGTGCGCCCCGGGTTGACGGGGTGGAGCCGGGCGCCGACGCGCTCCGCCCAGGCGATCAGCTGGCGGGTGATCCCGGTGTTGGGCCGGCCCTCGCTGTCCGAGGCGCCGATCACGGCCACGGACCCGGGCCGGAAGAACCGGTCCAGGTCGGGCACCGGAGCGTGCAGTGGGCGCCCGCTGACATCGCGGTCGACCGCGCCGGCGCCCTGTCCGCCGTCGCCGGAGTGCGGTTCACTCATGCCGTGGACGGTGTGTGGTGGTTGCTCCCCACAGGCCACGACGCGGGCCGGCCGGGAGTGAGTGGTGAGGGTGCCGTGAGTCGATCCAAGCATCGCAGACGCCCGCTCCTGTGTGAGGCCTCTCATTCTCAGTACCTGACGCATAGTCAGATTACTGAACTGACGGCATGTCAGGAATGGGCGTGCACGGTAAAGCTTGCGGGGGTCGGCGCTTGCAGGGTCCCGGATTTCCGCCTGAGACGCAGGGTCGGCGCGCAACTCGGCCCCCGGGCTGCGCGGCCCTGGCCGGCCCGAGTGGTGCGACATGAGGCCGGGTCGCAGGTCACGGCGTCGTCTCGCTGTTCGACTCCAGGGGGTCCTCGGCGAGGCGGGCCGGGTCTGCGAGTGCGGCCTCGTAGGCGGCGCGGTCGAAGGTGTACGGACCCATGGGGAGCTCGCCCCATTCCTTGCGGAAGGGCTGTCGGAAGGAGGACCAGGTGACGGTGTCCGGGGTCGTGGTGATGATCGTCAGCAGGGGCCAGCAGCCCCAGATGCCGCAGGAGCAGCCCAGGACCGGGGTGGTGCCGGTGGAGGGGTCGGCGAACTCCGGTGCGGGGTCGCCGAGGAAGTGGCGTACGGGCTCGCCGGCCTCCCGGAGCGAGAGGCCGCCGTGCTGGTGGAGCAGGAAGAGTTCATTCTCGGCCGGGCTCTCCTCCTCGTGCTCCTGTCGCCAGAGGTCACGGGTGGCGTCGGCGGTGTACGTGCGCAGATCTGTGCCGTCGATGCGAATGCCCCACAGGAGGCCCGGCAGTTGGCCGCTCGCGGGGTAGGTCAGGAACTCGATGCGCTGCATGGTCATCATTCTGAGGAGCAGCCCCCTGCCCACGCGACCGCAATTGGCCGCCACTGACTGGCGGATGCACTGTGGCGGGGCGACGGGGCGACGGGGCGACGGGGCGACGGGGCGGGGGTGGGGTGTTGGGGCGGGGCGTGGGTGGATCGTGCAGGGCCCCTTGCGCGTAGGTTCTGCTTCGGCTGAACTGACGTACCGTCAGAATCGGTGGGAAGGTGTGTGCCGGTGGGCACGGTGTGCGCGGTGGGACGCGCCGATGCCGGGCACCCGGTGCGGCAGCGAGAGGGTGTGCGGGATGCAGACGATCTGGCTCGGTGGGGCAGAGTGGCTGGCCGTGCTCCGCATCGGCCTCGGCCTGTGGTGGCTGGAGAGCTGGCGGCACAAGGACAAAAAGGGCTGGTTCGAGCGCGGTACGGGCATCGCGTGGGCCGGGGACGTGGCCGGCAAACACCGCTGGCGCGTGGTGCGCAGCGGCTTCGATGCGGTCGTCCGGCCCCGGCCCAAGGTGATGGCGTACCTCGTGGTCTACGCCGAGCTGGCCCTCGGGCTCGGCCTCGTCCTCGGGTTCCTCACCCCGGTCGCGCTGGTTGCCGGCCTGGTGCTCAACCTTCTCTATCTGGTGCTGATGATCCACGACTGGGCGGAGCAGGGGCAGAACGCCATGATGGCGCTGATCTCCCTGGTCGCCCTGTTCGCGATGAGCTGGCAGACGTGGTCGCTCGATGCCGTGGTGGGGGTGTTCTCGTGAGGGCCGGGAGGGTGGGGGCAGCAGGGACAGCGGGGGCGCAGGAGGCTGGGCCGCGTGCGGCGCAGGGTGCTGTGCCGGCTGCGGCGCGGGGTGCGTCACGGAGTGCGCCGCGAAGTGGGGCCCGGAGCGCGGCGCGTGTTGATCTGCCCGAGGTGGACGCCTTCACCAGGCCGTACTGGGACGCGGCGGCCGAGGGGCGGCTGCTGCTCCGTCGCTGCCGGGGCGAGGGGTGCGGTGCGGCCCATCACTACCCGCGTGAGTTCTGCCCGTACTGCTGGAGCGAGGACGTCGTCTGGGAGCCGGCCACCGGCCGCGCCACCCTCTACACCTGGTCCGTCGTGCACCGTAACGATCTCCCGCCCTTCGGTGAGCGGGTCCCGTACGTCGCGGCCGTGGCCGATCTCGTCGAAGGCCCCCGGATGATGACCGAGATCACCGACTGCCCGGAGCCGGAACTGCGGATCGGGATGCCGCTCGCGGTGCACTTCCGTCGTGAGGGTGACGACGACGGCGAAGGTGAGGGCGCGGGCGGGAGGGTTGCCATCCCTGTCTTCCGGCCCGCGTGACGCCGGCGCGTCCGTGAGTTCCCGCTCCTGAGCCCCCGTCCCTGAGTTCGCCGCCCCTGGGCTCTCGCGTCGCCGTCTCTCCCCCCGGCATCGTTCCTGGGCTCACGCCTCCCCGCGTTGCCGTGCAGGGCCGCGGCGAATTCCGGTGGCGGCCCCGGCGGGTCCGCGGGATGCTGTGGCCGTGCTGATTCGTGAGGCGACCGCGGGCGACTGGCCCGCCATCTGGCCCTTCCTCCGCGCCATCGTGGTGGCCGGGGAGACCTACACCTATCCGCGGGACATCGACGAGGCGACGGCCCGCGAGATGTGGATGCTGACGGCGCCCGGCCGTACGGTCGTCGCCGTCGACGACTCCGGCACGGTGCTCGGTACGGCCAAGATGAACCCCAACCACATGGGCGGCGCCGCGCATATCGCCAGCGCCAGCTTCATGGTCGACCCGCAGTACGGCGGGCGCGGCGTCGGGCGGGCGCTGGGCGAACACGTACTGGCGTGGGCCCGCGCGGAGGGCTATCGCGCGATGCAGTTCAACGCCGTCGTGGAGACCAACACCGGCGCTGTCGCCCTCTGGGAGTCCTTGGGCTTCCAGATCATGACGACACTGCCCGAGGGCTTCCGGCACCCCACCAAGGGTTATGTGGGGCTGCACATCATGTATCAGCAGCTGTGAGGGCGAGCGGAGCGGTTCCCGCGCCGGACGTCCCTCACGGCCAGAGCAGTTCCTGGACCCAACGACCGCCCTCGTAACGGTAGTTGAGGCGGATATGGCGGCGCCGCGCATCGCCCTGGAAGAACTCGACCTCCTCGGCGCACAGCACGTACAGCGTCCAGCTCGGCACCGGCGCCTCCGGCTCGCGCCGGGCGCGCTCCCATGCGGCGTCCGAGGCGCGTGCCAGCTCCTTGGCAGAGCCGAGCACCTCGCTCTGCCGGCCGACCAGCCCAGCGGCCAGCGCACCCGTGGAGCGGCGGTGCAGATCTGCCGCACTCTCCTCGGGCCCTGCCGCGGTCACCGACCCCCGGACCCGCACTTGGCGGCCGACCCCCGCCCAGTAGAAGCCGAGCGCCGCCCGCGGCCGCACGGCCAGCTCGCGGCCCTTACGGCTGCCGCGGTGCGAGGCGAAGTGCCAGCCCTGCTCGTCGGCGTCGTGCAGCATCAGGGTCCGTACGGAGGGGTCGCCGGACGCGTCCGCCGTGGCCAGCGTCATGGTGTGCGGCTCGGGGACACCTGCCTCGGCGGCCTCCCGCAGCCACTGCCGGAACAGTGGCAGCGGCTCGTCCGGGGCCGTTGCCGGGTCGAACGACGGCAGCTCGACGTCCCATACGCGCAGCCCGCGCAGCAGCTCGCGGAACGCGCGGGCGTCCGCGGCGTCGGCGTCATGCGCGGCGAAATCGTGCGCGGTGGCACCTGCGGCACCTGCGGCACCGGTGGAAGCGGTGGAAGCGGCGTCCGGCGGGTCCTGGTGCCCGGGATGATCAGTCATGTCAGGCAGCGTACGTGGGGCGTGCGGCGGCCGGCGCGGGGCCGGCGGCGCGGTTCGGCACCTCTGGCGCCTCCGGCACCGGATAGTCCTTGAGTGTGATCGCTCGGGCACCTCGCTGGACGTCCTCCGCGATCTTCTTCGCAATCAGGTTCTTCCACGGCATGCAGGGCAGGATCCGCATCATCAGATGCCGGAACCGGATCTGTCGCCAGGTGTCCGCCGTCATCTCCCGGGCGAACTTCCTCGCCAGCGCGTGATTGACCGCGACGTAGCCGCGCATCTCCGTCTCGTAGCGCCCAAAGGCCTCCTCCGGGGCGCGGCCGGCCGCCGCCAGCTCACCGGCCAGGACGTACGCGCCGACCAGAGCCATCCCCGTGCCCTGCCCCGACGCAGGTGAGGGGCAGTACGCGGCATCGCCGAGCAGTACCACCCGGCCGTGCGACCAGCGGTCCATCTCGATCAGCTGCATCCCGTCGAAGTAGAAGTCGCCCGCCGCACGGGCCGCTTCGAGCATCCGCGGGACCTGACCCCAGCCTCGGGCCGGTGAGGCCTCCACCCCCACGCCCTCGAACGCCGCGTCCAACAGGGCCAGTTGCTGCTGCGGATCCCGGTGGTCGTAGCTCAGCCGTGGCGATCGGAAGACGAGCAGGCCCTTTGCGGCCGGGTCCCCTGCCGAGCTGTAGGCGCAGCTCAGCCTGCCGGGCAGGGCGTGGTACAACTCCTCGCGGTCCAGGCCCAGTTCATTGGGCATGGAGAAGGCGCTGATATACGCCCCGAGGTGCCGTACGAATTGCTCTTCCGGGCCGAAGGCCAGCCGTCGGACGGTGGAGTGCAGACCGTCCGCGCCGACGACGAGGTCGAAGCGGCGGGGAGCGGCATGCCCGAAGGTGACGTCGACGCCGTCGACGCCGTCGAGGCCTGTGAGGCCGTCGGCCTCGTGGCGGCCGTCCGCTCGCTCGCCGGTCGATGTGACCGACGTGATCGAGTCGCCGAAGAGGTATTCGACGTCCGCCCGGGTGCGCTCGTAGAGGATGCGCGCCAGATCGCCCCGCATGATCTCGTCGTCACGGCCGACCCGGGCGCCGAAGACATCGGCGGGCAGGGTGGCGATCCGCTTGCCGTCGTCGTTCACATACGCGCCGGTCCGCATGTCCGTACTGGCGCGCTGGATGTCCTCCAGGATGCCCATCCGTTCGGCGACCTCGATCGCGGCACCCCGGATGTCGACCTTGTAGCCGCCGGTCCGCAGCGCGGGGGCGCGCTCGACGACGGTCACCGCGAAGCCGTAGCGGTGCAGCCAGTAGGCGAGCGCCGGACCGGCGATGCTCGCGCCGGAGATCAGTACGGTCCGGGGCGTCGTGCTGCGGGGGGAGGGGCCGGTGTCGGACATGGCGGGGTTCCCTTCGGGGCCGTGGTGCTCCTGAACGGACTGCGCCGGGTGATCGCGGCGCTCGGTCGTGGTGCACGCGCTGACCGGTGATGCTGACTATACGAGCGTCTTAAACGCTTGTCTATGACGCTTGTTTAAGATGGCGGCCGGTGACGCTTGTCCACGACGCTTGTCCACGGTGTTCGGCCATGGTGCTTGTGGGTGAGGTCGCGCCGAGGCGTCCCATGTAGGACACGTCCTGACCTTGATCCTCACTAGCGTCGGCCTTGGCAGCGTCACCGCGAAGGAGCAGAAGTTGAGCAAGGTCAGCACCAACCAGCCGCTCGGAACGCCGACGTGGATCGACCTCGGGGCCCCCGACCTCGACCGTGCGAAGGCGTTCTACCGCGCGTTGTTCGGCTGGGAGTACGAGGAGCGGTCGGCGGCAACCGGCCCCTTCACCCTGTGTCTGCTGCGCGGACAGCGGGTGGCGGCGCTGCGGCCCGTCTCCGCCGCCGATGCCGAAGGTGAGTCCTGGTGGCATGTCCACCTCGCCACGGACGACTGCGACCGCACGGCCAAGCAGATCGTCGTCAGCGGCGGGACGGTGCTCGTGCCGCCGGCGGATGTGGCGGACCTGGGCCGTACGGCCGTCGTCGCGGACCCCACCGGCGCCCGCTTCAGCCTCTGGCAGGGACGTACGCTGGCGGGCTGTGAGCTGGTCAACGAGCCCTGCGCACTGGTCCGCAACGACCTCGCCTGCCCGGACCCCGGCCCCGCCCGCCACTTCTACGCCACCGTCTTCGACTTCACGCTCGACGGCAACGACGACCTCCCCGGCTTCGACTTCACCTTCCTGCGCCGCCCCGACGGCCATGAGATCGGCGGTATCTTCGGCGACCCGGCGGCCCCCGCGTCCCGTTGGCAGACCGTGTTCGAGGTCGCGGACACCGACGACCTGGCAGCCCGCGCCGTCGCCGCGGGCGGTACCGCGGGCACCCCGGAGGACGCCCCCTACGGCCGGATGGCCGCGATCACCGACCCCTTCGGCACGTCCTTCAGCGTCATCACCCGCCCGTCGCCCACCAGTTAGGCGCGGGCCGGCAGAGGCAACCCCGGCCCGCCCTTCCCGCCCTGCTCTGCCAACGTCCCGCCCCGCCCCGTCCCGCCGGGCCGGGCCGGGGCGGGACGGGACCCCACCGCCACGGAATAATTCGTTCGCCCCGTCCCGGGGGCTCCGCCTACGCTGCCGCCATGAACTTCCTCCAGATCTACGGCTGACACGGCCGAGGGCGTTCCGCCGCCCCGCCCGCACCCAGGCGTGCCCGCAGCGCGACCGGCTTCGTTGCCGGTGTCGCGCGGTGCCGCCTGGGCCGTCGGGCTTCCGTGTCCCCGTTCCGTAGCTCTGTACCGAAGGAAGTCCTGGACCTATGCGTCCCTCTGAACTTGCCGCTGCCCCTGCGCGCGCCCATATCGCCATGATCGGCTCGCCCATGGTCAGCCATGTGCTGCCCGGCCTGGAGATCATCCGTGAGCTCGTCGCCCGCGGCCATCGTGTGACGTACGCCAACGCCGGCCATGCGGCCGAGCTGATCGCCCCCACCGGCGCCGAGTTCGTCCGCTACTCCACCACCCTGCCGGTCGCGGACAACGACTGGCCGCAGGATCCCGTTGCCGCCTCCTCGCTCTTCCTCGACGAGGCGATCGTGGTGCTGCCGCAGCTGCGCACCGCGTACGACGACGACCCCGCCGACCTCTACCTCTACGACATCGCCTCCTACTCCGCCCGCGCGCTGGCCGAGGCGCAGGGCCGTGAGCTCGTCCAGCTGTCACCGACCTTTGTGGGCTGGGAGGGGGCCCAGGAGGAGATTGCCGCGATGTTCGCCGGGCTGCCGGGGGCGGTTGCGTACCATTCGCGGTTCGCCGAGTGGCTGGCCCGGTGTGGTGCGGTCACCACGGAGGTGGACGCGTACGCCGGCCGGCCGCGCCGGGCGGTGGCGATGATCCCGCGTGCCATGCAGCCGCATGCGGACCGGGTCGACACCGATGCGGTGGCCTTCGTCGGGCCGTGCCTCGGCAGCCGTGCGGAGCAGGGCGGCTGGACGCGGCCGGCCGGTGCGGAGAAGGTGCTGCTGGTGTCGCTGGGCTCGGCGTACACGCGGCAGCCGGAGTTCTACCGGCAGTGCGTGGCGGCGTTCGGGGAGCTGCCGGGGTGGCATGTGGTGCTACAGATCGGCAAGTACACCGATCCGGCGGAGCTGGGCGACCGGATTCCCGCGAACATCGAAGTGCGCTCGTGGGTACCGCAGTTGGCGGTTCTGGACCAGGCGGACGCGTTTGTGACGCATGCAGGGATGGGCGGCAGCAGTGAAGGGCTGTACACGGGTGTGCCGATGATCGCCGTCCCGCAGGGCGCCGAGCAGTTCCTCAACGCCGACCGGCTGGCCGAGCTGGGTGTCGCCCGCCGTATCGACACCGCGGATGCCACGGCCGAGGCGCTGCGCCGCGCGCTGCTGGAGCTCACCACTGATCCGCAGGTCGCCGCGCGTTCGGCCGAGCTACGGGCCGAGGCCCGCGCGGCGGGGGGTGCCCGACGGGCCGCGGACCTGATCGAGGAGCGGTTGAGCTGACGCCCAGGGGGCCGGGCCGGGCGCCATCGTGCCGGCCCGGCCCCCGTCGGCCGCCCCCTCATCGCTGACCCCTCCACTCACCCCTGCCCCCTCGCCTCACCCCCGCCCCAGCACCACCGTCCCCGAGGAGCAGAACCAGCCGCCCGTGCCCGAGGCGACCGCGAGCTGGGGGAGTGCGCCGCCGGGTTTGCGTACCTGGCGGTCCGGGCCGGCCTCGCCGCGGAGTTGGCGTACGGCCTCGACCAGCAGGAACAGGCCGCGCATACCGGGATGGCAGGCGGCCAGCCCGCCCCCGTCGGTGTTGACCGGCAACTCCCCGTCCCGCAGCAGCCGCCCCTTCTCGACGAATGCCCCGCCCTCGCCCTTGGCACAGAAGCCGAGGTCCTCCAGCGTCACCAGGGTCATATAGGTGAAGGCGTCGTAGAGCTCGGCGAGGTCGATCTCGTCGGGGCGCACAC
The DNA here is from genome assembly GCF_000719605.1 of Streptomyces sp. NRRL S-1813. Taxonomy (NCBI): domain Bacteria; kingdom Bacillati; phylum Actinomycetota; class Actinomycetes; order Kitasatosporales; family Streptomycetaceae; genus Streptomyces; species Streptomyces sp. NRRL S-1813. The sequence goes on from NZ_JOHB01000009.1 coordinate 276,353, forward strand.
CGGCACGTTCGAAGGCCAGCCGGCCGGAGACCGCGGCGGGCGAGACGGTGAAGTCGTCCCACTCCGACATGGTGGTGTGCGAGACCGCGGTGCCGGAACCGAGTACCCATACCGGGGGCTTGGCGAGGTCAGGGACGTAGTCCTCGGCGACGAGCAGGACCGCGCAGCCGCCGTCGGAGCGGATGCAGCAGTGCAGTTTGGTGAACGGGTCAGCGATCACCGGGCCGGAGAGGACCTCGTCGACGGTGATCGGGTCGCGGTACATGGCGTCCGGATTGGCCGCCGCGTTGGCCCGCGCCTGGACGGCTATCTGGGCCAACTGCTCCAGCGTGGTCCCGTATTGATGCATATGACGACGGGCGGCCATGGCGTATTTGGCGATCAGGGTGTGCCCGTAGGGGACCTCGAACTGGAGCGGGCCGCGGGCACCGAAGGAGAGGTTCGCGGTACGGCGTCCGGCCTTGAGGTCGGCGCGGGCGGTGGAACCGTAGACGAGAAGTACGGCGTTGGCATGGCCGGCGGCGATCGCGTCGGCGGCGTGTGCGGCCAGTACCTCCCAGGTGGAGCCGCCCACCGAGGTCGAGTCGACCCAGGTGGGGTGCAGTCCCAGATATTCGGCGACTTCGACGGGCGCGAGAGTGCCCAGACCGGCCGAGGCGAAGCCGTCGATCACCGACCGGTCCAGACCGCTGTCGGCCAGCGCCCGGCGGGCGGCCTGGGCGTGCAGGGCGTACGGGGTGGCCTCGTCCACGCGGCCGCAGTCGGACAGGGCCACTCCGGCGACGGCGACCCTGCGATTCCCGTAAGGGGTCCCTGAAGTCATGAATCTGACGGTACATCAGATGCGGGGGCGTGGGCAGGGCGCGGAGAGCCGCCCGGTAACCGGCCCGGAGTCCGCCCGGTGTTGACCCGGGCCCGCCAGGGGCCTTGTCCGCCCGGCCTGGGCGAGGAAGCGGAAGTAAAGCGATTATCAGAGAATCGGAGATATGGAAGCAGGCTTCAAATGCTTTCCCGGGAAGGGTATTCTCCATCCGCTGTGTGTAATTCACCGGCCCCACTTCGGCCGGTTCGCTGCTCGCTGTTGCCCATACGGTGAAGCAGGCATTTCCGTGTGCGGGACAAGGCCGTCCCGCCTGCCTCAGGGAGTGTCATGTTCGCCTATAAGCCACAATTTCCGGCGTCCGGCCAGGTGCCCGGTCCCGGATTAAGTGCCGCATTCTTAGCGGGGGCCGTGATTCCCGTGGGCGCCATGCCCGACGGAATTACCCTCGCCCCTGGTGCGGCCCGCACGGCGACCTCGCCGACCGTCACCACTCCTGCCGGATCGGGCGTCGTCCCCGTGACGGTCACCACCCCGGGCGGCGTCCCCGTCACCGTGTTCACCGCCGGCGGGAGCGCCGACGGACTGACCTACACCTACGTCAGTCCGTCCACCGTCACCGGTGTCAGCCCCGACACCGGACCGACCTCCGGCGGCACCGTGGTGACCGTCACCGGCACCGGCCTGTCCACCACCGACCAGGTCACCTTCAACGGCGTCCCGGCCCCCTTCGAGATCGTCTCCGACACCACGGTGACCACCACGTCCCCGCCCAGCGGCACCCCCGGCACCTTCGCCGTCACCGTCACCGGCCCCGGAGGCACGCCTTCCGGATCGTTCACCTACGTCTCCGGCCCCGATATCTGATCCCCTCCGGGCGCCACGACCGGCCGGCCGCGCGGCGGACCCGGCCTGCCCGAGCGGCGCCCCCGGAACACCGAGCCCCCGGCCGGCCAGGGGCGGGATTCGCGGCGCCGCGGCGTGACTGCGCAAGTGCGTCCTGGCGGCCCTGCGATATCGGCCGGGAATTACTGCGCCATTACCGCATTTCATGGCCATAGCCAATGCATTTCCCTTCCAGTCCCAGAGGAGAAAACCGTGCGTCACTTCAAGCATGTCGCTCTGAGTGCGGCCGCCGGATTGGCGGCCCTCCTTTTCTGTGCGCCCTCGGCATCGGCTGCCACCGGAACCGGTCCCGGGCCCAATCCTCCGAGAGAAGAGGTCTTCCAGCTGGTCGCGAAGCAGACGCAGGGCGGTCTCGTCGATGTGGACGGGTCGGGCGGCCCCAGTCTGGGGGACGAATTCGTCCTGAGCGGGAATCTCTTCCGCGGCAGCCTCGCGGTCGGCACCTACAGCGAGATCTGTACGCTGACCCGGTTCGCGCCCGCGGATGAGTTCGACCTCCAGTGCGCGGCCGATCTGGCCCTTTCCCAGGGGCAGCTCACCGTGCAGGGCCGGTTCACCGTCACCACTGCCGGCCCCGGCAACATCGACCTGGCGATCACCGGAGGCACCGGGCGCTACCGCACGGCCCACGGCTTCCTCCACGTCGTCAACGTCAGTGACACGGAATCGCAGCTCACGGTCCATCTCACCCTCTGACGCGGCGGGAAGGCTCCCAGGGCGGCGAGCGGCCCGGACATCCCGGCCCGCTCGCCGGGCCCCGGCCCCCCTACCCCGACTTCGATGGCGAAGTCGGGGCAGGGGCATGGCTGTTGGGGCCTGCAACCCCGCCGGGTTGTCTTCCTCCCCTCCCGGGACTTTGTGGACTCGCCCTAGGAAAGTGCACCCCCCGTCCCTACTATGACGGCCCGTCAGATCGGAAGCGGGGGCCCGTCGTACCGGACGGGCGTTGTCGCACGGCCGGGAGGAGCCCGCCGATGGATGCCGCGTTCACCGAGGAGCAGCACGAAATCCGCCGTACGCTGCGCGAGCTGCTGCTCAAGCGCTGTGGTCCGGACGAGGTCAAGGCGGCGGTACGCACCCCACCCGGGTACGACGAGCACCTGTGGCGGCAGCTCGCCACCCAGCTCGGCCTGCCCGGCCTGGCGCTGCCCACCGCATACGGCGGGGTGGGCTGCGGGCCCACCGAACTGGCCCTGGCCTGCGAGGAGACCGGCCGCGCCGTACTCCCCTCGCCGCTGATCGCCACCGCCGCGCTGGCCGCGCCGCTGATTCTCGCGCTCGGCAGTGAGCGCCAGCGCACCGCACTGCTGCCGGCCCTGGCCACCGGAGAGCTGACCGGAACGCTCGCCGTACCGGGCGGGCAGCTCGCCACCGCACTCGCCCTGACCGGGCCGAACGACGCCGACTGGGCGGGTGGCGGCCGGGCCGGCGGCATCCAGGCGCGGGTGCAGGACGGAACGTGGCGGCTGTACGGGGAAGCCGGGCAGGTGCTGAACGGGCACACCGCGGACGTGCTGGTGGTGGCCGCGCATACCGGTGGGTTCGCGCGCAGCCGTACCCTGCTCTTTCTCGTACGGGCGGGGGCGCTCGGCCCGGCGGACGGAGCCGACGGAGCGGACGCCGGGCGCGGTGCGGGGCCCGGCGTGCCCGGTCTGCTGCGGACCCGGCAGACCGCGCTGGACGAGACCCGTCCGCAGGCGCGCCTCGAACTGCGTGAGGCGCCGGCGGAGTTGCTGGGCGAGGCGGACGGTGACGAGGCGGCGGTCGCCGGTGCGCTGGCCGCGACCGGGGTGGCGGCGGCCGCGGCGCTGGCTGCCGAGGCGGTCGGCACGGCCGATACGGCGCTGGCCCGGACCGTCGCCTACGTTCAGGAGCGCGAGCAGTTCGGCCGGCCCATCGGCTCCTTCCAGGCGGTCCAGCACCGGCTCGCCGATCTGTATGTGACGCTCCAGGCGGCGCGCTCGGCGGCGTACTACGCGGCCTGGTCGGCGGGCCGTGACCGGTCCGGGACCGAGGGAGCGGCGGGACGGTACGGTGCGGCCGAGCCCGGCGTGGGGGCGCTGGCGCTCGCGCAGGCGCTGGAGACGTTGCGTGCCGTGGCGGCCGAGGCGGTGCAGTTGCACGGCGGTATCGGCTTCACCTGGGAGCACGAGGCACATCTGTACTTCAAGCGCGCCGCCTGCGACGAACTGCTGCTGGGGCCCGTGCACCGGCTGCGGGCACGGGCCGCCGAGGAGGCGGGGCTGTTCGCGGGCGGGGCGGGGGAGGCGGCCGGAAGCGCTCCGAGGGACGGAAGCGGGCCGAGGGGCCGAAGCGGGCCGACGGACGGAAGCAGGGAGGCGGGTGGAGGCGGGGCGAGACCTGCGAGCGCCCGTGTGGCCGATGGGTCCGATGCCGCCGATGCGTCCGGTGCCGCCGATGGGCCCGGTGCGTCCGGTGCGTCCGGTGCGTCCGGTGCGGCCGCGGGGGCCCGTGCGCCCGAAGCGGTGGAGGCCTGATGCCGCCGGGCGAGCGATTGCTCCAGAGAGTCTCCGCGACCCGTACGTTCGCCCGGATCGCGCCGCACTTCATCCCCGCGCTGGACCGCGCGGTGCACCGGCTGACCCGCGGAAAAGTGCTGCTCAGCGCCCGGATGCTGCCCGGGGTGATCCTGACGGCGACCGGGGCGCGGAGCGGGCAGCCGCGGCGTACGCCGCTGGCGTGCCTCCCGGAGGAGGGCGGCGGCTGGCTGCTGATCGGCAGCAACTTCGGACGGCCGGGTCATCCGGCCTGGACCGGCAATCTGCTCAAGAACCCGGATGCCGAGGTGAGTTGGCGGGGCCGGGACATTCCGGTGCGGGCCCGGCTGCTCACCGGGGAGGAGCGGGCGCAGGCCTGGCGGGCGGCGCTGGCGTTCTGGCCGCCGTACGCCGCGTACCAGGCGCGGGTGGCGCGGGAGATCCGGCTGTTCCGGCTGGAGCGGCGGTGATCCGTCCGGTGCGTCACGGGGCTTGGCCCCTGCCCGGTCGGTTCGCCATGCAGACAGCGGGCGCCGCGGCGAACTCCCTAGGGGTCGCGCGGCGCCCGCTGCGTGTGCGGTACAGCTATGGCAGGACGGATAAAGGACCGGTGACGAACGAGCCCGGCAGCAACGGGGCTTCGAGGCGCGGCTGCCTCTCGGGCCGCTTCGGCTGCTTTCTCGGCGGTGTGGTTATTTGGTCGGCTTCTTGCCGGTGACGCCGAGGTGCACCAGCAGCGCCAGGTTCGGCTTGAGCTCGGCCTGCTTGACGCCCCAGCTCTGGAAGCCCTTCTGGTGCCCGGCAACCGCGGCCAGCATCGCGACGAGCGAGCCGGCCATCGCGGGCGGGCTCACGTCCTTGTCGACCTTGCCCTTGCTCTGAAGTTCCTTGATCGAATCTGTAAGGGAGTTGGTGACGGCATTAAGGATCTTCATGCGGATCTTGTAGAACCGCTTGTCGCCCTCGGCCGCACCCAGGTCGATGACGCGCAGAATCGCGTCATGCCTCCGCCAGAAGGAGAGGAAGCCCTCGACCAGATCCTCCGCCGCCTGCCACGCGGATTTGCCCACCCAGGAGCGTCCGGCGACAAGATCGGTCAGAGTGGCGCCTTCTTTGGCCATCTCCTCGGCGATTTCGAGGACGGCACCCTCGACGTCCGGGAAGTACTGATAGAACGTTGCGGGTGAAGTCCCCGCTTTTCGGGCTACATCGATGACTTTGACGTCCCGGTAGGGGGACGAACTGAGCATTTCGCTGAGGCAGTCGAGAAGCTTTTGCCGCGTCGCCTGTCCGCGGCGGCCGGCAACTCTGCCGTCGACGGTTCGAACTTGTCCTGTCATGCCGTCAGCTTACCGAGGGGTGATCGGAGCGCGATTTGGCTGCCTGCAAATGGGGATGGGGGAGTTCGCGGTGCGCGGCCCCTTAACGGGCGGCGGTAGCGGGCCCGCCCGCGGCCGCGATTCGTGCGGAGCCGCTTGGTCCGATCCGGTGAAGAGTGTTATCAACAGGCTGTGGACAACTTTGGTGGATAAGTGGTCACTGTCCGTGCGGCAAGTGCACGGCGATGGCCGCCAGTTGAATATCGGCACGTTCGTCCGTCCGTCATCACCACGCCCGATGGGTCCTTCAGGAATCGACCGCGTGTGCGAATCCTCGGCGGGCGAACCGCACGAACCGGCGCTAGCTTGGACATCTGACCGCCGCTTCGGCAGGCGTTCCGGCCTGCCCGGATTCCTGGTCGGGCGCCACGCCAGGTGTCATGACGCCGAAATGACCTTCGAACGCGCAGAATTGGGCCGTGGGGCCGTGGGGCCGAGGGCGACGACGGGGATGGCATGACCGGTGGGGGATGGGTGTGCACAGTCGGTGGAACGGTCGGTGGAACAGCATGGATTCGGCCGCCGCGGCCACCGGATGTCCGGGGGTGTGAACCGCTCCCTCGGTGCGCCCGTCAAACAAAGTGGTGAGCGTCCGTATTTCGAGCGGTGCCGCGCACGGGGGATTTGCAACCCGCCGGTAACCCGCTCGGCAAACGCCCGTCAGGGGACGTATCGCAGCACGTCAGGCGCGGTTGGGTTACGTCGGGTAACGGGCCCGGTGCGGGCTACGGGGGGTATGCCGTGACACGGCGGACAGGCCCCGGGTTCGCAACCGTCGGCCCGGCCAGGAACAATCAGCACGCGTACGGCCGTTTCGACAGTCCTCGCCGCAGGCGGGGAGACGCTGCACGGGGCAGTGGCTCTCGGCGGCTCGTGGCTATGGAGAGTCTCTTTTTTACGCCCCACGGGGAGGTGGCAGGCAAGTGGTGGAGCAGCTGAAGCAGCTGACGCAGCACGATCCCCGGCGGATCGGCCCGTTCGAGGTGCTCGGCCGTCTCGGGGCCGGCGGCATGGGCCTGGTCTATCTGGCGCGTTCGGCGTCCGGCCGGCGCGTGGCGATCAAGACGGTGCGTACCGAGCTCGCCGAGGACCAGCTGTTCCGGGTCCGCTTCACACGCGAGGTGGAGGCGGCCCGCGCGGTCAGCGGCTTCTACACGGCCGCGGTGGTGGACGCCGACCCGCGCGCGGCAGTGCCCTGGCTCGCGACGGCCTATGTCCCCGCGCCCTCCCTCGAGGAAATAGTCAATGAGTGCGGGCCGCTCCCGGCCCAGGCGGTGCGCTGGCTGGCGGCAGGGATCGCCGAGGCGCTTCAGTCCATCCACGGCGCGGGACTGGTGCACCGTGACCTGAAACCGTCGAACGTGCTGGTCGTCGAGGACGGCCCCCGGGTGATCGACTTCGGTATCGCCTCCGGGGTGTCCAACACCCGCCTGACGATGACCAACGTCGCCGTCGGCACGCCCGCTTATATGTCGCCCGAGCAGGCCCGTGACTCGCGCAGCGTGACGGGCGCGAGCGATGTCTTCTCCCTCGGCTCGACGCTCGTCTTCGCCGCCACCGGGCATGCGCCGTTCCATGGCGCCAACCCCGTAGAGACCGTCTTCATGCTGCTGCGTGAGGGGCCCGACCTGGCCGGGCTGCCGGACGAACTGCGTCCGCTCATGGAGTCCTGTATGCAGATGGAGGCCGGCCAGCGGCCGTCACCCGCCGATCTTCAGTCCCAGCTCGCGCCGCATCTCTTCGGCTCCGGCAGCGATGACAGCGGTACCGCCTCGGCCTGGCTGCCGGCCGGCGCGGTGGCACTCATCGAGGGCCGCCGCGGTGGCCGCACCACCGTGGCGAACAACGGCCAGCGGGCCGGCTCCGGGCGCGCCGCCGGCCGTTCGGCGCCCGCCGCGCCGCCGTCCCCGCCCGTGTCGCCCCCGATGCCCGCATCACAGCCCGTCCCGGCGCCGCCGCGCCCGGAGAGCGCACCGGTCGGCGCGGAGTCCGGCTGGCCGGGCCAGATGGGCGCGGGCCCCGGCGCGCACCGCGGCGGCGATCCGCGCGGCGCCAACCCGGGCCCGATGCCGCAGCCCGCGGTGCTCGGCCCGGATGCCTCGACGGCCCGGGTGACCCCGGTCTCCGCCGCCCCGCCCGCCGCCGCGCTGTCCGCCGCGCCGCCGGCCGTTTCCGTGGACGGCGCCGCCGGTCCCGTACGCCTCGGTGGCTCGCCCGCCCCGATAGGGCCGGGGCCGCGCGCCGACTCCCCCGGCGCCCAGCCGCGCGGGCAGGCCGGTGCCGCGACGAACTGGGTGCGGCCGCCCGGTACCGGACCGGTCACCGGTGTGCCGCCGCAGGGCTCGGCCAATGGTGCCGGGGACGGTCCGGCCCGTGGCGAGGCCGCACCGCCCGCTCCGCCCGAGGCGCCGCCCGCCGAGCCGGGCCGCTGGCGCCCCTGGCGGTTCCGGATGTCGAACGATGTGTGGGGCACCCCCGCCGTCGCCGACGACCTGCTGTACGTCACGTCCTTCGAGGTGCATGCGCTCGACGTGGCCAGCGGGCGCCGTAAGTTCAAGACCCGTGACGTCGCCTGGGCGATGGCGGTCGCGGACGGCCGGATCCATGCCTCGGACGGCCCGAGCCTGTACGCGCTGGACGCCGACGACGGCACCGAGCGCTGGCGGCTGCACACCGAGGGCTGGGTCTACGCCCTCAAGGCCGACCGCGGGACCGTCGTCACCAGCACCCGTGGTGGCGGCGTCCAGGCATGGGAGGCCGCCAACGGCGAACTGCTGTGGGAGATCGGCGGCGTCCAGACCGACTTCGAGACGGCCGACGCCGGGCCCGTGGTGCACGACGGCACGGTGTTCGTCTGGGCCGACGCGCGGCTGAAGGCGCTGGAGGCGCGCACCGGCATCGAGCGCTGGTCGTACCCGGTGGGCGACGCCGCGGCCTGCGGCGGGGTGCCGGTACGGCTGCTGCCCGCGTCGGACGGTGCGGTCTATGTCGTGGCCGGGACCCGGGTGCTGGCGATCGATATCGCGCGCGGCGACGTGCGCTGGCACTTCGAGGCGCCCGCGGTGTTCCTCAGCCCGCCCGCCTTCGCGCCCGGCCCGGCCGTCACCGGCGGCGGGGTCTACCTGGCGGACTACCTCGGCACGGTCTACGCGCTGGACCCGTCGGACGGCCGCGACCGCTGGCGGATCGCCACCGAGGCGCGGCAGTCCACCGAACCGGTGCTGGTCGCGCACGGCGCGGTCCACCTGGGCAGCGGCAAGGCGCTCTACACACTGGACGCGGTGACCGGCACGCCGCGCTGGCGGTTCCAGGCCGGCGCGGAGGTCGTCGGTGCACCGGTCGTTGCGGAGGGCCGGGTGCACTTCGGCTCGGCCGACCACTGCCTCTACACGCTCGACGCGATGGGCGGCCAGCTGCGCTGGAAGCTGGCGACCGGCGGCGAGATCACCGGTTCGCCGGTCGCGGTCGGCGGTGTGGTGTACGCATGCAGCAAGGACCGCTGTGTGTACGCGCTGGACGCGGCCAAGGGGACGGGGCTGGCGCGGCGGTCGTGATGCGGCGGTCGTGATGCGGCTGTCGTGACCTGGTGGTGGCCGTCTACTGCCGGTCCTCCGGAGGCTGTTCGGGGTGTTCGGACCGGTCGGGTTGGCCGGGCTGGTCTGGCTGACCGGACTGGCCTGGCTGTTGTGGCTGCGCGGGGCGCGGCTGCCGGTGTTCCTTGGCCCACTCCACCGGAGGTGTGGGGGGCTGCTGACGGGCCGGCATGGTCGGCCGTGGCTGCTGCGGTTGTTGAGGTTGCTGACGCTGTTGTTGCGGCTGTGTCCACTGTTGCTGCGTGGGCGGTGGTGGCGGCGGGGTGACCGGCAGGGGAGCGGTGGGGGTGTCCTCCCTCGGGCCGTAGGCACCGCTGCCGTGTCCGCCGGGTGCCGCGGGGCCTGCCGGGGGTCCGGCGGGGCCGGTGGAATACGGCTCCGGGTTCCACTCCTCGGCTCCCGGGCGGCCCGCGTCCCAGGGTTCGGGCGTCCCCGGAGGGTAGGGCGTGTGCGGGTCGTAGGGCGCACGCTCGTCGTAGCGGTCGTCCGGTGCGGCGGGTCCGTAGCGTCCGTCGGCGTACCGGCGCTCGTCGTATGCGTGATGGGGGACCCGTCGGCCGCGGCCGCGCATGATCAGGGCGCCGAGCAGCAGCAGTGCGCCGCCGCCCAGGGCGTTGGCGACGCCCACCCCCAGGCCGCGGGCGCCGGCCGTCAGTTCGCTGGCGGCCTGGCCCTGGCGGACCATCCACAGGATCGTGAAACCGAGCACCACCAGGCCCGCGAGGGTGACCAGCGCCCGGGAGCGCAGGGCGACTCCGATCAGGGTCAGCAGGACGGCGAACGCCATGGGGAGGACGACGGAGCCGAAGAGGGCGGCGCTGCTGCGGGTGATGCCGTTGAAGAGGTCTTCGATCCGCACATCGCTGCCGTGACGGCCGTCGTACCAGGGACGGAAGGGGCTCCAGACGGCGGCCGTCGCTCCGACGAGGGCGATCAGCGACCCGATGACGTTGCGCACCACGGGCGTCGCCTCGCTTCGAGTCGTCCGGTCATCCTCCGTGACCGACGCTACGCCCGACCCTCTGTGCTCGCGAGAGAAGTACGCCCGCACGCGTGGCATGTGGCCCGTACGGAGTGTCACCGGGCCTTGCTAAGGTGCCGTGCACGCGTCAAACCACAGGACGACGGGTTCAGAGGTTTCCACGGGGGATGAACAAGAGAATGCAGCAGTGCACACGCATGGGCAGCCGCGGTGGCGCCCGTACGGGAATCAGGGCAGCGGTGGCGACCGCATTGGTGCTGGCCACGGTCGCCACGGCAGGTGGCTGCGCGCTCCCCCGGCCTCGTGTCAAGGTGCCGGTCTACGCGCCGAGCCCCTCCTCCACCGGCGGGTACGACGCGAGCAGTCCGACCCCGTCGTACGAGCCCACGTACTCGCCCTCGCCGACCCAGGAGACGTACGACCCGGACGGGCGGTCGGACGTCGACGGCAGCAACTGCGACTTCTCCGATTCGCTGCGCCAGTTCACGTACACGGTCTCCATCACCAATCCGTCGTCGACCGACTCCTTCTCCTATGACATGGCCGTCAACTGGATGAAGGCCAAGCCGGCCGACGGCAAGGCGTACGGGCTGCACGAGCGCTCGATCACCGTCGGTCCCGGCGACACCGAGACCTACACCGCCAAGTACACCGTCAACCAGTCCTCCATCGGGCAGTTCTGGTTCACCTGCGAGATCACGCGGGCGCACAAGTCGCGGATGTAGGTCACCTGACCGGCCGTCCGTCCTCCCGCCCGCCCTCCTGGCCGCCGTGCCGCGGGCGGGTGGCGAACAGCCCGGCCTGGCGGTCCGGGGGCAGATTGCCCAGCGCGATCAGCTGGGGGGCCTGCGCCAGGGCCTGCGTCCGGGCCGCCTCCTTGACCGTCCACAGGGCGCGCACGGTGCCCTGGACCGCCTCGGTCGGCTGGGCGGCGAGCACGGCCGCGCGGCGCAGCGCCACCTCGGCCGCGGCGCCGGGCGCGGTCAGCTCGGAGACCAGGCCGATCTCGTACGCGCGGGGTGCCCCCAGCCGCTCCGCCGTCCCCATCAGGGCCAGCCGGGCGATCTCCCCGTAGGGCATCCGCTGCGCCATGTAGATGGACTCGTATGCGCTGACCATCCCGTAGGTGGTGTGCGGGTCGAAGAAGGTGGAGTTCTCGGAGGCGATGAGGAACTCGGCCTCCCCCAGGAGATAGAAGGCGCCGCCGCAGGCCATTCCGTCGACGGCGGCGATGACCGGCTTCCACAGGTCGTTGGCCTTCGGGCCGATGCGGAGCAGCGGGTCGTCGAGGGAGTAGGGCGAGGGCGGCTGGGGGACATCGACGGAGCGGTCGAGGCCGCTGGAGAAGGCCCGGCCGCCGGCGCCGGTGACCACCACGGCCCGTACGGCGTCATCGAAGCGGAACGCCCGCCAGGCCGCGCCGAGTTCGGCGGCGGTGTCCAGGTCGATGGCGTTGTGCCGTTCGGGCCGGTCGAGGGTGACCAGCGCGACCCCGTCCTTGATCTCCGTGCGGAGCGTCATGGCCGCTCCAGGAGCCAGCGGGGTACGGTCACGCCTCCCGGCATGGTGTGGAAGGCGGCCTTCACCGGGGCGCCGATGCGCAGCCGTGCCGGGTCGACGGAGTTGAGGGGGGCGTCGGGGGCCGCGACGAGATTGCCGACGAGGCGGATGCGCGGGGCCTCGGCCAGCTCCACGAGGATCGCGTTGTAGCCCGGCCGGGCGGCGTAGGCGGGCAGCAGCGGCGGGTGCGGCAGCACATAGGACCAGATGCGGCCGCGGCCGCTCATCCGCTGCCAGTGCGCGGCGAAGGACTGGCAGTGCGGGCAGCAGGGCCGGGGCGGGAAGCGCAGTTCGTCGCAGCCGGAGCAGGCCTGGATGCGCAGTTCGCCCCGCGCCGCGTACTCCCAGAAGGGCGCTCCGTCGTCGTCGGCGACGGGAAGCAGCAGGTCGGCGGCACTGTCGGGCCGGTTGTCAGTGGCGGGTGTCACGATCGGGGACATGGCATCGCGAACGGACTCGGCGGACTCGACGGTTTCACGAGCGCTCATGGCGTATCAACTCCTCAGCAGCAGGGCCGAGGTGGGGACGCCCTCGCCCGCGGTGACCAGGCAGGTGGCGGCGTCGGGGACCTGCGCGGTGCTGGTGCCGCGCAGCTGCTTGACGCCTTCGGTGATGAGGTTGAAACCGTGCACGTACGCCTCGGAGAGACCGCCGCCGCCGGTGTTGAGAGGGAGCCGGCCGCCGGTCTCCAGCGCGCCGCCCTCGGTGAAGGCCGCGCCCTCGCCGCGTCCGCAGAAGCCGTAGCCCTCCAGCGAGAGGGGGATCAGGGGGGTGAAGGCGTCATAGATCTGTGCCACGTCGACGTCCTGCGGGCCGAGGTCGGCGCCCTTCCACAGATGCCGGGCGGCGGTCCGGGCGGGGCCGGTGAGCGGGTCGTCGTTCCAGTAGTTGACCATGCCGTGGTGCTGGGCGGGCAGGCCCTGGGCGGCGGAGTGGACATAGACCGGCCGCTGCCGGCAGTCGCGGGCGCGCTCGGCCGAGACCAGGACACAGGCCAGCGCGCCGTCGGTCTCCAGGCAGTTGTCGAAGAGGCAGAGCGGCTCGCTGATCCAGCGGGCGGTCATATACATCTCGCGGGTCAGCGGGCGTTCGTACATGACCGCCGCCGGGTTCTGGTTGGCGCGGTTGCGGCAGGCGAGCGCGACGTTGAAGAGGTGGTCGCGGGTGGCGCCGTATTCGTGCATATAGCGGCGGGCCAGCATGCCGATCTCGTCGGCGGGGCGCAGCAGTCCGAAGGGGCGGGTCCACTGTCCCGGGGTGGGCAGCTGGACCTGGGTGTTCTTCCAGGGGCGCGGTCCCGAACCGCGTTTGCGGGACCGCCAGGCGACACCGACGCTCGCCTGGCCGGTGGCGATGGCGGCGGCCAGATGGGCCACCGTGGCGCAGGAACCGCCGCCGCCGTAGCCGACCTTGGAGAAGTGGGTGAGGTCCCCGGCACCGATCGTCTTGGCTATCTCGACCTCGTCGGTCTCCTCCATGGTGTAGGAGGCGAGGGCGTCCACCTCCGAGGGGGCGATCCCGGCGTCGTCCAGCGCCGCGACGATCGCCTGACAGGCCAACGTCTTCTCGGAGGCGGGGAGATGCTTCGCGAACGGAGTCTGTCCGATGCCGGCTATCGCCGTAGCGTCCTTGAGGGTCGCCCCCATCGCCACCTCCGTGGTCGGTCGTCAGTGCTGACAGCGGAGGAGGCTACCGCTAATCTGACGGGTAGTCAGCTAGTGGCGCAGGGCTCTTCGGCGGGAGGCAACGCGATGCGCGACGACCTGGAGGCGCGGGCGGACCTGGAGTACGGCGTCATCCCCCGGCTGGTGCGCACGGCTTCGCAGCGGTACGCCTCCCGCGAGGCCGTGGTCGAGGGCCGCACCCGGGTGTCGTACGCCGGGCTCGGCGCGCGGGTGGAGGCCGCGGCGGCCGCCTGTATCGCCTCCGGGGTCGCGCCCGGCGACCGCGTCGCCCTCTGGGCGCCCAACACCCTCGACTGGATCGTCTCCGCCCTCGGGGCCGTCACCGCGGGCGCCGTACTCGTCCCGGTCAACACCCGCTTCAAGGGGACCGAGGCCGCCTACGTCCTGCGCCGCACCCGCGCCAAGCTCCTCTTCGTCACCGGCACCTTCCTCGGTACGTCCTACGTCGCCTCACTCCGCCGCGCCGCCAAGGAAGGCAGCGGCCGCGGCCCGCTGCCAGGGCTGCCGCAGCTGGAAAAGGTCGTGGTGCTCTCCGACGACGCCCCCGCCGACTTCACCACCTGGCAGGACTTCCTCGCCGGCGGTGCGGAGGTGTCGCCGGAGACGGTCCGCGGCCGGGGCGACGCCCTGCACCCCGACGCCCCCGCGGACATCATCTTCACCTCCGGTACCACCGGCCATCCCAAGGGCGCGGTGATCACCCATGCGCAGACCCTGCGCGCCTACGACGCCTGGAGCGACCTGGCCGGCCTCCGGGAGGGCGACCGCTATCTGATCGTCAACCCGTTCTTCCACACCTTCGGCTACAAGGCCGGGATCATCGCCTGTCTGCTGCGCGGCGCGACGATGATCCCGCAGCCGGTCTTCAGCGTGGAGACCGCGCTCGCCAATATCGCCGCCGAGCGGATCTCTGTACTCCCCGGCCCGCCCACCCTCCACCAGCAGATCCTCGACCACCCCGCCCGCGCCCTGCACGACCTCTCGGCGCTGCGCCTGGTGGTCACCGGAGCCGCCGTGGTCCCCCTGGAGCTGGTCGAGCGGCTGCGCAGCGAGCTGAAGATCTCCACCGTCCTCACGGCATACGGGCTGTCGGAGAGCTCGGGCGTGGTCACGATGTGCCGCCGCGGCGATCCGCCCGAGGTCATCGCCACGACCTCGGGCCGGACCCTCCCCGGCACCGAGGTCCGGGTCGTCGACGCCTCGGGCCGCCCCCTGCCGCCCGGCGACCCCGGCGAGGTGCAGGTGCGCGGCTACCACGTGATGTCCGGCTACTTCGAGGACCCGGCCGGCACGGCCCGCGTGATCACCCCCGACGGCTGGCTGTGCACCGGCGATGTGGGCGGCCTCGACGCGGACGGCAACCTCCGCATCACCGACCGCATCAAGGACATGTTCATCGTCGGCGGCTTCAACGCCTATCCCGCCGAAATAGAGCAACTCCTCGGCCGCCACCCGGACATCGCCGACGTCGCCGTCATCGGCATACCCGACCGCCGTCTCGGCGAGGTCGGCAAGGCCTATGCGGTCCGCCGCGCCGGCTCCGCGCTCACCGCCGACGACCTGATCGCCTGGTCCCGCCGTGAGATGGCCAACTACAAGGTCCCGCGGGAGGTCGCCTTCGTCACCGAACTCCCGCGCAACGCCAGCGGCAAGATCCTCAAGACCCGGCTGCGGAACGGAGCCCCGGGGCCCGCTCCGGCGTGATCCGGCCGCGCAGGATGCCGACGCCCCTACGACCCCTACGACCCCGGCGGCGCCCAGTCGGGCCGCCGGCCGCTGAGCGCCACCACCTGGTCGAGAAGCGGTGCGTCCGCCCCCACCGCCACCGGCGCGCCGAACACCGGCACCCGGTCCGGGCTCTCGGCCATCGGCGCGAGCAGCGCATACGAGACCCCGAGGCTCGCCGCGTCGGGCCGGTAGTCCTGCCCGGTGGCGCGCGCCAGGTCCCAGCCGTGCAGCACCAGCTCGTTCAGCGCGAACCGGCCCGCGATGGCGGCGGGCAGGGTCACCCCGCCCGCCTGGGTCTCGCCCTCCCAGGCCGCCGGATCGTGCCAGGCCTCCGCCATCCCGCGGAGGTTCCGGTCCAGCTCGGCCCGCCAGCCGGACTCCACGTCCGGCACCTCCGCACCCGGGTTGACGCTCGTCGTCGCCCCCAGGTTCTTGCGCGCCGAGTCCTGGAATGCCGCGGACAGGCCGACGAGGTGGCCCAGCAGATGGCGCACCGCATAGGCCTCGCAGGGGGTGGGGGCGTCGAGCTGCTCATCGGCGGTCTGCGCCGCGAGCTGCGAGACCAGCCGGGCCTGCGCAGCGAAGTCGATCGTCTCGGTCATCGTCCGGGTCCTTCCGTCCTGCCGGGGGCGTCCTGCCGGGTCGTCCCACCGGAGGCGTGCCGCGCACCCCTCCGGTGACGTTCCCAGTGAAGACTCCGCCGGCGCCCGGAACTCATCGCCACACCGCCGTAGCGCCCCGGCTACTCCGTATACCGCTCCCGCAGCACTGCCTTGAGCACCTTGTTCAGCGGCCCGCCGCGCGGCAGCTCGCCGACGGTCTCCAGCTGCTCCGGCAGCTTCTGCGTCATCAGCCCGGCCGCCCGCAGGTGCGCGGTCAGCTCGTCCAGGGTCAGCGGCGCCGCCGCCGGATCGGCGGGCGTGACCACCGCGCACACCCGCTCGCCACGCTCCCGGTCCGGCAGCCCGATCACTGCCGCCTCCGCCACCGCCGGATGGGCGTGCACCAGGTCCTCGATCTCCTGCGCGGAGATGTTCTCGCCCTTGCGGATGATGATGTCCTTGAGCCGCCCGGTCAGCACCAGATGCCCGTCGGGACGCAGATACCCCAGGTCACCCGTGCGGAAGAAGCCGTCGGCGGCAAACGCCTCGGCGGTCAGCGCCGGGTCCGTGTACCGCCGGAAGAGCATCGCCCCCTGGAGCGTCACCTCACCGGGCTCCCCGGCCTCGGCCTCGCTCCCGTCCGGCCGGGCGATCCGTATCTCCGCCCCCACCACCGGCCTGCCGACCGTCCGCGACAGCTGCTCGTCCCCGTCGTACGGCGTGCCCATCGTGATCATCGGGCACTCGGTCATGCCGTATCCGTGCACGATCGCGCACCCCAGCTCCCGCCCGGCCGCGGTGTACAGCTCCGGCGGCATGGGCGCCCCGCCGCCGGACAGCAGCCGCAACGAGGGAATCAGCCGCCCGGCCTGCGGATGCCGCTGCCGGTAGCGGCGCGACTCATCGAGAAACGCCTGGTAGAAGGCGGTGCTGCCACCGGCCATCGTCACCCCGTGCCGCCGGTGGACGGCGGCCGCGCGGCCCGGCTCGAAGGTGTCCAGGATGACCGCGGGAAACCCGCTGACCAGCATGGCGATGACATAGTCCGGGCCGGCGATATGCGCGTACGGGAAGGCGATCGAGCCGACGTCGTCCGCGGACATACCGAGCGCGGTGGCCAGCCCGATGCCGCCGGCGAGGAGAGTGGCGTCGGTGTGCTCGACGCCCTTGGGGGAGGAGGTGGTGCCCGAGGTGTAGTAGATCCAGGTGGTGCCGCCGTCGCTGTCGGACACCGCATCGGGCAGCCCGGCCGGGTCCGCCGTGGGCAGCCCGTTCCCGACCGGGACCACCCGCACCCCGTCCCCGGCGGCCTTCCGCACCATCGCGGTGTGGTCGAACCCCCGCCACACGCCCGGTACGAGCACGAATTCCGCCGCCGACTCCGCCAGGATGAACCCGACTTCGCGCTCCCGGTGCTGCGGGATGACCGGTGTCTGTACGGCCCCGAGCCTGGCCAGCGCCAGCGAGGCGATCACCGTCTCGATCCGCGTCGGCAACTGCCAGGCCACCCGGGTCCCCGCCCCGATCCCCAGCTCCCGGAACCCGGCCGCCACCCGCAGCGCCGCGTCGCGGACCCCGTCGAAGGTGACGCTCCGCCCGTCCCCGTCGTAGAACATCGGCGCCCCGCGTGAGAGCTGTGCCCGGTACTCGACCAGTTCCCAGAGCGAATGTGTGCGGGCGGGTTCGAACACGGCGCCTCCTCGCGGGTCGCGGGTGGCGTGACTGTAGCACCGCAAACTGACGTACCGTCAGATAGCTGCAAGGGGCGGAGAGATGAACTCTTTGCCGGGCCGTGGGCCCTGCGGGCCGGGTGCGGAGCGTTCCGCGGCAGCCCGTGTGGTGAGGGCTGCCGGTTGTGTCAGGGGGTGTGGCTGTCGAGGGGGGCCAGCGGCGCGTGGTTGTCGCTCGGTACCACCGGCATGTGGTTGTCCGGGACCACCACGGACTGCGGCGGGGCGGGGGTGTGGCTGTCGGCGAGGGCGGGCACGGTGGCGCCCCCGAACGCGGAGAGCGCGAGCGCGCCGACGACGAGGATCTTCTTGGTGGAAGTCATGCCAACTCCTGAGTAAAGAACGGAAATTGTCGCTGGTGTCATAAAAATAGTGGCAAGTGCGCTCAGGCGTTCGCACTTCTCGCCGGCGGCAGAACCTCGCCGGCAAAACCGAAGCGGACATGCCGCAGGGGCCGGTGTCGGTGGCTTCCCCTCCGAGCCATGGACACCGGCCCCTGCGATCCCCCGAATAGCTCCCCCGTTGGCTCAGGTGGCGCTAGTTGGGCTTGCCGATGGGCTGGTGACTGTCCATCGGCAGGATGGTCTCACCGGCACCGGGCTTGGTGCCGTTCTTCGGCGCGGCCCCCTGGCCGGGGGTCGGCTGGTGGCTGTCGTCGACGGTGGGGCTGATGCCGGCCCCCGCAATGGGCTGGTGGCTGTCATTGGGCTTGATGACGTCGCGATCCCCCCGCGACGGCACCTGGGGCGTCAAATCGGCCCCGAGAATCGGCTGGTGGCTGTCGAGGGGCTTGACGATGTCACGATCCCTCGGACCCGGTGTCTGCTTCTCGGTTGTCATGGCGATCAACTCCTGTGTGGGCGCTTTGTGCCCCGCCCGCCCGGCGACTCCCCCGAGGGCCTCCGGACGGGCGCGGCGCGGCCGCTCACCTTAACGGGGCGACCTGGTCACCGAGCCGCTTGCCCCCCGAGGCGGCGGTTCGGTAAGCAATAGAGTGGCCCCTGCCGATGAACGATCGATAAACGTCCGCTGCGGGGGCCCACAGGCGCTGTTACGCGACCACCACGGGAACCAATAGCTCCTGGACAACGGCGCTTTCTGGCAGCCCGAGACGCTCGAAGATGGCCAGCGCCTCCTGCCAGCAGACCCTTGCCCGGCCGGTGTGCCCGATCTCGTTGAGGGCCCGCCCGAGCGTGGTGAGGGCACTGGCCCGCCGGGACTCGCCACCGATGCCGCGCAGGGCTGCCAGCGCCTGTTCGGCGTGGTTGGCGGCGGCGGCCGGCTGCCGGGCCGCGAGGTCGACCTCGGCCATCCGGTAGTTGGTCATGCCTTCCCAGAACCGCTGGCGGCTGTCCTGGAAGATGGCCAGTGCGGCGGCAAGCTGCTCGGTCGCTTCGTCCAGCCGGTTGTCCTGGGTGTAGGCGAGGGCAAGGGCGTACATGCCGTTGGCGAGCCGGCGCGTGGCTCCCAACTCGCGGTAGATGGTGATCCCTTCCTCGGCCAGCTGTATGGCGCTCGCCACCCGGCCGGTGTCCAGATGGACCCGGGAGAGGTTGCACAGCGCGCTGGCCTCGGAGCTCCGGTTGCCGTCGCTGCGGAAGGCGGCCAGGGCCTGCCCCAGGTAGGCCTCCGCGTCGTCGTGCCGTCGCTGGGCGTTGGCGATGATGCCCCGGTCGTTGGGGGCATACGAGGAGGAGAACGGGTCCTCGACGGCGAGGCCGAGCAGCATGGCGGACTTGGCGTTCTCGTCCGCGTCGTTCAGCCGGCCCGAGAGCGTACGGGCATAGGCGAGTGCGGTGTGGATCCTGGCCTGGGCGTGCTGCTCGCCGGCCTTCTGGGCGGCGACCAGCAGGGAGACGCCGGCCTGCTCGTACTGGAGCGCATCGGCGCCGGACTCGGCCAGGTCCTTGGTGAGCAGCAGCAGGTCGGCGGCGCGCCGCAGGGTCGTGGGGCCCTCGCACTGGCGCGCGCATGACAGCAAGCAGCCGGCCTCGCTGAACAGCCACTCCAGCGCTGTCGTCCGGTCGTCGAACTCCAGCCCCGGGAAGGCGGTGGCCTCCATGTGGTCGACGAGGCGGTCGCCGGGGCGCTCGAGGACGTACATGTTGGCGGCCGTGGCGGAGTAGAAGTCCAGCAGTCGCGACATCGCCGCGTCCCGCTCGGACGGGGGCTGTTCGTCGCGTTCGGCACAGGCGCGTGCGTACAGCCGCACCAGGTCGTGGTAGCGGTAGCGCCCCGGTGCGGCGGACTCCAGGAGGGAGGTGTCCACGAGGGACTCCAGCAGCTCCTCGGCCGCGTCGATGTCCAGGTCGAGGATGGCGGCCGCCGCCGCCAGCGAGATGTCCGGCCCGTCGGCCAGGCCCAGCAGGCGGAAGGCTCGGGCCTGCTGGGGCTCCAGCTGGCCGTAGCCGAGTTCGAAGGTGGCCTTGACGGCGAGGTCGCCGGCACGGAGTTCGTCCAGGCGTCGGCGCTCGTCGGCGAGCTTGCGCGCCAGGATGGAGACCGTCCACGTACGGCGGGCGGCCAGGCGGGAGGCGGCGATGCGGATGGCCAGCGGAAGGAAGCCGCAGGCCCCGACGACGGCCATGGCGGCCTGCCGCTCCGAGGTGACGCGCTCCTCGCCGACGATCCGGGTGAAGAGGGAGAGCGCTTCTTCCGGGCTCATCACATCGAGATCGATGAGGTGCGCACCGGCCAGGTCGTTCATCCGGGCGCGGCTGGTGACCAGCGCGGCGCAGCCCTCCGTGCCGGGCAGCAGCGGCCGGACCTGGGAGGCGTCCCGGGCGTTGTCCAGCAGGGTCAGGACACGTCGGCCGGCGAGGGTGGACCGGTAGAGGGCGGAGCGTTCCGCCAGGCCGTCGGGGATGGAGGCGTCGGGCGTGCCCAGGGCGCGCAGGAAGGCGCCGAGGACGGCCACCGGCTGGGAGGGGTTGTGCCCGGCGCCCTGGAGGTCGACGTAGAGCTGCCCGTCGGGGAAGTGGTCGCGGGCGGTGTGTGCGACATGGACGGCGAGGGTGGTCTTTCCGACGCCGCCGATGCCGGTGAGCGCCGAGACGGCCATGACGCTGCCCTCGGCGGTGGCGAGTTGATCGCCGAGTTCGGCGACGAAGGCGGCACGGCCGGTGAAGTCGGCCACGGTGGCGGGCAGTTGTTGCGGGCGCACCACGGCGGGGCTGCTGGTGTTCGCGTCGAAGCTGACGATGACGGGTGCGTCCAGCTCCGGGTCGGCCCGGAGAATCCGCTGCTGGAGCTCGGCGAGCGAGGCGCAGGGTTCGACACCCAGTTCCTTGTCGAGCAGCCGGCGGGTGTCGGCGTAGACGGCGAGCGCCTCGGCCTGCCGGCCGCTGCGGTACAGCGCGAGCATGAGGAGTTCCCGCAGCCGCTCGCGGAGCGGGTGAGCGGCGGTGAGGGCGGTCAGCTCGGAGACCGCCTCGGCGTGGCACCCGACCTCCAGGTCGAGTTCGAGGCGGGTCTCCAGCAGGGTCAGCCGCCACTCGTCGAGGCGGGTGCGCTGGGTGTCGGCGTACGGGCCGGCGAGGCCGGCCAGCGGTTCGCCGTCCCACTGTGCGAGCGCGGCGTCGAGGAGTTCGCGGGCCCGGCCGCGGTCACCTGCGGCCTTGGCCTTCTCGGCCTCGGCCGCGTACTGCTCGGCATGGTCGTGGTCGAGGTCCAGCGGGCGGCCGTCCACCGACCGGATCGCGTAGCCGCCGGACTCGCTGACCAGGGCGGCGGCGTCATCGCCGAGCGCCTTGCGGAGCCTTGAGGCGTACGTACGGAGCGCGGCGAGCGCGGCGTGCGGCGGTTCGTCGCCCCACAACGCGTCGACGAGCTCGGGTGCGGTGGCGGTACGCCCGCCGCGCAGCAGCAGTGCGGCAAGCAACGCACGCTGCTGCGGGGACCCCGCCGCCAGCGGTGTTGCGCCGCGCCAGGCCCGCACGGGACCGAGCACGGAGAAGCGGAGCCGCTCCCGCCCCTGCCCCGGACTGTCGTCCATGTGTCCACCTGCCCTGTGCCATCCGTTCGTACCGTTCGCATCGGTTCACCGAGCGCAACGGTCAGTCTGCCTTGTCACGGCCCCTTACGTCAGTAGGGGTCCGGAGCATCCACAAAGCCTCCTCGGGTGATCAGGACGGGTATGCGCCGGCGCGCAAGGAGGCGCGAGATTCCGCTTCCATGCGCCCATTGGTCGGTAGTTGCCTCTCTGCGCTCCGAATGCGCCCCACCGAGCTCTTCCGCTCTCGCTCCCCCCTTCCCCCTCCCCATGACTTTGCGTCAGCCGCCGCCTCTCCTCCATTGAAGGCGCGCGGCTCATTGCTGACGGATCGTCAGATCGGCGCTACCGTGTCGGCCATGGAGACCTTCCCCAAGATCATCTCGGTGGACGACCACACGGTGGAGCCCCCCAACGTCTGGCGGGACCGGCTCCCGTCGAAGTACCACGACATCGGACCGCGCATCGTCCGGGCGCCTGTGAAGGAAATGACCTTCGTGGGCGGAAAGTTCGCCCCGAAGATGGGCGCCGCGGGGGATGACGGGCCGATAGCCGACTGGTGGGTCTACGAAGATCTGCACCGGCCGCTGACCCGCCTCGACACCGCCGTCGGCTACTCCCGCGACGACATCAAGCTCGAAGGGATCACCTACGAGCAGATGCGTCCGGGCTCCTTCAGTGTGCCCGAACGCCTGGCGGACATGGACGTCAACCACGTCCAGTCCGCCCTCTGTTTCCCCACCTTCCCCCGCTTCTGCGGCCAGACCTTCACCGAGGCCAAGGACCGTGAACTGGGGCTGCTGGGCGTGCGCGCGTACAACGACTGGATGGTGGAGGAGTGGTGCGGCCCGCAGGCGCAGGGCCGGCTGATCCCGCTGACCCTCGTCCCCCTGTGGGACGCGGAGCTGGCCGCCGCGGAGGTGCGGCGCAACGCGGCCCGCGGTGTACGGGCGGTCTGTTTCAGCGAGATCCCGACGCATCTGGGACTGCCCAGCATCCACACCGACTACTGGGACCCGTTCCTGCGCGCCTGCGACGAGACCGGCACGGTCATCGCCATGCACATCGGCTCCTCGTCGAAGATGCCCTCGACCAGCGCCGACGCCCCGCCCGCCGTGGGCTCCACGATCACCTTCGCCAACTGCTGCTTCTCGATGGTCGACTGGCTGATGAGCGGCAAGTTCGACCGCTTCCCCGACCTGAAGATCATGTACGCCGAGGGCCAGATCGGCTGGATCCCGTACATCCTCGAACGCGCGGACGTGGTGTGGGAGGAGAACCGCGGCTGGGGCGGCGTCGCCGACAAGGTCCTCCGCCCGCCGTCCGAACTCTTCACCGAGCACATCTACGGCTGCTTCTTCGACGACGCCTTCGGCCTGAAGAACCTGGACGCCATCGGCGTCGGCAACGTCCTCTACGAGACGGACTACCCGCACTCCGATTCGACCTGGCCCAAGTCGAGGGAGGTCGGCGAATCCCAGATGGGGCACCTGGCCCCGGACGTGGTGGAACAGATCGTTCGGGGGAACGCGATTTCGCTGCTGGGGTTGACGGGGGAGGGGCTCTGGGCGGGGCCGGGGGAGGGAGACTGAGGGAGGGAACGAGGGGTGACGGGTGGGGGCTCGGCTTTGAGCCCCCAGGGGTGATCCGCCCGGGACCCGCCCCCGCAGCGGTTTCCACAAGGGATCAACAAGGAGGGCCCGGCGCCGTACTCTGGCTGTGACGAGCTGCACAGAGAGGGGCAAGGCTGTGTCTTCAGATGCCACGCCGGACCCGTTCGCCGAGCCGGTTGCCTTTGGTCAGCGCATGCAGATCCTGCGGACCCGTAGAGG
This sequence comes from Streptomyces sp. NRRL S-1813, assembly GCF_000719605.1. Taxonomy (NCBI): domain Bacteria; kingdom Bacillati; phylum Actinomycetota; class Actinomycetes; order Kitasatosporales; family Streptomycetaceae; genus Streptomyces; species Streptomyces sp. NRRL S-1813. The sequence goes on from NZ_JOHB01000009.1 coordinate 299,659, forward strand.
GATGAGCCGCAACGTCCTGGCCGGGCTGCTGGGGAAGTCGCCGAGCTGGGTCAAGCAGATCGAGGGCGGGCGCCTGCACATGCCCAAGCTGCCCGTGATCTTGCGTATTGCGGAGGCCCTCAGGGTCAGGGATCTCTCCGACCTCACGGGTGATCAGTCGATGGCGATCGCCATGTTCGCCGGGCCTGGGCACGTCCGACTGCCCGCGGTACGGGCGGCCCTCAATACGTTCCCTTTGACGACGCGACGGGAAGCTCCGACGGCGGCGCACCTCAGGGAGCGCCTCGTCCGCGCGTGGGGTGCCCGGCATTCCGCGCCGAACCACCGCGACGTCATCGGGGCTCTCCTGCCGGAACTCATAAGGGATGCGCAGCTGGCGGTACTGCAAGCCGACTCGGCGGGCGAGCGGCGCGTGGCGCAACGACTGTTGTCCGAGGCATACAGCCTGAGCCAGTTCTTTCTCGCGTACCAGCCGGATGCCTCGCTGCTGTGGCGGGTCGTGGAGCGCGGGATGATTTCCGCGCAGGAATCCGAGGACCCGCACACCATCGGCGTCTCCGCGTGGCTGGCGACCCAGGCACACCGCGACAGCGGGCACGCACACTTCGACGCCGCCGACGCGGTGAACCTGGAGACGCTCCGCTACCTGGAAGCGTTCTTGCCGGACGCGAGCGACGAGGTGCTCGCCATTGCCGGAGCGCTGCAATTCGAGGCGGGCTACACCGCCGCCCGCCGGGGAGACACCGGAACCGCCTGGCGCTACTGGGATACGGCACGTGCCATGGCGGAGCGGCTTCCTGCCGACTACTACCACCCCGTGACGTCGTTCTCCCGGGCCGTCATGGGAGCCCACGCGGTCACCCTCGCGGTCGAGTTGCACGCGGGGGCGGAGAGCGTGCGCCAGGTGGCCGCTGCCGACACCACGACGATCCCCTCCCGGCCGCGGCGTGCGCGCCACCGGATCGAGGAAGCGCGCGGTTATCAACTCGACGGACAGGCGGAGGCCGCCTTGGCGGCCCTCGGCAAGGCGTACGAGGCGGCGCCGGAAACCGTCCGGTACAACGGCTATGCGCGGCGCATCGTCCTCGAAGAGGCGGAGTCCAAGAGTCCGTCCCAGCGACGCAGGGCGAGCGAACTCGCCGTCAGGATCGGTGTATTGGCCGCCTGATCGAGGGGGTACAAAGTGTGCCCCCGCTACCTCCTCAGGGCCCCTACGGTCAGTCCTCGTACGACTACCGAAGACCCTCGCGACCGCGCCAACGGCGGTCCGGGGCATGGCCAACCTGAGGAAAGCAGGCCGACGTGCCGCACTGTATCGCCCGGATTTTCGAGCCGTTGTTGCGGTTATTGCTGCCGCCACCGGGCCGTCATCGGGGGGACGTTACCCATCCTGCCGAACCCCGCGGGGCCGCAGCGGCCGGGCGCCTGACGCGTGTGCCGGTGCTGCGGGGTGAGGACACCGTCATGGTCCGGCCGTATCTCGTGGCGCATGAGCGGCGACAGCAGGTACGCATGCCAAGTTCCCGACCCCGAGCCTTCTGGACGGCCGTGGCCGGTGTGCCCCTCGACCCGCGTATGAAGTGCGGAGCGGCGGTGGTCGCGCGGTGAGCGAGTCGCAGACAACGGTCCGGCTGCTGCCGTGGTCGACCCCGGACGGCAATCCGTGCTTCCTCGCGGGCGACGGCAGCGGCTACGTATCGCGCGTGGCCGACAGCATCGAGACCATGCAGCTCGACGTGGCGGACGACCTGCTCGGCCACGCCGACGACATGCTCGGCGACCCCAAGGCCACCGCGCGGGAGCTCCGCTTCCTTGCGGCTGAGCTGACCGTGGCGTTGCGGGACACGCGCCGGGTCGCGGTGAGCCGGGGTGCGCGTCTGTCGTCGTCGGTCCCTGGCTCCGAGGGGCACGGCAACGACGCGAGCGCGGGCGGATAGGCGGCGGGGCCGATCGGTCCGCGCTGGTTGTGCCGTGCCGTCAGCCGCAGGTGCGGCGGGGCGGCGGGGTGGTTCCTACGTAGCGGCGCCATTCGGCGTCGGTGAGGTTGCGGTCGGCGATCCGGCAGAGGCCCTCGATCCAGGAGTTCACCGAGAAGTCCCAGGAGAGGACCTCGCCGCCTTCGGTGGCCGTCCACAGCGTGCCCGCGCTGTCCACCACGAAGCCGGTGTGCTCCCCGATGCCGCCGATTCCGGACAGCGTATGGAGTGGGAGGGGGATGTCGGGGCCGCCCAGCCGGTCCCCGGTGTCCGCGTCCCACCCGCTCACGGCGCCGCCGTCGGAGAGGGTGATGACCGTGCGGCCGTCCGCGCTCGCTGTCACCCGGGCCCCGTTCGGCTCGGCGCTCTGCCAGCGGAATCGCTGCTCGTCCAGGTCCCAGCGGGCCAACGTCCCTTTACTGCCTTCGAGGAACAGGGCGTTTCCCGCGGCGGCCAGTGCGAGCGCGTTCACCTGCTCGCCGTCCAGGCGCACCGACTGTAATTTCCTTCCGGAGTCGACGTCGTAGAGGTCGACGGCGCCCTTGGTGTTCTCCACGGCGGCGGTCCGGCCGCCGTCGCTCAACGAGGAGAGCAACCCCTTCTGAGGGTCGCCGGTGCCAGGCGGCACCATGATCCGGGTGCGTGGCGCCGACGGTCCGGCGACATGGACGGCCCCGTCGTCCGTGGTGACGACCAGAGAGCCGTCCGCGCGCGGGGCGATCATGACGGGGTCCCGCGGGTAGCCGATCCGCTGTCCGGAAAAGGCCACCGTGCGCCGTTTCACCAGGCGTGTGTCCTGGATCTGCCATGACTGCACTGCGCCGTCCAGGCCGGCATGCAGTGTCCGGCCGTCGGGGCTGAAGGCGAGCGCGTCGTACATGAGGGTGTCCCCGCCCGCGAGCGTGGCGCCGCCTTTCGGGCTCCAGACGTGCAGCTTGGTTTCCGTGCCGAAGGGGTCGCCCTGCATGAGGTTGCTCCAGGCGACCTGGCTGTCCGGGCCGGCGGCCAGCGGCGGGCTGTAGAGCATGGTCTGGTCGTCCGAGAGGGGCAGGCCGTGGGCATGAGCCGTCCGGGAAAACTGCCCGAAGTTCCACACCGCGACCGTCCGGCCGTGTGCGGAAGCGAGCCTGCTGCCCGTGTCGGAGAACTTCAGCAGCGAGGGCCGGCCGACACCGGTGAGCTTGCGGAGCTGACTGTCGTGCTCTTTGGTCTCCGCGTCGACCACCGTGATGCCGGACGCGGTGCCCACGGCCATCCTGCCGTTGTCGGTCAGCGCCAGCGACCTGGCTTCTTCGTTGGTGAGGGTGGGGAAGTCCGCGCAGGTGTTGGCGACGGCCTTGCGGCCCTTGATCTCGGGTAGTCCGGTGCTGATGATCTGCCCGAACTTCAAGTAGCCGAAGCAGCGGCCACTGTTGGAGACGGCCGCCAGGGCCTGGCTCGCGGGCAGTACGAGCTCATTGCTGTTCAGGATCGTGCGCAGCTCGGGCACGGTGTGCAGGGCGCCGCCCCCCACGGTGTTGCGCACCAGAAGGCGGGACCCGGCGTTCTGGAAGGCGATCACGTCGCCGGAGCGGCCGGTGCGCCGAGAGCGGACCTTCTTCCCGCTCTCCTCGTACAGCACCACCGTGCCGACCGCGTCCACGACGGCCAGTTGTCCCGCCGTGCTGAATGCCAGCGAGGACACGCTCTTGGGCTGGGGAGCCAATCGTCGCAGTGTCTTGCGCGTCAGGTCATAGACCCCCACATTGCCCTTGTCGTCCCCGGCAGCCAGCAGCTTCCCGTCCTGACTGAAGCCCACTGCCGTGATGCGGCCCGGCAGCGAGGTCCGGGCGCGCAGGGTGCGGCCGTCGGCGCCCCGCACCGCCACCGCACCCCCCTCGTCCCCGACGGCGACCGCCTTATCGTCCGTACTGAAGGCGAGCGCGCTGATGTCCTTCGCGCTCGACGCCATGCTCACCAGATGAGGGCTGTCCGTGGAGAGCCGGTTCAGCGTGGCGATGGCCTCGGGTGACTGCTGCATGCGGTACGCCTCGATCGCCAGCAGCGACGCCAGCCGCAGATTTCCGTCCTTCAGGTTCAGAGCGGTCGCGGCCAGCTGCCGGGAGGTCGCCAGCAGGGCCTGCCGCTGGGCCTCGTCCCGCTGCCGGACGGCGTCCACCCAGCCCAGGCCGGCCGTCACGGCGAGAGCGGTGATGACGGCGAGCGCACCGCGCACGAGCCGTTTCGTCCTGCGCTGCCGGGTGACATCCGCACCGATGAGGTCCTCTTTGGGGCGCTCGTGCAGCGGGGCCGCCAGGTCGGCCACACACTGCTGGAAGCGAGAGTCCCGCAGTGAGCCGGGATCCTGTTCCGACATCCACCGCAGATCGACCCACCGAGGCTCGTCGCGGAACATTCCCGCCATGGTGCGCGGCAGGCAGGTGGTGCGCTCCCAGTCGAAGTCCCCCGTCCCGTGGTCCCACGTCAGCTCGCCGCCGGTGACGACGATGAGCATCCGCCGCGCCCCGGGGCCGGCGCGCCACCAGTTGATCTCCTTCTGCACCCACTCCGAGTCTGCGGACCTCGGGCAGGCGAGCAGAATAAAGGCGCCGGAATCCGCGAGATGACGCTCGATTTCGGGCCACAAACCTGGGTTCGCCGCCAGCGAGGCATTGTCGAGGAAGATGCGCAGCGCCCGTAATTGCCGCCAGCTGCTGCGCGCGAAATTCTGTAGGCCCCGCCGCAGATGATCAGCTTTGGCGCTGTCGGCCGCATGGCTGTAGGAAAGGAAGGCGTCGTATCGGTGGGTGCGCTGCGAGGCGTTCTGACCAGCCATTCCGGTTCCCCCGTCGTCAGGTCGGCACGGGGCCGCCGCACGCCCCCGTTGCCGCATCATCCACATCGCCGGGGTGGGTGGCAACGGTGCCTTGTGGCAGGGAAGTTGGTGTCACCGCAGCGTCTCGTCCTCAGTCCGGTCCCGTCCCTGAATGCCGGGGTGGCCGCCGACGATCGGCTCTACACTTCCTTCGTATTTCGGGCTCATGTTGCGGGATGCGAGGGGGCGGGGCTGCGGTGAGCGAGGGGCGAACACTCGGCGAAGAGGATTTTCCGGCGGTGTTCCGGTCGGCGGATGCCGCTTCGATTTCGGGGCAGCGCCGCCATATGCGGGGCACGAAATGGCGGCTGTTACTGGCGATCGTGGCTGCCGTCTGTGCGGTGTCGAGCCACGACGCCGCGGTCACGGTGGTGCTCCTGGCCTTCTTGGCGACCGTCTACTTGGAGGTGTGGATGCTCACGGAGCGGCCGGAGCGTGCCTGGTACGACGGGCGTGCCCTTGCGGAGTCGGCGAAGACGCTGTCCTGGCGGTACGCGGTGGCGGGCGAGCCGTTCCCGGCCACGCTGCCCGCGGACGCCGCGGACCGCAGATTCCACGAGCGGCTGGAGGTCCTGCTCAGGGAGGCGCCGGCCGACAGCATCGTCCCGGTGGGCTCCATGGCCGCCACCCAGGCCATGGGCGAGTTGCGCCGGAGCCCGTTCGCGTGCCGTAAGCAGGCGTATCTCGGCGGGCGCATCGTGGATCAGCAGCAGTGGTACGGAACCAAGGCGGCCGTGAACATCACCCTGGCCCGTCGCTGGCGGATCGGCCTCATCGTTGTGGAGGGGCTGGGTGTGCTCGCCGCTGTGCTGCGCCTGCTGAAGGTCATCGACGTTGATCTGCCCGGTGTGCTCGCGGCCGTGCTGGGCGCCGGTGCCGCCTGGTTCGCGGTGCGGCAGTACGAGTCGCTCGGTCGTGCCTACACCTTCGCGGCGACCGAACTGAGCATCGTGCACCAGCGGCTGTCCGCAACCCATGAGGAGGCGGACTGGACGCAGGAGGTGGCCGACGCCGAGGAGGCGATCAGCCGCGAACACACGATGTGGCGGGCCTCCCGGGGAGCCGTGTAGTCGACTGCACCCGGGCGCCCGCCCTTGTCTGATGGAGCGTCAGGCGCCACGATGTGTCGCGCCGGGATGTGTGACGCATCGTCAGATTGCGGGAGGGCCTGTGGACGGCGTGCGCGGTGAGGTGTGGCGGCCGGAGGACGGGCGGCTGGTGTACGGGATGCAGTTGCCGGTGCAGTCGCAGAGCGCCCTTTATGCGGAGAGCTGGGAGGCAGCGGCCGGGCCCGTCGATCTGGTCGCGATCGCACAGGCCGCCGACCGGTACGGATTCGCGTACATCGCCTGCTGTGAGCACATCGCGATTCCGCGGCGGCTGGCCGAGGCGATGAGCACCGTCTGGTACGACCCGGTCGCCACCCTTGCGCATCTGGCCGCCGTCACCGAGCGGGTGCGGCTGCTGAGCCATGTCGCGGTGGTCGGGCTGAAGCATCCGCTGGTCACGGCCAAGCAGTACGCGACGCTCGACCGGCTCTCCGGCGGGCGGCTGATTCTCGGGGTGGGGGCCGGGCACGTCACGGAGGAGTTCGAGGCGCTCGGGGTGGACTTCGAGCGGCGTGGGGCGGTGCTGGACGAGACGGTCGATGCGCTGAAGGCGGCGCTGGGGCCGGAGGAGTTCCCGACGTTCGCGGGGGAGCGGTTCGCGTTCGAGGGGCTGGGGCAGGCGCCGCGGCCCGTGCAGACGCCGCGGCCGCCGGTCTGGGTGGGCGGCTCCTCGCCCGCCGCCGTACGCCGGGCCGCGGTGCGAGGTGACGGCTGGCTGCCGCAGGGTGACCGGCGGGCGGAGCTGCCGGCGCAGATCGGGAAGCTGCGGAGGCTGCGGGAGGCGGCCGGTGTCGACGAGCCCGCCGTGATCGGCACCATCGCCGAACCGCTGTACGTCGGCGAGCCGGGGTGGGAGGTCGGCCGGCGGACCCTGTCCGGGGCGCCGGAGCGGATCGCCGCGTCGTTGCGGGAGTACGCCGCGATGGGGGTCGCGCAGATCCAGGTGCGCTTCCGCTGCCGCAGCAGGAGTGAACTGACGGATCAGATGGCGGCGTTCGGGACGGATGTCGCGCCGTTGCTCAACGGCTGACGGCTGACGGCTGACGGCTGACGGCTGACGGCTGGACGGCTGAGGCTGACGGTTGGCCCTGGCGGCTCACAGCCGACGGGCCGGAGGGGCGGGAACGTACTCACCAGCAGAGGAGTGCAGGCATGGGCAAGCTCGACGGGCGGGTTGTCATCGTGACGGGTGCGGCGCGCGGGCAGGGTGAGCAGGAGGCGCGGCTGTTCGCCGCGGAGGGCGCGAAGGTCGTGTTGGGGGATGTGCTCGATGCGCAGGGCGAGGCGCTGGCCAAGGAGCTGGGGGAGGACCGGGCCCGCTTCGTCCATCTGGATGTGACGCAGGAGGCGGACTGGGAGGCCGCGGCGGTCGCGGCCAAGGGCGCCTTCGGGAAGATCGACGGGCTGGTCAACAACGCCGGGATACTGCGCTTCAACGAGCTGGTGTCCACGCCTCTGGAGGAGTTCCAGCAGGTCGTGCAGGTCAACCAGGTCGGCTGCTTCCTCGGGATACGTACGGTGGCGCCGGAGATCGAGGCAGCCGGTGGCGGCACGATCGTCAACACCGCCTCGTACACGGCGCTGACGGGCATGGCCTTCGTCGGCGCGTATGCCGCGACCAAGCATGCGGTCCTCGGGCTGACCCGGGTCGCCGCGGTGGAGCTGGCGAGCAAGAAGATCCGGGTCAATGCGGTGTGCCCGGGGGCGGTGGACACCCCGATGACCAACCCGGCCGCGCTCGATCCGGCCGCCGATCCCGCCGAGTCGAAGCGGGCCGTGGACGAGCTCTACCAGAAGCTGGTGCCGCTGGGGCGGATCGGGCAGCCGGAGGAGGTCGCCAAGCTGGCGCTCTTCCTGTCGTGCGAGGACTCGTCGTACATCACCGGGCAGCCGTTCGTCGTCGACGGCGGCTGGCTGGCGGGGGTCAGCATCATCTGACGCTGCGTCAGGCGACCTCGGCGGCGGCTATTGACGCTCCCCGGGTGCGGTGGAACAGTCGGCACATCGAATCTGACGGTACGTCAGGAATGGCTGCACGGCTCAGGGGACGGTGAACCTCCTTGGAATTCGGGCTCTTTGTACAGGGATACGTGGGCAAGCGGGCCGAGACCGATCCGCTCGCGGAGCACAAGGCGCTGATGGAGGAGACCGAGTACGTCATCCAGGCGGACAAGTCCGGCTTCAAGTACGCCTGGGCGTCCGAGCACCACTTCCTGGAGGAGTACTCGCACCTCTCCGCCAATGACGTCTTCCTCGGCTATCTGGCCCATGCGACCGAGCGGATCCATCTGGGCTCCGGGATCTTCAACCCCCTCGCCCAGGTCAACCACCCCGTGAAGGTCGCCGAGAAGGTCGCCATGCTCGACCACCTCAGCGAGGGCCGCTTCGAGTTCGGCAGCGGCCGCGGCGCCGGCAGCCACGAGATCCTGGGGTTCCTGCCGGGCATCACCGACATGAACCACACCAAGGAGATCTGGGAAGAGACCATCGCCGAGTTCCCGAAGATGTGGCTCCAGGAGGAGTACGTCGGGTTCCAGGGCAAACACTGGCAGCTGCCGCCGCGCAAGATCTTCCCCAAGCCGTACGGGGCCTCGCACCCGGCGATGTGGTACGCGGCCGGATCGCCGTCCTCGTACGCCATGGCGGCCAAGAAGGGCCTGGGTGTCCTCGGCTTCAGCGTGCAGAAGGTCTCCGACATGGAGTGGGTGCTGGAGCAGTACAAGACGGCGATCCGGGAGGCCGAGCCGGTCGGCGACTTCGTCAACGACAACGTGATGGTGACGTCGACGGCGATCTGCGCCGAGACGCACGACAAGGCCGTGGAGATTGCCGTCAACGGGGGACTCAACTACCTCCAGTCGCTGGTCTTCCGCTACCACGACACCTTCCCGCGGCCCGACGGCATCCCCGAGTGGCCCGAGCTGCTGCCCGAGTACACCGCCGAGATCATCGAGCTGCTGATCGCCGAGGAGCTGATGATCTGCGGCAACCCGGACGAGGTGCTCCAGCAGTGCAAGCGCTGGGACCGGGCCGGTGCCGACCAGCTGAGCTTCGGGCTGCCGATCGGGGTGTCGTACGAGGACACGATGAACACGGTCAAGCTCATCGGCGAACACGTGATCCCGAAGATCGACACGGATCCGGTGCACCGGACGACCCGGTTCCGCCAGGCCGCGGGCGGCTGAATCCGCGGCGCCGGGCCGCGGCGGCTGAACCCGCGGAGTTCCGCCTATCCGCCCAGGAGAAGGGGGCACAGCCCGTGCTCGACCACCTGATCAAGGGCGCGACCGTTGTGGACGGGACGGGCGCGCCCTCGTACACCGCCGACGTCGGCATCCGCGACGGCCGTATCGCCGTCGTCGCCCCGCCCGGCACCGTCACCGAGGAGGCGGGGACGAGCGAGGACGCGACCGGTCTCGTCCTCGCCCCCGGCTTCGTCGATCCGCACACCCACTACGACGCGCAGCTGTTCTGGGATCCGTACGCGACCCCGTCGCTCAATCATGGGGTGACGACCGTGGCGGGCGGCAACTGCGGTTTCACGCTGGCGCCGCTGCACCCCGGGCGGCCCGCCGACGCCGACTACACCCGCCGGATGATGTCCAAGGTCGAGGGCATGTCCCTGGTGGCGCTCGAAGAGGGCGCGCCCTGGTCATGGAGCTCGTTCGGCGAGTACCTGGACGCGCTGGAGGGGCGGATCGCCGTCAACGCGGGCTTCATGGTGGGACATTGCGCGCTGCGGCGCTACGTCATGGGGGAGGACGCCGTCGGCGGGCAGCCGACGCCCGCACAGATGGAAGAGATGCTGGCGCTCTTCCATGAGGCGATGGAGGCCGGGGCGTGGGGCTTCTCCACCACGCAGTCCGCCACCCATTCCGACGGCGACGGGAAGCCGGTCGCCTCCCGGCACGCCGGACCGGCGGAGCTGCTCGCGCTGTCGCGGGCCGTCGCCGCGCACGAGGGCACCCAGATCGAGGCGATCGTGGCGGGCTGTCTCGACCAGTTCAGCGACGAGGAGATCGAGCTGTTCGTGGCGATGAGTGCCGAGGCGGGCCGGCCGCTGAACTGGAACGTCCTGACGATCGACGCGGCGGTGCCCGAGCGGGTGCCGCGGCAGCTGATCCCCAGCGAACTGGCCCGGGAGGCCGGCGGCCGGATCGTGGCGCTGACGATGCCGATCCTCACCCCCATGAACATGTCCCTCGGCACCTTCTGCGCCCTGAACCTGATCCCCGGCTGGGGCGAGATCCTCGGTCTGCCGGTGCCCGAGCGGATCGCGAAACTCCGCGACCCCGGCGTGCGGGCCGAGATGCTGCGGCGCGCGGGGAGCAAGGAGGCGGGGGTCTTCCGGCGGCTCGCCCACTTCGGCCGGTACGTCATCGGGGACACCTACTCCACGGCGAACGAGGGGCTGACCGGGCGCGTCGTGCAGGACATCGCGGCCGAACGCGGCCAGGAGCCCTTCGCCTGCCTGATCGAGATCTGCGCCAACGACCGGCTACGGACGGTCCTTTGGCCCATGCCCACCGACAACGACCCGGCCTCCTGGGCGCTGCGCGCCGAGACCTGGCAGCACGAGGACGTGCTGCTGGGCGGCTCGGACGCGGGCGCGCATCTGGACCGGATGTGCGGTGCGCCGTACACGACGCGCTTCCTCGGCGACTGTCTGCGGGGCAGGAAGCTGAGGGGTCTCGAGCAGGCCGTCAAGATGCTCACCGACGACCCCGCGCAGCTCTTCGGCCTGCGGGAGAGGGGACGTATCGAGGAGGGGTGGCATGCGGACCTCGTCCTCTTCGACCCGGAGCGGATCGACGCGGACAAGGCCACGCTCGTGCACGATCTGCCGGGCGACAGCCCGCGCCTGGATTCCCGGGCGATCGGCATCAACGCGGTGTGGGTCAACGGCGTCGAGACGATCCGCGAGGACGTGGTGACCGGCGCGGTACCGGGGACGGTGCTGCGGTCGGGGCGGGACACGAGGACGGTGAGCACGAAGTGACGCCGGTGGGGCGGGAGGCGCGGGCGTTGAGGCCGACGGGGTGGGGCGTGGTGGAGACGCGGCGCGTGGGGCGGGGCAGGGGAGCGGTGAGGGTGAATTGATGTCCGTGGGGCGGCTGTTCATCGGTGGTGAGTGGGTCGAGCCCGATGGCGGCCACTACGAGGTCATCGACCCGGCGACGGAGGCGGTCGTCGGGCTCGCCCCCGAGGCGAGCCGGGCGCAGGTCCACGAGGCAGCGGCCGCGGCGCGCGAGGCCTTCGGGGCCTGGTCCCGTACGTCACCGCAGGAGCGCGCCGCGGTCCTGGACCGGGCCGCGGAGGTGATCCAGCGCGACTTCGCGGCGCATGCCGAGCTCGCCCAGGCGGAGAGCGGCGCCACGACCGCGACCGCGCGCGGGATGCAGGTCGCGGTGGGGGTGGCGCGCTTCCGGCGGTATGCGAAGGGGGCGCTGGAGCCCGTCGAGCAGGGGCTGCCGCCGCAGATCAACGAGGCGGGTCCGATGGGGCGGGCGGGGGTGCTGGGCGCGCTCGCCGTACGCCGGCCCGTCGGCGTCGTCACCTGCATCACCTCCTACAACAACCCGTGGGCCAACCCGGCGGGCAAGATTGCCCCGGCACTGGCCATGGGCAACACCGTCGTCGTGAAGCCCGCTCCGCAGGACCCGCTGTCGGTCTACCGGATGGCGGCGGCGCTGGCGGAGGCGGGGGCGCCGCCGGGGGTGGTGAACGTCGTCAGCGGCGTTTCCGTGGCGGCCGGTGAGGCGGCCGTGGACTCGCCGGACGTGGACATGGTGAGCTTCACGGGCTCGACGGCCGTCGGGCAGCGCATCGCCGAGGTGTGCGGACGCGGGATGAAGCGGCAGCTCATGGAGCTGGGCGGCAAGGGCGCCGCGGTGGTCTTCGACGACGCGGACCTGGATGCGGCGGTGGCCGGCATCGGCACGACGTACTCCTTCTACAGCGGGCAGATCTGCACGGCGCCGACGCGGGTGATCGTGCAGCGAGGGAGGTACGAGGCGCTGGTCGAGCGGCTGACGCAGTACATCGGGCATCTCACGGTCGGCGATCCCCGGGCGCAGGGGACGGTGGTCGGGCCGGTGATCTCGGCCGCACACCGCGACCGGGTCGAGTCGTATGTCGAGCTGGGCAGGAAGGAGGGCGCACGGGTCGTGGCGGGCGGGGCGCGGCCGTCCGCTCCGGAGCGCGGCTTCTATGTGGCGCCGACACTGCTCGCCGACTGCACCCCCGACATGCGGGTCGTACGGGAGGAGATCTTCGGTCCGGTCGTCGTGGTCGTGCCCTTCGACGACGAGGACGAGGGGGTGGCCCTCGCCAACGACAGCGACTACGGGCTCATCGACTACGTCTGGTCCGGCGATATCGCCCGCGCCTTCCGGGTGGCCGGGCAGCTGCGGGCCGGCGGGGTCGGCGTGAACACGGTCGGCCGGAACATGGAAGCGCCCTTCGGAGGCTTCAAGAAGAGCGGGGTGGGGCGGGACGTGGGCTCGTACGCGCTGCATGCGTACAGCGAGCTCCAGGCGATCGTCTGGCCGGGGTGAGGGCGGGACGGCGGGCGGAGGTCGGAGGGCCGTCCTCGGGCGTGCGGAAGCCCGACGGACGGCGAGACTGCCCGTCCCGCCCGCGGCGGCATGGACCACCACGCTCTCACCGGGCCGCACGCGGGCGACCGACCGCAGCACATGCCACGCCGTCAGACCCTGCACGAGCAGAGCCGGCGCCGCCCCCGCGCTCACGCCCGGTGGCATGGTGACCAGATCGCGGTCGGCGGCAACCGTCTTGGCGGCGTAGCCACCCTGCTGGACGTAGCCGAGCACCCGCCTGCCGTCCGGGGTCCGGCCGACGACCTCCATGCCGGGGATGTGCGGCAACGGGCCCTTCGGCGCGTACGGACCGTCGGTGTGCTCGCCCGCCATGCGCTTGATGTCGCCGAAGTTGACGCCCGCGGCCTCCACTTCGACCAGGGTCTCGCCCGGTCCCGCCACAGGGTCCGGCACCTCGGCCTCCGCCAGGACTTCCGGATCACCGAACCGCTCGAACTGCATGGCACGCATGAACGCCCCTCCCAGGCTTGATCATGTTTCCGCGGCTGAGCAGGACTCGCGCGGCTGAGTATGTTTCCTGCGGCCGGTCCTGCTTCCCGAGACTGATCAGACTTCCCAGCAACTGAGCATGCTCCCCGTGACTGATCAGACTTGCCCGTCACTGATCATGCTTCCTCGCGACCGAGCAGGATTCCCCGCGACCCAGCAGAATCCCCGCCAAGCTACGTCGGCACCCGGCGATCACAGGGGCATTTCGCGGCGCTGCACGGCGAACGCCACCAGGGGTGTTCGCTCACGGGTCAGGCGTCGCCCGGGCGACCTGCCATGGGCGGGCCCCCTGCATCGCCGCGCGATCTGCGTCGACGGCCGGACGGTGATCCATGAGGAACCGCCTGGGGCTGTCTGCGAGGGCCGCCCGGAACCGCCTGGGGCTGTCTGCGAGCAACCGCCTGGGGTCGTTTGCCGGACCTTCGCGGGCCTGCCGCTGTCGGGCAGGCCCGTAGGCCGGTGGCCGGCCGTCGATGTCGATGAATCGGCTTAGCCGGCCTGCGTGTTCAGTCGATCGTCAGGACCGCCTTTCCACGGATCTCGCGGTTGATGAGCGCGGTGGCGGTCTCGCCGGCCTGTGCCCAGTCCGCCACCCGGTCCACGCTCGACCGAAGGCGGCCCTCGGCGACGAGGCGCACGAGATGGGCCAGATCGGGCCCGGTGTTGCCGCCCGCCTGAATGCCGATCAGCTTCAGTCGCCCGACGACCAGTTGGTACGGCTGGATCGGGGTCGGCTCGGACGAGGTGGCGCCGATGGAGATGACCGTGCCGTCGGGAGAGACCCGGCCGAGCAGCTCACCGAGCAGGGAGCCGCCGACGTTGTCCAGCACCACATCCACCGTCCCGTCGAGATCGGCCGCACCGGTCAGGACGTGGTCCGCGCCGAGCGCGGCCAGGCCCGCACCGCGTGACGGGCTGCCGACGAACGCAAACACCTCGGCACCGGCCTGGTGCGCGAGTTGGACGGCGAAGCGTCCCACGCCGCCGGAAGCGCCGGTGATGGCGACGCGCTGTCCGGGCAGCACTGCGGCCGTACGGAGCGCGCGCAGTGCCGTCAGCCCGGCCACGGGGAGGGCGGCGGCCGTGGCGAAGTCCACCGAGTCGGGCAGCACGGCCAGTTCATCGACCGGGACGGCGCGCAGCTCGGCCCAGCCGGCGTTCCAGCCCCAGGTGATGACGCGGTCGCCGGGCTTGGGGCCGCGGCCGCTGGGGGCGGCCCGCTCGACCACACCGGCGGCGTCCCAGCCCGGGACGGTGCCCTCGGCGTCGTCGTCGGACTTGGGCAGCTCACCGTAGTTCAGCGATATCGCGCTGATCTTGACCAGTACCTCGTCGGGCCCGGGGACGGGATCGGAGACGTCACCCAGGGACAGACGGCCAGGTACGGAGTGATCGACAACGAGGGCGCGCATCGGAATTCTCCCTAAGAGGTTCGGCACTGACGCTGATGCTCCACGTAACCGGTGGGTCACTCCGGTTATTCCGTCGTCGGTGCGGCGAGTTCCCGGGTATCCGGGTGTCTTGGTGGCTGGGTGCGTGGGGGCCTGCTCCCTCGCCGCGCCTCGGCCCTCTGGCCCTGCCCCGGCCTTCCTCAGCCCCAGCGGCCCAGGAAGATCGGGTTGGTCATGGCCGCCATGGGGCCCGGCAGGCCCGCTGTGGTCGAGGGGTGGCGGACTTCGGCGCGTATACAGGCCGCGTAGTCAGGGGTGGTCTGCCAGCTGATGGTGCCGTTGCCCGAGGCGGGCAGCGGGGTGGAGTACAGGCGTCCCTGATCGGTGACGAAGGAGGCTGTGCAGCCCGGGGCGCCGGAGACCTTCAGCTGCGCGGTGACCTTCGCCGTACGGAAGACCTCCAGCCGCTCGGCGATCCCGGCGTGTTCGCCGCGCTCACCGGTGACGGAGAAGGCCAGATCGACCTTCGACGACTCGGCGATCCAGACCCGGCCCGCCCGGATGCCGTCTTGCAGGGCGCGGCGCGAGAGATCGTCGGCGAGCACCACGGTCTGCGGCAGGCCCACGACGTCCGGGTCGCGATGGGCGTCGCTGTGGCCGACGGCCGGCAGCCAGTCCGCGCGGCCGCGGGTGTGCGCGACCAGGGCGTTGTCCCACTCGGCGAGGGTGATCTCGTCATCGGGGGTGTACGGGCCGTTCCAGACCTCCACCGCATCGGCTTCGTTGAGCCCGAACTTCCAGTTGCAGCCGATGCAGGTGGCGTGCGGATGCGCCGGGATGACCAGGCCTCCGGCCCGCCGGATGGCGCGTGCGTACTTTCCGAAGGCGTTGTCGCGGGCCCGGTAGCGCCAGTCGATGAAGACCCCGGGGTCGGTGCCCATCGCCACCACGTGCCCATTGCGGGTGGTGACCTCTTCGCCGGTCAGGATCAGCAGGTCATCGCCCCACAGTCCGTCCCAGGCGCGGTGCGCAGAGGTGGTGTTGTGCTCGGAGGTGTTGATGAAGTCCAGCCCGGCGGCGCGGGCCAGCGCGGCGATCTCGGCGGGGGTGCGCTTGCCGTCGGAGTGGACGGAGTGCAGATGGCTGTCGCCGCGGTACCAGGCGCGGCCGCGGCCCCGGGCGCGCTCGGGTGGATGGACGGGTGCCGGGGTGTGCCCCTGGGGGCCGTACCGCAGGGTGATCGTGACCTCGTAGGACAGCCCTAGCGGCGCGACCGTGTACGGGCCGAGGGCAATGTGCCAGGTGCCGGGGTTGACGGGGCCCGGCAGATATCCGGGGGTGGCATCGTCGGCGCTCAGGAAGAACTCCGTACGCGCCCCGCCCGACCAGCCGCGGAAGCCGACGCCGCCGAGGTCCGTGCCCCGCTCGTCGAAGATGCCGATGTCGCAGGCGTTGCCGGGTGTGCCCTCGGGGACGACGGGCTTGTCGTAGCTGTAGGCAACGGCGATCTCGCGGACCCCGTGCGGCACTTCGACCGGCAGATACACGAAGTCCGGCGCGCCCGTGGGCAGAAGGCCGGTGACCCGCCGGGTCCGCTCGCCCGGTCCGCCTCCCGGCTGCCCGGCCGAGGGCGCTGCGTCGGCGAAGCTCACACGTCCGAGCGTAAGCGCGCCCGTCGCACCCGCAACCGCCGAAAGTCTCAGAACGCCGCGTCGTTCCATCCCCGCCCCCCGTGCCGCCTCGTATCCGTCCAGTTCCGCCGCGCGGCCGGCTCGTTGCGCCGCGTGAAAACTGTTGTACGCGCGTGTGACTGAGAGGGAAAGGCCTGTGGATAACCGTCGGGCGGTGAGGCAGCATGCGGTCACTCACACGCCCGACGCGGAGGTGTCCTCGCATGCGCATCGCGACCACGATCTTCCTGACCGACGAGACGATCCGGCCGGACCGGCTGGGCCGCGAGCTGGAGCAGCGCGGATTCGCCGGCCTCTACCTCCCCGAGCACACCCACATCCCCGCCAGCCGGGACACCCCCGCCCCCATGGGCGGTCCGCTGCCCCGCGAATACGGCCGCACCCTCGATCCGTTCATCGCACTCGGCCAGGCCGCCGCGGTCACCGAACGGCTCGCCCTGGGCACCGGCATCACCCTCGTCGCCCAGCACGACCCGGTCGACCTCGCCAAGCAGATCGCGACCCTCGACTTCCTCTCCGGAGGCCGCTTCACCCTCGGCATCGGATACGGCTGGAACGTCGAGGAGGCTGCCGACCACGGGGTGGACTGGTCGACCCGGCGTGCGCTGACCCGCGACCGGGTGGCGCTGATGCGCGCGCTGTGGGCAGAGGAACCGACCGCGTACGACGGCGAATTCGGGTCCGTCCGGGCCTCCCTCGCCCACCCCAAGCCGGTGCACGGCGCACCGCGTACCCTCCTGGGCGGCGCGGCCGGGCCCAAGCTCTTCGCGCAGATCGCCGAGTACGCGGACGGCTGGCTGCCGATCGGCGGCCGCGGGCTGACGGAGACCCTTCCGGTGCTGCGGCGGGCGTGGTCGGACGCCGGGCGTACGGGCGAACCGGTGGTGGTGCCCTACGCGGTCCACCCCTCGCCCGGGAAGCTGGCGCACTACGGCGAGCTGGGCCTTCAGGAGGTGGTAGTGCAACTGCCGGCGGCCGGGGAGGCCGAGGTCCTGCGGACGTTGGACGACTTCGCGCAGTACCTGTGACAGGTGACGTACGGGAGTCTGCCGTGCGGGATGGGTGACGGGCGGCGGAGCCGGGGGGCGCGTGCCGGGGCGGGGCTCCTGCGGCGAGGACACGGGCCGGGGCCTCGTTCCAGACCTAGGGCCATAGGTGTACGGCGCACCCGCCCGGGTCGGGACCCGGGACCGATCCGCGCCCGCCGCTCCGGACGTAGCGTCGAAGGTGAGGGCCGCGGATCTCGTTGCGGGGAACAGCGGTCCAAGGAGAACCGTCCCAGGCCAAGAAGATCAACGGTCCATGAAGGTCAAAGGTCAAAGGTCAACGGTCCGAGCTGATGTAGCAGATCAGGGGCCACGCTGATCACGCGACCAGAGAGATCAAAGGAGATCCCATGCCTCGCCTCGACCACACGATCGTGCACAGCACCGACCGTTTCGCCTCTGCCCGGTTCCTGGCCGATCTGCTCGGCGCGCCCGAGCCCAAGGCGTTCGGCCCCTTCGCCGCCCTCAAGCTGGACAACGGGGTGGCCCTCGACTACGCCGAGCATGTCGCAGGCGGCGAGTTCGTCCCCACGCACTATGCGTTCTTGGTGACCGAGGACGAGTTCGATGCGATTTTCAGTCGCATACAGGAGCGCGGGCTGTCCTACTGGGCCGACCCCATGCACACCAAGCCGCAGGAGATCAACACCCTGGACGGCGGCCGCGGTCTCTACCTCAACGACCCCGACGGCCACAACATGGAGTTCTTGACACGGACGTACTCCGACGAGCTGCTGGCCGGCATGTAGGCGTACTCCGACGAGTGCCGGCCGGTATGCAGGCGTGTGGCGCGACGCCACCGGGAAGTGCCCCCTGAGCGCCCGGACGGAACCCCCGTCCGCAGTGATCAGTGGCACATCAACCACTCGATCTCCGGCGGCGGCGCTGTCGGTGTGCGCTCGTATCCTCGGAGAATGACTTCCAGCGCACAGGGACCTGACCAGGCATCCGACCAAGGGACCGACCGCGAAACGGGCGCCGGAGCGGCCCCTCAGGGCAGGCCGACGGCCAACGCGATGCGCCGTGCGCTCAAGCGGGCCCGCGACGGTGTGGCGCTGGACGTCAGCGAGGCCGCGGTGCTGCTCCAGGCGCGCGGCGCGGACCTCACGGACCTGTGCGCCTCCGCGGCCCGGGTGCGGGATGCCGGTCTGGAGGCCGCCGGCCGCCCCGGAATCATCACGTACTCGCGCGGGGTCTTCATCCCCCTGACGCGCCTGTGCCGGGACAAGTGCCACTACTGCACCTTCGTCACCGTCCCCGGCAAACTGCGCCGTGACGGCCACGGGATGTTCATGTCGCCCGACGAGGTGCTGGACATCGCCCGCCGCGGTGCCGAACTGGGCTGCAAGGAAGCCCTCTTCACCCTGGGCGACAAGCCGGAGGACCGCTGGCCCGAGGCCCGTGAGTGGCTGGAGGCGCATGGCTATGACGACACGCTCTCGTACGTCCGCGCCATGGCGATCCGCGTCCTGGAGGAGACCGGTCTGCTGCCGCACCTCAACCCCGGGGTGCTGTCCTGGACGGACTTCCAGCGGCTCAAGCCCGTCGCCCCGTCTCTGGGGATGATGCTGGAGACGACAGCTGAGCGCCTGTGGAGCGAGCCCGGCGGCCCCCACTACGGATCGCCCGACAAGGAGCCCGCCGTCCGGCTGCGCGTCCTGGAGGACGCCGGCCGCTCCAACGTCCCCTTCACCACGGGGCTGCTGATCGGTATCGGCGAGACCTACGAGGAGCGCGCCGACTCCCTCTTCGCGCTGCGCCGTATCCAGCGTGCCTACCACGGCATCCAGGAACTGATCATGCAGAACTTCCGCGCCAAGCCGGACACGGCCATGCGCGGAATGCCGGACGCCGAGCTGGAGGAACTGGCCGCGACCATCGCGGTGGCCCGTCACATCATGGGTCCCTCGACGCGCATCCAGGCGCCGCCCAACCTCGTCGACGGCGAATATGCGCTGCTCATCGACGCCGGGATCGACGACTGGGGCGGCGTCTCCCCGCTGACCCTCGACCATGTCAACCCCGAGCGCCCCTGGCCGCAGATCGACGAGCTGACCGATCGCTGCGCCGCGGCCGGCTTCGAGCTGCGCGAACGGCTTCCCATCTACCCGGAGTTCCTCCAGCGCGGCGAGCCCTGGCTCGACCCCCGTCTGCTGCCCCATGTACGGGCGCTCGCCGATCCGGAGACGGGCCTGGCGGTCGAGGACGCCCCGGTGGTGGGCCGCCCCTGGCAGGAGCCCGACGAGGGCTTCACGATGAGCTCCTCGGGCCGTACGGACCTGCACCACACCATCGACACCGAAGGCCGCACGGCGGACCGCCGCGATGACTTCGACGAGGTCTACGGCGACTGGGAGGCGCTGCGCGAGGCCGCCGCCCCCGGGATGGTGCCGGAGCGCATCGATGCCGACGTACGGCAGGCTCTGTCGCAGGCCGCCGACGACCCCACCGAGCTCACCGACGCGGAGGCGCTGGCGCTGCTGCACGCCGACGGGCCCGCCCTGGACGCCCTCTGCACCATCGCCGACCAACTGCGCCGCGACACCGTGGGCGACGACGTCACCTACATCGTCACCAGGAACATCAACTTCACCAACGTCTGCTACACCGGCTGCCGCTTCTGCGCGTTCGCCCAGCGCCGCACCGACGCCGACGCCTACACGCTCTCCCTCTCCCAGGTCGCCGACCGTGCCCAGCAGGCCTGGGACGTCGGCGCGGTGGAGGTGTGCATGCAGGGCGGCATCCACCCCGACCTGCCCGGTACCGCGTACTTCGACATCGCGCGTGCCGTGAAGGAACGCGTCCCCGGCATGCATGTGCACGCCTTCTCGCCCATGGAGGTCGTCAACGGCGCGTCGCGTACGGGGCTCTCCATCCGTGAGTGGCTCACCGAGGCCAAGGCCGCCGGTCTGGACACCATCCCCGGCACCGCCGCCGAGATCCTCGACGACGAGGTCCGCTGGATCCTCACCAAGGGCAAGCTGCCCACCGCCACCTGGGTCGAGGTCATCAAAACCGCCCATGAGCTGGGTATCCGATCGTCCTCGACGATGATGTACGGCCATGTCGACCAGCCGCGGCACTGGCTCGGCCATCTGCGGCTGCTGGCACAGATCCAGCAGGAGACCGGCGGCTTCACGGAGTTCGTCACCCTTCCCTTCATCCACACCAACGCCCCCGTCTACCTCGCCGGTATCGCCCGCCCCGGGCCCACCACGCGCGACAACCGCGCGGTGACGGCGATGGCCCGGGTGCTGCTGCACCCGCACCTCACCAACATCCAGACCAGCTGGGTCAAGCTCGGAGCGGACGGCGCCGCCGAGATGCTCCGTTCCGGCGCCAATGACCTGGGCGGCACGCTGATGGAGGAGACCATCTCCCGTATGGCGGGATCGAGTTACGGCTCCTACCGGTCGATCCAGGACCTCGTCGCCATCGCCGACCAGGCCGGCCGCCCGGCCCGCCCCCGCACCACGACCTACACCCCGGTCACCGAGGACCGCCGGACCGTCGCCCTCGCATCGGACGGGCAGCTGCCGGAACTCCTGCCCCTGGTCGAGTAGCGCGGGCGGGCGGGCGGGCGGTCGGGCAGAGCAGGCGGGCCGCGGGCTCCGGAGTTATCCACAGCCCCCGGTCCGCCACTCCGCACACGGCTAATCTGCGGAGGCGGGGTGGTGATCCGGCAGGCCGATGATTCGGCAGGGCGGTGATCCGGCGGGGCGGCGACCCGGCAGGCGGCGAGGCCGGCCCCGAACCTGTCGTCGGCCGCCAGGTTCCTTACTCGCCGCCCTCGCCCTCGTACTCGGCCTCGTGCTGGAGGATGCACTGCTGCCACTGCGAAAGTGCCTCTTCGCGGTCGCCTCCGCTGTCCTGGGCGGCCACGATCAGTGCGTCGGCAGCCATGGCGGCGAGCCGCACCGCGATATGGCAGACATCGCTCTGGGGGAGCGGACGGAGGAGTTCCACCGCGCCGTCGCTGTCTCCGGACAGTGCGGAGGCGACGACAGCCATGGTGGTGCGATCCCACTCGTACTCGGACATGGGGAGAGCATGCCCAGCGCGCGCCGCCGCCATCATCGAACGAATGAGCCCCCCGACGGGGCGGGGCGGGAGGGAGTGGCAGGTGTGGTGCCGGACCCGCCCATCCCGCTGCCCCGCTCGCTTCAGCCCAGTTGGCGGATCGGGCTGCCCGCCAGGAAGGCGGTGATGTCTTCGACGGCCTGTTGGAAGTAGCCCTCGTAGTTGCGGTGGGTGACATAGCCGAGGTGGGGGAGGGCGAGCACGTTCGGGAGGGTGATCAGGAGCCGGAGACGGGGCAGCCGGGCGAGGAGCGAGGCGGGGAACGGGGTGCGCTCGCGCATCGCGACCACGATCTCGCAGTCGCCGGTCGCCGCGACCACCTCGTCCTCGGAGCGGAAGGGCTGCCGCAGCGTACGGACGTCGACGGCACCGGCCAAGGCGGACCAGTCGGTCATGGAGGGGGCGACGTCCTGGTAGTCGTCGAGTACGGCGCAGCGCGGAGTCATACGGATTCTCCCGAGAGGCTTGACGGATGGCATGGCGGTGCTCAGCCCGGACGGACGGTAGGGCCGACACGATTCGTGCCGACGTACCCGAGCCGACCCGTACGGCCCCGTACCCGTACGGCCCCGTACCCGAGCCGCCCCGTGCCCGAGCCGATTCGTGGCGCCCCGTATCGCCCGCTACCCGAGCCGACCCGTACCGCCCCGGGCCGGCGAAGCCGTATCGGTCGATCGAGCGGTATCGATCGAGCCGTTTCGGCCAAGGCCGTATCGGCCGAGCCCGGACTCATCGGGACCGTACCGGTCAAAAGCCGCCTTGCGAGTGACTATTCGCAATACTCACCTGGCCGGAAATTGATCAATCCTGGTCGATTACAGTGCTGCGCCAGGGGCCCCGCAAGGCCCCGGGACGTAGTGAGTTTGGGAGGGCGCAGTGAGCGCAGCGGGAGGCGGCGGCGCCATCTGGGGCCGTGCGGAGCAGCAGGACTTCCGCAGCCGGGTACGCGGCTGTCTGCTCGGCGGCGCCATCGGCGATGCGCTCGGCGCCGGTATCGAATTCGACTCGCTCGACGCGATCCGCGAGGCGCACGGCCAGGAGGGCGTGTCCGATTTCGTACCCGCCTTCGGGCGGCGCGGAGCGGTCACCGACGACACCCAGATGACTCTGTTCACCGTGGACGGGCTGATCCGGGCCCAGGTACGTCGCGACACCGGCGCCTGGCATCCGCCCACCGACGTCCACCGCGCCTATCTGCGCTGGGCCGCCACCCAGCACGACTGGGGCCCGGACGAGCGCAAGAAGGACGACGGCTGGCTCGCCCGCGAGGAGTGGATGTACTCCCGCCGGGCGCCCGGCAGGGCCTGCCTGAGCGGCCTCGGCGACGAGGTGATGGGCACGCTGGAGGCCCCCAAGAACCCGGACTCGAAGGGCTGCGGCGCGGTGATGCGTTCCGCGCCGTTCGGGCTGCTGGTCGGCTGGGAGCCGCAGCTGGTCTTCCAGCTCGCCGTCGAGTGCGCGGCGCAGACGCACGGCCACCCGACCGGCTATCTGGCGGCCGGCGCGTTCGCGGTGATCAGCCATTCGCTGGCCCGCGGTGAGGACCTCGACGGCGCCGTGCAGAAGGCGCTGGCGCACCTGGCCACCCGCCCCGGCCACGAGGAGACCACCGGCGCCCTCAAGCGCGCGCTCGGCGCCGTACGGCAGGGCATGCCGACGCCCGCCCGCGTGGAGTCGCTGGGCGAGGGCTGGACGGCCGAGGAGGCGCTGGCGATCGGTGTGTACTGCGCCCTGGTCGCCGAGGACATCCGGCACGGCCTGCTGCTCGCCGTCAATCACAGCGGGGACAGCGATTCCACCGGCGCCATCTGCGGCAACCTGCTGGGCACCCTGCACGGCGAGACGGCGCTGCCGCCGGTGTGGCTGGTCGAGCTGGAGGGCCGGGAGACGATCCTCCAGCTGGCCGACGACTTCTCCATGGAGATGACGCAGGGGCCCGCGCTGCACGGCCCGGCCGGTTCGTCACCGGGGTGGCTCGCCCGGTATCCGCGGGCCTGATCGACTGCCCGCTTGGAGCCGGTCCGATCCGAACCGGTCCGATCCGAACCGCCCCTAACCAGGCCGGGCCAGGCCGGACCGACCTACGCCCCGACCTACGCCCCGACCTACGCCTCGCCCCTCGCCCCGTCCCTGGCCCCGGCCCCCGTCCCGTCCCCCTGCCCGGGAATCGCCACCGAAGCCGCCGCCCCCGCCTGCCCCTCCGGCCCGTCGTCGTCCGAGTTGATGCGCGCCAGCACCGCATCCCGCTCCGGCGTGTCCTCCGGTCGTACGAAGCCGAGAAGGACGAAGAGGACGAGCGAGGTGGCGACCGGCGAGACGATCTGGATCTGCAACTGGACGCCGCTCAGGCCGTAGTTGGTCAGCCAGAAGGCGGACAGGCCCGCCGCCCAGGAGCCCAGCGCCGCCGTGGGGCCGGACTTGCGGAAGAACCGCAGCATGCCGAGCAGGAACGGGATGGAGATCGGGCCGACCAGTCCGGCCACCCACTTGATGACGATGGTGATGATGTCCTTGAACGTAGGGGAGTTGACCTGCGTCGCGATCGCCATCGAGAGCCCCAGGAAGGCGACCGTGGACAGCCGCGCGGCGAGGAGCCCGGCCCGGTGCGACCAGTCGCGCGCCTTCGCCGAGAGAGCCGGCGCGATGTCCCGGGTGAACACCGCGGAGATGGCGTTGGCGTCAGAGGAGCACATGGCCATGGTGTGCGAGAAGAAGCCGACGATGACCAGGCCCAGCAGACCGTGCGGCAGCAGACGTTCGGTCAGCAGCGCATACGCGTCGGAGGCGTCCGGCTTCTGCGTCTCGACCAGCAGCGGAGCGACCCACATCGGGAAGAAGAGAACCGCGGGCCAGACGAACCACAGCGCGGCCGACAGCCGCGCCGACCGCCTGGCCTCCCGGGCGTTGCGGGTGGCCATGAAGCGCTGGGCCTGGTTCCACATGCCGCCGCTGTACTCGAAGGTCTTGATGAAGAGGTAGGCGAGCAGGAAAGTCAGGGTGTACGGGCCGACGGTCGGCTGGGTGTGGCTGTCCGGCAGCCTCTCCCATACGGTCCACAGCGAGCTGAAGCCACCCAGCTCGCCCATGACGGTGACCAGCATCGCGACACCGGCCAGCAGCTGGATGACGAACTGCCCCAGCTCGGTCAGTGCGTCCGCCCACAGCCCGCCGACCGTGCAGTAGATGCCGGTGATCACGCCCGTGATCAGGATGCCCTGGTTGAGCGAGATGCCGGTGAAGACGGACAACAGGGTGGCGATCGCGGCCCACTTGGCCCCCACGTCCACGACCTTCAGCAGCAACCCGGACCAGGCCAGCGCCTGCTGCGTCGGCAGGTTGTAGCGGCTCTTGAGGTACTCCAGCGGCGAGGCGACGTCCAGCCGCGAACGCAGCCGGTTGAGCCGCCCCGCGAACAGCTGGGCCCCGATGGCGATGCCGATCGCGATGGGGAAGGACCAGGTGACGTAAGAGGTGATGCCGTATTGGTAGGCGATGCCGGCGTACCCGGTGAACATCACCGCGCTGTAGCCGGACATGTGGTGCGAGATGCCGGACAGCCACCACGGCATCTTGCCGCCCGCGGTGAAGAAGTCGCTGACATCGTCCACCCGCTTGTGCGACCACACACCGATCGCGATCATCACGCCGAAGTAGCCGATGAGCACGGCCCAGTCGAGACTGTTCATGCCCCCTCCAGGGGTCCGCCTTGTGAACGTGCATCACTTCGCCGTGGCGTCCTGTGGGGCGGTATCCCCTGCGGGAGTGGGGACTTGGAGGATTGAACCGCCCAACGAGCGGGCCGGTCAAGAGTATCGATGGTCATGGATGTGAACAGGGATCAGCAAAGCGAACGATTTTGCCTTCTCTTGACCTTCGGGGGCGTTGTCCCGGGCGCGACGCCGAACACACGATGAGCGCACACGTCGCCGGGCGCCGTTTGCCCGAACACACGCACTGACACCGGCACCAAAACAGCCGCACGGGGTGCGGGATCCCGTACGGCTGCCGAGCCCGATCCGGCCCGGTTCAGTCCATCCCATCCCATCCCCAACGCCACCCCCGCCCCGCCCGCCCTGCCGGAAGCGCAACGCGCGCGGCCCGCAGGCGCCGTCCGAGAGGAGGCCGCCCAGAGAAGACAGCCCAGAGAAGACAGCCCAGAGGGGCCGCTACCGCATCAGCTCTCCGGCGTTGACCAGCAGTGACTGGCCCGTGATGGCACGCGCCCGGTCCGAGGCCAGAAAGACCGCCGTCTCGGCCACGTCCGCGTCCGTCGCCAGCTCGGGCAGCGCCATCCGCTCCGTGAGGCGGCCCAGCACCTCGGCCTCCGGGACGCCTTCGTTGTGCGCCTGGAACCGCACGTACGCCTCCACCGGCGGCCCCCACATCCAGCCGGGCTGCACGGTGTTGACCCGTATCCGGTCCGGCCCCAGCTCGCGTGCCAGCGAGTACATCGCCGAGACCAGCGCGCCCTTGGACGCCGCATACGCCGCCTGCCGCACCTGCGAGGGCGCGGCGACCGACGACTGGGTGCCGATCATCACCACGGACCCGCCGCCGCGCGCCACGAGCGAGGGCAGACAGGCGCGGGTCATCCGCAGCGTGCCGAAGAGGTTGACGTCCACGACGCCGCGCCAGGAGTCGAAGTCGGCGTCCCGCAGGCCCCCGAAGAGCGAGTCCAGCGCGGCGACATGGATCACCGCGTCGATACCGCCGAACCGCTCCACGGCCAGCGCGGCCAGCGCCTCGCACTGCGCCTCGTCGCTGATATCGGTCGCCCGCCAGGCCGTACGCGCCCCCGAAGGGTCGATCTGCGCGCCCGACTTGGCGAGATTCGCCTCCGTACGGGCGCCCAGCACCACCGAGGCGCCGTCCCGTACACAGGCCGCCGCGACCTGATGGCCGAGCCCGGCCCCTACGCCCGAGACGATGACGGTCTTGTTCCGCAGCAGCATGTGTGCCTCCCGGCCGGGCCGCCCAGCTCACTTCTGATGAAGCGTCAGGTTAGGCCCGGGGGTTCGGGAAGACCAGGGTCATTCACCGCGATGGCGGGAGTCTCCCGGGCTCAGCCGTCCCGTCGCACGCCCTCCAGCGCCTTCCTCAGCCGCCCCAGCCCCTCGCGGATCTCCTCCGGGGAGTGCGTCACGAACGAGAGCCGGACGGCCGTGGCGTCCGGTGGCCCGGCGAAGAACGGCGCCCCGGGGACATAGGCGACGTCATGCCGCACCACCTCGGGCAGCAGCGCCGTCGCGTCGTACCCCTCGGGCAGCGTCGCCCACACGAACATGCCGCCCGCGGGACGGTTCCACCGCGAGCCCTCGGGCAGCGCCGTGGACAGCCCGTCGACCAGCGCGTCCCGCCGCTCGCGGTAGGCGTCGCGCACCCGCCGCAGATGCCCGTCCAGGTCCGCGACCGCCAAGTACTGTGCCGCGGCGGCCTGGTCGACGGTCGAGGTGTGCAGATCGGCGGCCTGCTTGGCGAGGACACAGGCGCGCCGCAACGCGGCCGGCGCACGCAGCGAGCCCAGCCGCATTCCGGGCGCCATCACCTTGGAGAATGAGCCGAGCAGCGCCGTACGGTCCTCCGCTCCGGGGAAGGACGCAACCCACGGCACCGGCTCGCCCTCGAAACGCAGCTCGCTGTACGGGTCGTCCTCGGCGATCCACAGCCCACGCCGGGCGGCGACCTCGGCGACCGCGGCCCGGCGCTCGGCGGACAGTGTGCGGCCGGTCGGATTCTGGAAGGTCGGCACGAGGTAGAGCAGCTTGGGCCGCTCGCGCGCGGTGATCTCGTCCAGCGCGGCCGGGTCCAGACCCTCGTCATCGGTCGGCACCGGCACCACCCGCGCACCGGTGAAGGAGAAGATCTGGAGCGCCGCGAGGTAGCAGGGGTCCTCGACCAGCACCACATCACCCGGCTCCAGCAGAGCCGTGGCCAGCAGCGTCAGTCCCTGCTGGGAGCCGGTGGTCACCACCAGGTCATCGGCGTCGGTGGGCAGCCCGCGCGCGGTCGTACGCGCCGCGACGGCCGCGCGCAGCGCCGGATCGCCCTCGCTGGTGGAGTACTGAAGGGCCCGCATCGGGTCCTCGGTCAGCACATGCCGGAAGGCGGCCGCTATCCCCGTCGCATCGAACAGCTCGGGCGCGGGCAGCCCACCGGCGAACGAGATGACCTCGGGACGGGCCGTGAGCGCCAGGATGTCGCGTACCGGCGAGCTGCGGGTCCGCGCCACACGCGCGGCAAGCTCCGGGACGGCAGTGGCTGCGTGGGCAAGGATCGCGTCCGACATGGCGGCTCCCATCGCTCGTGTCTGCGATTAACCGGCGTCAGCTACAGACAACAGGCAGCCTAAGCGGGCCGGCGAGCGGTGTGCAGGGGTGTTCGCATGGTGGGCCGTCCGACGGCCGCGCGCGTTCGGGCTCGGGCGGCCCCGTGCGTGCCCCGCTCAAGTCCGAGGGTTTGGGTGCCCGAGCCTCTCCTCTTCTGACGGCTAGTCAGCTAGACCTGTCTGCCATGACCGCAGAGAGCGAAGGAACGCCGGACGCCGCAGCCGCCGCCGACACCGGAATCGCCACCTACGCCGAGCTGGCCGCCGTCGGCCCCTACGGCGTGCACCCCGGCCACGCGCTGATCACCATGGTGGAACCGCATCCAGGGCATGAACACGCCTACAACCGCTGGTACGAGGACGACCACTACATCGCGGGCGCAATGGCGATGCCCTGGATATACGCAGGCCGCCGCTGGGTCGCCACCCGCGAGCTGCAACTGCTGCGCCGCCCCGAGAAGTCCGCCGTTGCCCAACCGGTCACGGCCGGCTGCTATCTCTCCACGTACTGGCTCACCGAAGGCCGCTACGACGAGCACATGAAGTGGACCGTCGGCATCAACAAGCGCCTCAATCGGGACGGCCGGGTCTACCAGGGCCGTACCCATGTCTTCACGGCCTTCCAGGACCATGTGGCGACGGTCTATCGGGACGGTGCGGCCGGTCCCCGCGACTTCCATGCGCTGGACCACCCGTACACCGGTCTGGTGCTGGAAGTGATCGACGCGAACGGTCCGGAGCGGCGGGCCGAACTGCTGGAGTGGCTGCGAGTCCGGCATCTGCCCCGCCGGTTGGCGGGTTCACCGGCGGCGATGGTCACCGTCTTCCGGCCGACGCCGTTGCCGGGGGACCGGATGTCGTATGTGAAGCAGGTCGAGGGCGTCGATACCCGGCTGACGCTGCTGTGGTTCCTTCAGCAGGATCCGCGGGAGGGGTGGGCGGCGCACTTCGCCGGCCTGCCCGAGGAGGTCGCGGAGTCGGGGCTGGGGCGGGTGGAGTTGATGGCGCCGTTTCTTCCGACCGTCCCCGGGACGGACCGGTATGTGTCCGAACTGCGCTGAGGGGCGGGGCGCACGGGGCGTCGGTTATGCGCGGGCGATCGGCCGTGCGCCGGAGCAGGACTTGGCGTGCCGCGGGGCAGGGGGCTCGGGCATGGCCGAGCCCCCTCGGCCGGGACGGCGATCCAGTCGAGAGGGCTCAATCTGCGCGCTGCGGACGGTGACGGGTCAGGTCACGCCACGTCGAACGCGCCACCGGCGACGTCCGACACAAAGTGGCTCCAGGAGGAGTTGTCGAACGTGAGGCGCGGACCGTCGGGGTCCTTGGAGTCCCGCACTGCGATGGCGACGACGGACGGCACGGCGATTTCCACGCAAGCGCCGTTACCACCGGAGTACGAAGACTTGGTCCAGGAGAATGCGGAATTGGGCTGCACGGCCATGTTCACTCCAACTCACTCTGAGCTACCGCGGATTCGGTAGTGATGACGCTACGCGCCAACATCACGAGCCGCAGAGGTCGTTCACCCGTCCGCATGGCATATTTTTTGATCTCTTTTCATCGGGGTGGGGGCAGGTGTACCGTGCCCCAGCCCCTTTGCCGGAATGCCGGATTCCGCACCCTTCTCATTGGTGCGGCGTCATCGTGCCCCATCGGCATGCGATTTCGCCGCGGCGGCGATGAACTCCCGGCTCTGCTCCGCACTCAACGCCTGCGCACGCAAATGCTCGTACATGATCGTGTACTTGTGCACATCATTGGTCTTCTCCAGGTAGAGGTCGCTGGTGACCCCCTCGATGTACACCACGCTGGAATCGGCGGCATCGTCGAATTCAAGGATGGAGAACGTTCCCGACATTCCGGCATGCGCACCGGTGTCATAAGGAAGAACCTGGACCGTCACATGCGGCAATTGACTCATCTCGACGAGGTGGTCCAGTTGCTCGCGCATGATCAGGTGGCTGCCGACCACCCGCCGCAGTGCACTCTCGTCCAGCACCACCCACAGTCGCAGTGGGCGTTCGGTGTCGTTGACCCGCTCCTGGCGACGCAGCCGTACCTGGATGCGTTTGTCCAAATGGTCGGGCGCCAGCTCGGGGACCGTGCCGGGAATGACGGCCTCGGCGTAGCCGGGGGTTTGGAGCAGGCCGGGCACCAGCAGGGACTCGTAGATCCGCAGCGAAGCCGCCTCGGTCTCCAGTCCGATGTAGACGCTGTACGGGATGTCGCCGAAGGCGTGCCACCAACCCTGCTGGCGGGAATCCTTGGCCATCTGCATCAGCGAATCCGCGATGCGTTGATCCTCGACCTCATAAACCCCGCACAGATCGCGGACATCGCGCTGGCTGATGCTGCGACGTCCGTTCTCCAGTCTGCTGATCTTCGACTGCGAGACGAGCAGCCGGTCCGCCACCTCTTCTGCCGTCATGCCTTTGGCCTCTCGGAGCCTGCGCAGCTCCTGGCCCAATCGGCGTCGCCTGACGGTGGGGTTGACGTTGGACGCCACGCTAAGTGCACCTCCGGCTCCGTACTGCTGTTTTCTGGTCAGCAGACTGCCACCAACGGTCCGCGCCGCGCTGGCAAATGGCCGGACGAGGTGGTCACGATGGAAATTTGGGACCGGAATTGCGAAAGCGCGACCACGCATGTGCGCGGGGTGGCGGGCCGGCCGTCGTCCAGAACGGCCGGCCCGCCACCCCGCGCTTCTTGCTGCGGCTCCCGAACGGGATCGTGGGGACGGTGGTGCGGGTGCTGTACCGGTGGTGCGGGAGACGCCTTGCGGCGCCTTACGGCGTCAGCGGGCGCCCACCCGGGCCATCCGGCCGTGGCCGTGCCGTGACTGGCCCGGCGCGCCGGCCGGCTCAGCCGTGGCCCGGGCCACCGGTTGCCCTACGGCTCCCGCGCCGGCCGCCTGCGGCCGCCGAGGCTGGACCACGGCGCCGTTCTGCACATCCATGACGGCGTGTGCGACCAGCCCGCCCATCGGGTCGTGTCGGATCAGATCCCGGAGACGGGAGCGCGATGAACGCCCTTCGTTCCCTGGATACAGATGCTTGCCAAGGCCGACCGCATGGGCCAGCGCGGCAAGCGCCGCGGTCCGCGGGTCCGGGGGTACGCCGGTGCGGATCGCGTTGTCCAGCCGGACCCTGATTTCCCGGCTGATGGCTGTCTCCGTCGCTTGGTAGCGCGTCGTCGGCAGCACCCCGCACATCTGTCCCGCCACGGCATGCACCATGCCGCACCGTTCGAGGTGCGTGAGGTAGGTCTGGCGCAGCCCCAGCCGGGGCCCGCCGATCCAGTGGACCGCGCGCACCGGACTGCCGCGTCGGCGCAGCAGTTCGAGCGCGGAGTCCAGAGTCGGATCTCCTGTCGGCCGTGCCATCACCACGGCGATACGATCCCCATCTGGGGCTATCCGTCCTGCCAGAGCCAGCTCTACTAGCTGGGCCCCGGCCAGGCCGAGGTCGAGCGACTGCGGCTGCGCTGTGGTACCCGTCGTCGGGTCCAAAGCGAGCAACAGAAGCTCCTCCGGAATTGTTCTACGGCTCCTGCCCATCCATGCCTCCCCGCGTGGATGAATGACAGGGTGACCCCTCTCACATTCATCTGTCGAGGGTGCGTGGGGGGTTCGATAGGGAACCGGTAGGTATGTCGTTCTCGTCTTGCACGTCGGCGACATCTTTCTGTGGGGTGCGGCGCCTTCCGGTACGCGTGGCGGCGAGGTGGTGCCACGCGGACACAGGACACTTGGAAACACTGGGCCAGGCAGGCAGTGCGACGTATGAAGGAGACATCGGTGGCGGGCGAGTCCCCCGACAAGTCGGACAAGAAGCAGTCGTCGGGGAAGACGGCGCGGAACACACGTGATCCGCGCCTGTCGGCCTTCCGCGGGGAGCCGGCCGAGCCGGCGAAGGAACCGGGGGCCGGTACGGACTCGAAGCCTGAGAAAGAGCCGGAGGCCGCCGCGGCGCCGAAGTCTGCGGCGAAGCCGGAATCCGGGGCGGAGCCGGGGTCTGGAGTGACGTCGGAGCCTGCGGCCGGGGCGGAGTCTGTGGACTCGTCCGAGGCTTCTGGGGAGTCCGGGGCATCCGAGGCTTCCGGGGCGTCTCAGGGCGGCGCTGAGGGCTCCGGTGGTGCCGAGGGCGGAGACGACCGCCTCCGGGCCGCTGTGGCCGCCTGGGTCGCCGGGAGCGACGAGGAGGACGCCGAGGCGGGCGACGGCGCAGGCGAGGGCGCGGCCGGTGACGGTGAGGCCTCCGTGGTGTCGGGCGCGCGCGATGCGGACGTGGAGGGGGCCGACGGCGTGGACGGGGATGCTGACGGTGCCGTCGCAAAGCCGGATGCAAAGTCGGAGGCGAAGCCGGACGTAAAGCCGGACGCCAAGTCGGAGGCGAAGGGTGGGGCGGGAGCTGACGCAGCTGAGGTGAAGGCCGCGGACGTCGCCTCCTCGGGCGCCGAGGCCGGTAAGAAGGCCGCGGAGAAGGCCGCCGCGAAGGGGAAGGCCGCCCCGCAGGCCAAGGCCAAGGCCAAGGGTGACGGCGAGGTCGACGGTGGTCGTGGTGGCGCCGAGTCCGCCGAGTCCGCGCCCGGGGCCGAGTCGAAGGGCGGGGCGAAGGGCGGGGCGAAGGCTCTGTCCGGGGGCAAGGCTGTGTCCGAGTCCTCGGCCGCGCCTGAGGGCGTCGATCAGGCGACCGCCGTCTTCAAGACCGTCGGGCCGCAGAAGGGCAAGTCCGACGAGCGGGTCGGCGCTGCCGCTGAGGGCAAGCCCGACGGCGAAGGCGGCGAGGGCGAGGCCGATGGGTCGGCGGTGGATGACGCGACCCGAGTGTTTGCTGTCGCGAAGCTGAAGGGGAAGGGTGCGGCGGCCGGTGCCGTCGACCAGGCGACCACCACACTCAAGATCAACCCGCCCGCCAAGGCGACGGACGCGGTCAGGGCCAAGGGCGCGGGCAAGGCCGAGGACGTCACCAAGGGCAAGGCCGCGAGCCAGAGCAAGCCCGAGAGCAACGGAAAGACGGAGAGCAAGCCCGAGGGCAAGGACAAGGCCGACTCCAAGGCCGACGCCAAGGACGCGGCGAAGGCCGATGCCAAGGCTGACGCGAAGGCTGACGCCAAGGCGGCGGTCGCTCCCGAGCGGGATTCCGAGCGGACCAGTCAGTTCGTGGCGCTGAAGTCGGCGGACGACGGTACGGCCGGGAGGTCGCTGGGCAAGACGGCGCCCAGGACGCCCGCCCGTACGGCCGACAAGGCCGTGGAGAAGCCCGCGGACAAGCCGGAGGGCAAGACGGCCGACGGGACGGCCGAGAAGGCAGCGGGCAAGCCGGAGGGCAAGGCCAGCGGCGCGCTGCCCGCCGCCGTGCCCGCGAAGCCCGCCGTGCCCGCGAAGCCCGCCGTGCCCGCGAAGCCCGCCGTGCCCGCGAAGCCCGTCGAGCCCGCCAAACCGGCGAAGTCCGCCGAGCCGGCGGCCGCGCCGGCCAAGCCCGACGGCCGCCCGGGTGCGATGCCGCCCGCCGCCGCGGGAGCCACGGCCGCCGACGCTCCCGCCGCGCTGCCCGAGTCGGAGCGGACCAAGCAGCAGCCGCTGCCGCCGCTCGACCTCCTGGCGAAGCTCACCAACACTCCGCCGCCGCCCGAGACCCCGCTGCGTACGGTCGCCCGCCGGTTCAAGATCTGGACCCCGCTGGCGGTGCTGCTGGCGATCATCTTCGTGGTCGCCCAGGCGGTGCGCCCGCTGCCCAACCCGACGCTCACCCTCGGCGACGCCGCATCCTCGTTCACCTTCGAGGGCGGCAAGCTCGCCATCCCGTGGCCCGCGCACGGGCAGGCGGCGGTCAAGGTGGTGGGCTCCGGTGACCTGGGGGCGTTCGGCAAGCAGAAGCCGGTGCCCACCGCGAGCGTGGCCAAGATCATGACGGCCTATGTCATCCTCCGGGACCACCCGCTCAAGAAGGGCGAGACGGGCCCGAAGATCGAGGTCGACGCCAAGGCGGTGGCCGAGGGCGGCTCCACGAGTGAGTCCCGGATCGAGGGGCTCAAGGCGGGGCAGAAGTTCAGCGAGCAGGACATGCTCAAGATGCTGATGATCCCGTCCGGCAACAACATCGCCCGGCTGCTGGCCCGTTGGGATACCAAGTCCGACACCGAGGCGGCGTTCGTCAAGAAGATGAACGCCGCCGCCAAGGACCTGGGCATGAAGAACTCCACCTACACCGACCCCAGCGGCCTGGACCCCAAGACCGTCAGCACCGCCGTCGACCAGCTCAAGCTGGCCGAGGCCGTCATGAAGTTCGACGCCTTCCGGCCGATCGTCGCCATGACCAACGCCGACATCCCGGGCCTGCCGGGGCGGATCAACAGCAACATCGACAACTTGCTGCTGGCCGGGCTGAGCATCAAGGGCATCAAGACAGGTTCCAGCACGGCGGCCGGCGGCACGCTGTCCTGGGCGGCCTACAAGACCGTGGACGGCAAGGACCAGCTGGTACTGGGCACGATGATGGACCAGCACTTCAAGGGCCTGGACCCCAACGGCTCCAACAGCCTCACCCTGGTCAAGAACAACAGCCAGAAGGTCATCGAGGCCGTGCGCAACGCGCTGACCTCGACCACGGCGGTGAAGAAGGGCCAGGTCGTCGGCTATGTCGACGACGGCCTGAACGGGCGCACGCCGGTCGTCGCCACCAAGGACCTGAAGGCAGTCGGAGTCCCGGGCCAGAAGCTGGAGTTGAGCGTCGGTGACGGGGGCAAGACCGTCCCGCACACCGCGAAGGCCGGTACCGAGGTCGGTGTGCTGACCGTCGGCAACGGCGAGAGGAGCCAGAAGGTCCCGGTCGCTCTGCAGAAGGACCTCGGCGAGCCGTCCTTCGGCGCGAAGCTGGTCCGCATCACCTGAGCGGGCCGGGGGCCGCGGGCGTCCGGCCCGCGGCCCCCGGATCGCCGCCCGCGGCCCCTGGTTCACCGGCACCGCCCGGTTCCGGGGGCCTGATCCCCTCATGTCCCGCGGCCCGCGTGCGTCCTTCCCCGGTGGCCCGCCCGTGGCCGCCGCCCTGCTCGCCCGTCTGGTCGTCCACCGGCCGCCCGCTTTATCGTGAGCCTGCCTTTCTGACTGTCTGTCCGTCCGTCCCGTGCGTGACCGGAGCCCGTCATCCACGTAGCGCAAGCGCAGAAGACGTACGTGTCCCCCGTCGCCGCCCGCGGTACCCGGGCGGCGCAGGCCGTGGTGGTGCTTTTGCCCTCCGGGCTGATGCTGTTCCTGGGGGCGTGGGGTATCCGCCGGCAGGACGCCATATGGCGGGACGAGGCCGTCACCTACGACATGGCGCACCGCGGCCTGGCCGATTTGTGGGCCACGCTCCAGCATGTCGATGTCGTGCACGGCCTGTACTACGTGCTGATGCACCTCTGGTTCGCCGGCTACGACGCCACCCTCCGCGGCGCCTTTGGTGATGCGGTCGGTCTGCGGCTGCCGTCCGTGGTCGCGATGACCGCCGCCGCCGCGGGCGTCGCCCTGCTGGGGGAGCGCCTGGTCGGCCGGCGGGCGGGGCTGCTCGCGGGCTGCACCTTTGCGCTGATCCCGGTCGTGCAGCAGTACGCGCAGGAAGGCCGCTCGTACGCGACGGTCTGCGCGCTGGTCGTCTGGGCCAGCTTGCTGCTGGTGCTTGCCGCCGTCCGCCCGCGCCGAACGCTGTGGCTCGGCTATACGGCGCTGATGCTGTTCGCCTGCCTGCTGCACGAGTTCGCCTCACTCGCACTGCCCGCCCATGGCGCCGCGGTGATCCTCGCGCGCCTGCCCCGCCGGGTACTGCGCTCCTGGATGCTCGCCGCGGTCACCGCTCTCGCCGGTCTGGCCCCGCTCGCGGTGTTCAGCACCCGGCAGTCGGCGCAGATCAGCTGGCTCATGTGGCCGGACCCCGTTCAGCTGCTGACCTTCGCCGTGCTCGCGGTCCTCGGCATCGCCTGCACCCGCGTCCGGATCCGCTCCCGCGGCCCGATCGGACTGCGCGCCCTCGGCCTCCCCCTGCTGCTCCTGCCCACCCTGCTCCTGCTGCTCCTCTCCCATGTCGAACCCGCCTACGTGGACCGCTATGTCCTCTACTACGTCGTCGGGTTCGCGCTGCTCGCGGGCGCCGCACTGGCGCGGCTGCTGCGGCCGCCCGGGGAGCTGGGCCAGACCCGTGGCCGGCGGCTGCGGTGGACGATGACGGCGGTGCTGATCGTGGCGGTGCTGGTGCCCGTCAACGTCCATCTGCGCAGTCCGGACAGCCGGGTCGACGATGTCACCGCGATCGCGCATGCCATACGGGAGGTGGCCGAGCCCGGCGACGGACTGCTGTTCATGCCGTCCCGGAGGCGGATCTGGCGGGCGACCCTGCCGCGCGACTTCCGCGGGCTGCACGATCTCGCCCTGGCCGAGAGCCCGTTGGCCTCGCACACCCTCTACGGCACCGAGCGGTCCGGCGAGGCGATCCGGTCCCGGATGCTGTCCGTCCGCCGGATCGTCGTCGCGGGCGACCCGGACGGCCAGCCGGTCGACGACAACGACCAGGAAATCGCCAAACGGACCACTCTGCGCGAGGCGTTCGGGATCTGCCGCAGCACACAGGTCCGGGGCGCCCGCATCACGGTGTACGCGCGGCCGGGGGCTTGCGGCGGGGGTGGGTAGCTTCCTGCGCACCCCCGGGCGCCGTTATTCCCCTTGTGGTGGGTGGAAACTGCGTACGAGCTCGATGCGCCCGACGATGTGCCGGTTGAACTCCGCCAACTCCTCCGCCGGAACCCAGAGTTCGAGGATCGTCTCGCCGCCCGCCTGACGCACCGGATAGCGCTCGGCGAAGTCCGCCTCGATCTCGAAGCGGGTGACATGGCCGACCCCGGAGGCCGGCACGTTCCAGTCGCGGGCGATCCGTATCGCATAGTCCTCGTTGAGTACGGGATAGAAGATCGGCTGGTCGGGCAGGCGCGGCGGCCAGGCGCGCCAGCCGGACGCCTCGACAGGGCGAGCTCCTCGGGGCCGGTGGGGCGCCAGAGGGTGCGGGTGGCGGGCGCGGCCTCGTCCGGGCGCGGTGTGTCGATCATGCTCGTACGGTACGGGGGAGGGGCCCGGCGGGGCACGGAGATTTCGGGGGCGGAGGGCGCGGGGAACCCGGGGAGCCCGGGGGCCGGGGGAGCTCCGGGTACGGGGGAATCGGGCGGCCCGGCGGGAGGGGCGGGTGGTGGTGCGGGCGCTGGTCGCCGAGGGCTCCGACGGGACGGGACGGGCCAGGTCGAGTCGAGCCCGGTCGGGCAGCCGAGCCAGGTCGGGCCGGGTGGGCGCAGACGCTCGCGCTCGCCGCGGGCCGCAGCTGCCCCGCCCGGCGTCGGCGAGCGCGTACCCGCCGTCCCGGTGGAAGGACGTACCCGCCGCCCCAGTGGGGGCGCGAACCCGCCGCCCCGGTCGAGCAGCCCCCGCCCGGGCACCGCATCGGTGACCCTCACGCCCCAGCCGGCCGCGTCCAGGCGCCGTCAAGGGGTGCGTTCCGTGAGCGGCGCGGCCAGCCGTGCGGGCGGGGTGCTGTACGCCGGAGTGGTCATGACTGCCATGTCCGCCGCGAGTCTTCGGCGCCTACCGAAGGGACTCCGGCCTACGGTGCCCGTATGAGTACCTCCCCGGAGTACGCCACCTTCCACTTCCATGCGCTGCACCATGCCGACCAGCCGCTGCTGCTGCCCAACGCCTGGGATGTCGTCTCGGCTGCCGCGCTCGCCGGGGCCGGATACGCGGCGGTCGGCACGACGAGCCTGGGCGTCGCGGCGGCCCACGGGTACCCGGACGGGCGCGGGCTCGCCGAGGTCCGGGACGCGACGCTGGCCCTGGCGCTGCGGCTCAATGGCCGGCTGCCCTGCCCGTACACGGTCGACGTGGAGGGGGGATTCGGTGGCGGCCCCGGCCAAGTGGGTGATCTCGCGGCCGAGTTGGCGGAGGCCGGGGCCGCCGGGCTGAATCTGGAGGACGGTCTGCCCGGCGGCGAGGGGCTACAGGATCCGGTGCGCCAGGCCGAATTGATCAGCGCGGTGAAGGAGCGGGCGCCGGGCCTGTTCCTCAATGCCCGCATCGACACCCACTGGCTGACGGACAGCCCGCCGCCGCTGTCGGTGGCGCTCGAGCGTGCCGAGACCTATCTGGCAGCGGGCGCGGACGGCATCTTCGTGCCGGGCGTCACCGCCGACGAGGACGTATCGGTCCTGGTCGCCGAGATCCCCGCGCCGCTGAACATCCTCTTCGCCCCCGGCCGGCACACCGTCAGCCGTCTGGCGGAGCTCGGCGTACGCCGCATCAGCACCGGTTCGCTGCTCTTCCGTACCGCCGTGCAGGCCACTCTCACGGCGGCGGACGCCATCCGTACGGGCCGGCGGCCGACGGATGCGGCCGGGGCGGGCGGCGAGGTGCTGGGCTATGAGGAGGTGCAGCGGTTGGTGGCGGGGGAGGAGTAGGGGCGAGCGGGGAGTGGAGCCGTGGCTCAGGCCTGGCGTCCCCGGCTGCCGTGGCGCCGACGCTGTACGACGACGATGGCGCCCGCCACGCCCAGCGCGCCCGCACCGCCTATCACCCCGGCCTTGGGCAGATGGCCGGCCTTCTCGGCCAGGCCGGCCAGGCCGTTGTCGGGCAGCATGATCGACTTGCGGCTCTCCGTGGGCACAGTGGAGTCGGCGGCGAAGGCGGCGCCCGCGGGAAGCAGCAGGGCCGCCAGCGCACCGGTCGCGACGGTGGCGGTACGGATCACGGAGCGGCGCTGGGCCGGCATGGGTACTCCTCGTCGTGGGCGGCTCGGGCCGCCGTAGGGGCGCGGTTCTGAGAACCACGCTACGGAGTGTCCTTAACGGTAATCCGTACGTTGTGTAACAGTCGCCAAGATCTCTGGGAGCGGTCGTGTGAAGGAAGGCCCACCGGCCGGTGCAAAGGGCTGCAAAAGCCGTCAGAATGGCCGATCTGAAGATTCCGCCCGGCATCATCTTGGATAGCGTTGTGTCAGGTTACGTCCGCATATAAAGCGCTTCCCTCGCGGGTGGTCACCCCGAGTGATCGGTTCCGGGGGACCTTCGGGCCGGGCGGTGCACGGGCCCAGTGGCAAGGCGTAAAGGCGGTGGCGACGACATGCGACGGTGGCGACCCCGCACGGCTCTGCCTCCGCTCTCCGCCCGCAACGCCCGCTTCTCCCTCCCCGGCCGCTCCCGCCGCTCCCCCCGCTCGTCCCTCCTCGTGCTTCCCGTCTGCGCCGTCCTCACCTCACTTGCCCTCCTCGCGGGATGTGCGGGCGTGGAGGGGTTGCAGAGCGAGGGGCGCGCCCGGGACGTGGATGCGCCGCTGGTGCTGTGGCCGGAGTATTCGCCCGCCCCGCCCGGCCGGGACGAGAACCCGGTGGCCCTGGTGCCCGTACCGAACGTCCCGCGGATCCCCAGCGGCACCATGGCGGACGCGAACCCGCTCGCCGTTCTCGATGCGGACATCGCCGCGCAGGGCCGTACGCCGCCCGCCCCGAAGGCCGTACGCCGCCCCGAGCTGCACGACATCACGCGTGACGGCAAGGCGAACCTGATCATGGCCGTCGACCTCGATCCCCGCACCAGCGAACTGCGTGTCTACAGCGTCCGGCGCACGGTGGTGACCCGGGTGCTCGTGCTGCGCGGTGTGCTGGCCGGTGTCGACCTGGCGGCCGGGCATCTGGTCATCCGTGAGCCCACCAAGGATCCGCGCTACGTCAGCGTCACCGACTATGTCTGGGACGGCCACTCGATGAGCTTGTGGAACCTCACCCTCGACGACGCCCGTACGCCCCAGACCCCGCGGGCCGGCGGCGGCAGCCCATGAAGCGCCCGGCGGTCTCCCTCCGCTGGAAGATCGCGCTGACCGTGATGGCGGTGAGCTGCGCGGTCGCCGCCGTCCTCGGTGTCCTCGTCCACAATGCGGTGGCCCGGCAGACCGTCGGCGAGGTCCGCAAGGAGACCCGCGCAAACCTCGACAGCGCCCTGGAACTCTTCGAGTACGGCACCTCGCGCGAGGGCCTCAACTCCCTCCTCGACCCGCCCGAACTGCCCGCCGAACTGCGCCGGCTGGCGCGCTCCGGGCAACGCGGCACCATGGTGGGGACGTACCGGGGCCGCCCCGCCATGTGGGCGGCGGCACCGGCCGACGGCCAGGTCATGGCCACCTGGTTGCCCTTTGGCAACACCCGACGCTCCCTCGAGATACTCGACACCGCCATCCTCGGCTCGGCCGTGCTCGCCGCCGCGGTCGTCGCGCTCGCCGGTCTGTTCCTGGCCCATCGCATCAGCCGACGGCTGGGCAGCACGGCGGCGGTCGCGCGTCGTATCACCGCCGGAGACCTGGACGCCCGGGTCGGCGACCGCGCAGATCAGGGGCAGGGCG
This sequence comes from Streptomyces sp. NRRL S-1813, assembly GCF_000719605.1. NCBI lineage: Bacteria > Bacillati > Actinomycetota > Actinomycetes > Kitasatosporales > Streptomycetaceae > Streptomyces > Streptomyces sp. NRRL S-1813. Next base: position 339,643 of record NZ_JOHB01000009.1, read on the forward strand.
GCGGCGCGGCGGGGCGGGACGAGGTGGCGGCGGTGGCCGCGGCGCTGGACTCCGTGGCGGGCTCCCTACAGAGCCGTCTCCAGGCCGAACAACGCTTCACCGCCGATGTCGCCCATGAGCTCCGTACGCCGCTCACCGGCATCCTCGCCTCGGCCGAGCTGCTGCCGGAGGGCCGCCCCAAGGAGATGATCAACGATCGGCTGCGGGCGCTGCGTCGTCTCACCGAGGACCTGCTGGAGATCTCCCGGCTGGACTCCGGCACCGAGCACGCCGACCTCGCCGCGTATGCCCTCGGGGCGCTGGTCGAAGGCTCCGTACGCGCCACCGGCCTCGACACCGTCGTGCGGATCGGCGCCGACACGGTGGTCGAGACCGACCGGCGCCGACTCGACCGCATTGTCTCCAACCTCGTCATCAACGCACACCGGCACGGCCGCGCTCCGGTCGTCGTCACCGTCGACGCCCCGCCCGGCGGCCCACCGACCATCGAGGTACGCGACCACGGCCCCGGTTACTCCGTCGACCTGTTGCACCACGGCCCGCAGCGCTTCCGCACCGACGCCCCGGGCCGCGGCAAGGGGCACGGCCTGGGCCTGACCATCGCCGTCGGCCAGTCCGCCGTCCTGGGCATCGACCTCCGCTTCACCAACGCCCCCGACGGCGGCGCCCGCGCGATCCTCCGACTGCCTCATGGCGCCCCCGCCGCTCCATGACCCGTCGGCCCGTCGGCCCGTCGGCTCGGCCGGTTGGCTGGTCGCCTGGCTGTTTGGTCGCCTGGCCGGGGGAGCTTTTGTCTGTCGGTCAGCCCGTACCACTGGCCTCCTGGGCGATTACGCCCGTGGGCCGGCGATCGCACCGGCCTCGGTGGGCGCTGTCACCGGCCACGGCGGGCGCCGTCACCAGTCAATGTCATCCGGCGGCTCCGGCAGCGCCTCATCATCGAACGGATCCGGCGCGGCAGGACCGCCGACGGCCGCCCCGGCCGGCCCGGCTGTCCCGCTCGGCCTGGCCGCTCCCGCACTCCTGGCCGGCCCGGCAGTCCCGTTCGCTCCGGCACTTCTGGCCGCCCCGGTTGCCTCGACTGCCGCTGCCCCGCCGGAGCTCTCGCCTCCGCCGCTCTCGCCGTCGGGGGCCGCTCCGTCGGGCGCCTCCCGGCCCGCCAGCACATCCAAGATCTGCGGGCCGTACTTCGCGAGCTTGTTCTCGCCGACCCCGTTGACCGAGCCGAGCTCGGACGTGGTCGTCGGCCGGAGGGTGGCGATCTCCCGCAGCGTCGCATCGTGGAAGATCACATACGCGGGCACGCCCTGCTCCTTGGCCGTACGGCCCCGCCAGCCGCGCAGCGCCTCGAAGGCCGGCAGCGCCTCCTCCGGCAGATCCGCCGGCACCGCACGCTTGCCCTTGGCCTTCGCCTTGGCCGCCCGCGCCGCCTTCTCCGGCTCCCGCCGCATCAGCACCTCGCGCCGGCCGCCCAGCACCTCGCCGCTCGCATCCGTGAGCACCAGCGTGCCGTAATCGCCCTCTACGGCGAGTAGCCCCTGCGCCAGCAACTGCCGTACGACACCCCGCCATTCGGCTTCCCGGAGGTCGTCCCCCACCCCGAAGACGCTCAGCCCGTCGTGATCGAACTGAATGACCTTGGCGGTCTTCTTCCCCGTCAGAATGTCGATGATCTGGCCCGCGCCGAACTTCTGCCCGCGCTCACGCTTCAGCCGTACGACCGTGGACAGCAGCTTCTGCGCGGCCACCGTGCCGTCCCAGGTCTCCGGCGGGACCAGGCACGTGTCGCAGTTGCCGCATGCGCTGCTCTCCTGGCCGAAGTAGGCCAGCAGCCGGACCCGTCGGCATTGCACCGTCTCGCACAGCGCCAGCATCGCGTCGAGATGGGACGACAGCCGCCGCCGGTGCGCCTCGTCCCCCTCCGACCCGTCGATCATCTTCCGCTGCTGGACCACATCCTGGAGCCCGTACGCCAGCCAGGCCGTCGAGGGCTGCCCGTCGCGCCCGGCGCGGCCCGTCTCCTGGTAGTAGCCCTCGACCGACTTGGGCAGATCCAGATGGGCCACGAACCGGACGTCCGGCTTGTCGATGCCCATCCCGAACGCGATCGTGGCGACCACGATCAGCCCGTCCTCACGCAGGAACCGGGCCTGGTTCTCGGCGCGCGTCCGCGAGTCGAGTCCCGCGTGATAGGGCACCGCCGCAATGCCGTTCTCCACCAGGAACTGCGCGGTCTTCTCCACCGAGGCCCGCGACAGGCAGTAGACGATCCCCGCGTCCCCCGCATGCTCGTTCCGCAGCAGCTCCAGCAGCTGCTTCTTCGGCTCGCTCTTCGCCGCAATGCGGTACTGGATGTTCGGCCGGTCGAAGCTCGCCACGAAATGCCGGGCGTCCGCCATCCGCAGCCGAGAGGAGATCTCGGTATGGGTGGCCTCGGTCGCGGTGGCGGTCAGCGCGATCCGTGGGACCTCGGGCCAGCGCTCGTGGAGCATCGACAGCGCCAGATAGTCCGGCCGGAAGTCATGGCCCCACTGCGCGACACAGTGCGCCTCGTCGATCGCGAAGAGCGAGATCTTCCCCCGGTCCAGCAGGCTCAGCGTCTGCTCGACCCGCAGCCGCTCGGGCGCCAGATACAGCAGATCCAGTTCCCCGGCCAGGAACTCGGCCTCGACGAGCCGCCGCTCCTCCAGATCCTGTGTCGAATTGAGGAACCCGGCTCGCACCCCGAGCGCCCGCAGAGCGTCGACCTGGTCCTGCATCAAAGCGATCAGCGGCGAGACGACAATGCCTACACCGGCTCTGACCAGCGAGGGAATCTGGTAGCACAACGACTTACCGCCACCGGTCGGCATCAGGACGACCGCGTCCCCGCCCCCTATGACGTGCTCAATGATCTCCTGCTGACTGCCGCGGAACGACTCATACCCGAACACCCGGCGCAGCACCTGCACCGCCTCGCTTGCGTCCGAAGCGCCTTCCACATCCATGTCCACGACCACTTCCACGTCCGCCAGAGCCATTCCTGAAGCCTACGAGTTCCGAGGGGGTCGCCGTCGACCCTGTGGATAACTCTCACCGCCCCGCACGGTCAGACCGGTCGAAATTCCCTTAAACGGTACGAACAGGCCCCGCGCCCTTCCGCTCGCGCGGCGGCACCGGCCCGCTCCGCTCACTCGGCCGGAAGCGGCGGCAGCTCCGCATGAGCCACCTTGAAGCCACCCTTTATGACCGAGGCGAACGGGGCCGGTGCCATACAGGTGCCGACGTGCGGGAAGGTGGCGTGGCCATCGACGACATCGACGTTCGAGACGGCCCAGGAGAATCCGAACCTTCCCTTGCCGGGACCGCCGTTCTTGACGCTGAAGCCCAGCCGCTCCCCGATCTCCTCCGGGTCCTCCGGCTTGGTGACGACGGCGCTGAGGGCGGCGCTGTCACCCCCGGTGACCAGGCAGTCCACCGAGGCTTCCGCACGTCGGCCCTGCTTCTTCTCGGGCGACCAGTGGTAGATCGTCACCGTGCCGCGCGCATCGGTGGGCATTCCGTGTGGCAACCCGCTGACGGGCCGGCTGAACGGAGCCGCCTTCGCGTCGACCGAGAAGCGGATGTCGTCGTGGGGCGAGTAGCGGCAGAAGACCCGGGTTTGGCCGCTCACCCGGCCGTGCCCGGCCGCGTTCTTCCGGGGCGCATGACCCCGAAGTCGCATCGGCGGGGCGACAGCCCGCTGTTCCTCGCAAACCGCCTTGCCGGGGGTCGAAGTTCACGATCACATACGCATCGACATGTACGCGCCAAGTGCACGGTCTGTGAAAACGAGGGGAATTATGATGAAGGCAAAGGCGCTTGTCACCGCCGGGGCAGCCGGTCTGTTGACGCTGGTTGCAGCACCGGCAGCGTTTGCTTGGTCGGGCAACATGTCCGGTGTCCTCACCGGCTTCGAATCGGGTCGGTGGACGGTCTCCGGCGGGTCGTCCGAGGTCCGTTTCTCGTCCTGCTCTTCGGTGGGCGTTGGGCCGGCTCAGAAGACCACTGACATAGAGCAGTGGGAGGACTTGAGCCTGTCCCCTGACAGTCGGTCGGGCGATGCTGCACGGCTGTCGGGGTGCTTCCACGGCGACACGTCCTCGTTCACCCGCTCGCTCCCCAGCGGCGCGAAGGCGTACTTCCTTGTCGACAAGATCAACGGTGAGGACTCGGGCAGCGGTCTCGCTGTGAAGTCGATTACCGTAAACGAGTAATCGAACCAGACCGTGCAGTGACCTGTAGTGAGGGGTCCGCGAATGTCGCGGACCCCCGCTTTCTGATGTACCGGGAGAGTGCGCGTGCCCATGCAGATGACCGACTGCTGGTTCGCGTACCGGCACAAGGACGTGCTCTCCGGCTTCAACTACGCCCTAAAGCCGGGTAGTACGGTTCTTCTGGGGCCAAATGGCGCCGGCAAGTCGACGTTGCTGTCCCTGGCAGCGTCCGTCCGTCGTCCCCAGCGGGGCGCCATCACCCATCGCGGCGTTCCTGCCACGAGCCGCGACTACCGGCGGAAAGTCGCCTGGATGCCGCAGAACATCACTGCCATGCCAGGTCTGACCGCCCGTGAGCAAGTCGCCTTCGTCGGCTGGACCAAGGGAATGAACCGAACCAACGCGTGGGCCAAGGCAGCCGTGGCTCTGCAACAAGTCGACCTTGCCGACAAAGAGAGCGTGAAGACGAAAACACTCTCCGGCGGACAGCTGCGTCGTGTCGGCGTCGCCCAGGCACTGGTCCATGACGCTGAAGTCCTCCTGCTCGACGAACCCACAGCGGGCATGGACCCCAGACAACGCCGCATATTCCGCGACGTCCTGGCCCAGCTCCCCTCAAACGTGGCTGTCCTGCTGTCCACCCACGATGTGGCAGATCTTGCCGAGGAGTCCGACAACGTCACTGTGCTCGACGGCGGAAGGCTCGTCTACGACGGAGACACCAGCGGCTTCCTTGCCCATGCTCCTCAGGACACCACGCCGGCGCGCCGGGCAGAAGCCGCCTACAGCATGCTGTCTGGAGGCGACTCATGAATGTGAAGGCCCTGCTGCGCACCTCCAGCGCCACATTCCTCGCCGCGCCTGTACTCGTTTTCACCTTCTTCGTCGCCTACTCCAGCGGAAGCCTTGGTCAATTCGACAACAGGCATCCCCCAACGGTGTCGGCAGCTGCCTATCAGGCTCTGATATTTGCTGCATCGGCGGCAGCCGGCTGCGGCGCGTGGGAAGCCGGACGGCTGCGGCAGAGCGGCATCCGGGAGATGGCGCCATGGCGCAGCAAGTACCGCATCGCAGCGCAACGTCTCAGCCTGCCAGTGGCTTTGGGCGTGGCGGTGATGGTCGTGATGACCGTGATGCGTTTCGTGCAGGCATCGGTCTTCCCGGACGCGGCTTCCCTGCCAGCCGTGGTGATCGGGCTACTGCTGCCCGTCCCCTACGCCGTGATCGGTTTCGCGATCGGGAACGTGTCCCGTTCTCCTGCGGTCTGTGCGCCGCTGGTGATGGCCGGGACGTGGTTCTTCATCGGCTATGCGGGAAACAACTCGACCGACATCCCCGGCACACTGTGGCTGCGACACGCAGCGGCCTACACCATGAGTTCACCGGAGATCGATCAGGTCATATCACCCGTCGCCCTGCTGGTTCCCGTGGTGTTCACGTGCGCGGTTGCCGGCTCCGCGACGCTGCTGTGGGGCCCGTGGCGGTCGGCGGTCCGCATCACCCTGGCCGGCCTGCTGGCCGTGGCAGGTCTCGCTACCTCCTGTGTGGTGGCGTCCAGCTGGGGATACCGCACCCCGATGATCACCTCTGCCTTGGCCGAGAAATGCAGCAGCCGCTCTGGCGTCAACGTATGCGTCCCCGAGCTGTATCAGGACATGCTGCCGAAGGTGCAGGCGACAGCGAGTTCGATCGTCGAGCACCTGCATCGTGCGGGGGTACCGGCGCCGAAGAAGGTCACCTACACACGTCTCGACGCCGGCGCGGGGTCTGAGGTGTGGCACATCTGGTTCCTGCCCAGGACCAGCACTCACGAGCTTGCCGAAAGTGTGGCGCATGCTCCGCTCAACGACGCGGAATGGTCGTGCCTGGGCCGCAGGGACTTCAAGCGGGCCGATGCCCTGGATCTGTGGCTGCGCTCGACTGCCGGCCTGGATGTCGGCGATTCTGCATCCGACCGTGAAACCGTCACCGCCGTGGAGAAGGTCAAGAAGCTTCCGGTAGGTGAGCAGACCGCCTGGTTCGCTGAGGCCCGAGCCCAGGCCCGCAGCTGCGGGAAGGCCGGCTGATGTACTGGTGGATCAAGGCGCGGCGTGCGCACATCAATGTTGCAATGGGGCTCTTCGTCTTCGCTGTGCTCGTATGGCTCTTCCGCGACCGGCTCGCGGCTATGCCGTCGCTGGCAGGCGGGAACGAGGTGCAGTTGATGCTGCTCGCACCTTTGTCGGTGTGTGCGGCCATCATCGCGACGCTCTCTGCTCGGGTTCACGATGTGGAGGACGCGGGGATCCGCCCTTTTGCGCGCATGGACGCCGCATTGGTCATCCTCGTCGTACTGGCGGCAGTCGGCATCGGTTACGGCTTCTCCTGGGCGCTCGGCTCGGGAGCCGCAGGGGCCGTCGGCCGGAACACGGCGCTGCTCACAGGGTTCATGCTCATGTGCCGACCCTTGCTCGGTGAGCGATCGCTGGTCATACCCCTTGCGTGGATTCTGCTAGTCGTCGTTGAGGGCTATGACGGTCTCGGGCATCCCCATGCGTGGGCACTTCTCCCCGCGCCGGGGACGGACCTCCCCGTACTGGCCGTGACAGCAGTGGTGTTCATATCGGGAGTGCTCCTTTCCTCCCGCGGAAAGAGTTGAGGTCTTCACGACGACCGTCGCAGGGTGACCTTGGCATCGGTGTTCTGACGCTTTGGCGGCCCGGGACTCACGCATTCGCGGCACTTGCTGCTGGGGCATCGGCCGTGACGCTACGGCCCGGCGGGCTGCGTCCTGATGGCCCACGGTTCGGCCCGCTGCCGCCGGGAGGGCCGAACGTCTGCCAGATACTCCCGATTCGCGTTGGCCCCACACGGCCCAGGGACGACCCAGCGCCGAGCTCGGCCCCCACTGGTGCACCGAGCGAAGCACCCATGTCGGGCTCGGCCGCATAGCGGCAGCAGATAGGTCGCCCTGATCCACGTCTCAGGGGCCGGGTCCGCTCACGCGCTCGGATTCGTGACGGTGGCGGTACGGCGTTCTACCCATGCCGGCCTGCATGCCCGGAGCGCTCGGCCTTCTGCGGCGACGGCCGGCGTCGCCGCGCTGTGCGCGGCACCTCTGATCTGTGATCTGACTGCTTGCAGTTCCAGGAGGCCGGGAACGTCAGCGTTCCTACCTCGACGTGTGGTGTGCTCCTGAACTTCCCCAGGGCCGGGCAGCGAGCGGAGCGAGCCTTGAACCCGTAGAGGGTGCTGTGCTCCGGAGTTGGCGGGTCGCGAGGGATCCGGAGCAGTGCGGCAGCCTGGCCCCGTCGCGGTGTGCGAGTGGCAGGTAAATGACGGGTCGGGCGGTCCAGTGCATCAGGGGTGCGATGCATGATGGTCAGGGCGATGGCTTCGCGGTCCTGGAGGGCTTCGAGTGCCTGACGGTATCCGTTCAGCATCACTATGGACGTGTACACGCACGTCGTCCAGGACACGCAGCGCGAGGCCATCAGCCACATGGGCCGGCTGCTGAAGAGGCGTCCCGGTCGTGAGTGACGGTCGCCGTTGATGTCAGACCTGGATGTCAGAAGGGGGGCACCTCCGAAAATCCGGAGGTGCCCCCCTTCTGAACTGGTGCCCCCGGCAGGATTCGAACCTGCGACACCCGCTTTAGGAGAGCGGTGCTCTATCCCCTGAGCTACGGAGGCAGGGATCTGTCGGAAAACGTGTCGGAAAATCGGTCTAGGTAGACGCGATGATCCAGAGCGGCTTGCCGACAGCGAGCGGAGGCCTGGCCGTGAGGCCGGGCCACCGCGGCCAGTGTAGCGGGTGGTGCTTGATCCGCATTCGGATCCATGGCTCCCGGCGCTCCCAGGCGTGGGAGGCCGGGGGCAGGGCCGTCATGCTGCGGGAGTGAAGTCGATCATGGCGCGGGCGACGGAGTTGCTGAGCCAGGCGTACCCGATGTAGATGAGCAGAGCGGCGTTCGCGCCGTAGGCCGGGACTCGCTTGTGTGGGTAGCTCTGGTCGAAGCGTGAGTGCTGGGACTCACTGTCCTGGCGGAAGCCTTTCAGGCGGCGGCCGGCGTGGGTGCCAGGGGGGACCTGCCGCAGGTGCTCGGTCCGATTGAAGCGCTGCCGCCCTGTTGACGGGTCGATCTGCCGGTCCTCCTCGGTTTCGTCGACCCGGATGTGCTCGGTGTGGATCTCCTCGGGGCATTGGATGGTCACGCGGTGGTAGTAGCGCACGCGCTTGCCCTTCCGGCACTCGAGTTCCTCGACGGGCAGCGGGGTGTAGTGGGTGACGCCGTCGACGGTGACGCGTCGCTCGCAGAGGCGGCCTTCGGCGACGTAGAGGTCGTGGCGGCACGCGTCGTACTCGTAGCGATGAAGGGACTCGGGGGCGAGCCCACTGTGCTGGGTGGTGAAGACGACGAGACCGTCCGCGATCAGGGGTGCGCGGTGAACGCCACGCAAGGCGGTGTCGTACGTGATCGCGCGCAGGCCGGGGGCCTGCGCCAGGACGCGCCGGGCCAGCTTGATGAAGGCGGTGCCCTCGTCGTCGCGGATGGGGTCGCGCTTGGCCGACTTGTGCCGGATGGACTCGATGCCCAGGATCACTCGGCTGTGGGGGTACGGCAGCGGAGAGGAACTTGTTGCCGTAGACGGTGGTACCACCGCCTTCGACGGTGTTGCTGGCGTCGGCGTCGACACGGTGGTGGCGGATCTCCCCGGTCACCTTGTTCACGGATTTGCGGTGTCGTTGTGAGGAGGGAGGGCAGGCGACCGTGGCGTCGGCGTGGATGACCTGGTGGCGTTCGGGGTAGCTGCGGCTGACCCGCTTGCCGGTCTCCTTCATCATTCCGTGGTCGAGGGCCTGTTGGATCCACAGGTCCCGGCTGATGTCACGCACGCTCGCGAACGCGGGCTTGAGCTTCGTGTGGAAGAAGTAGTTCCACTGGCCCCGTGTGGGTCCGGTCGGTTGAAGGGCGTCGGCGGCTTCATTGCCCATGTGGGTGCGGACGCCTCGGCATACGACATCCCACCACTGCTTCTCCTCGAAGTGGGACGCGGTAGCCCGGGCAGAGCCGAACAGGGAGATGGAGCAGAGGAACACAAGGTAGGCGATCGGCGGGTGGATGGCGGGTCGGCCCACCCTGCTCGGCGCGGGCAGGGCACTGACAGCGGCGTAGAGATCGGGGTTGTCCAAAAGGTGTTCGAACCGCTTGCTGATCGTCAGTGGAGGCGCCTCCGGCCCGTTCGGTGGCAGGGGGTCGGTGGCGGCACCGAACGTGTCGTCGGGGATCGTGCCCATGACGTAGTCGGGCGTCTTCTTGGTCGCCTTGCGCCTTCTGCGCTTCTTGGGAGCGGTCACCTGGCATCGCCTCGCCGAGGCGTGTTCCACTGCAGGTCGGCCAAGCCGGCTGCCACGTCGAGGGAGGACAGCCCCAGGCGGCGGGCGACCTCGGAAAGCTGCCCGGTTTCGTTCAGGATCTGGCGCGCGACGTAGCGGGTGACATCTCAAGGCTCGACCTTGCGGGCCGTGGTGGACAAGCCGCTGCGACGGGCGATCTCACTGAAGCCGGCACCGACGCTGGACTGCACGACCCTGGGAGACGAGCAAGCACTGGCCACCAGTCGGTGTGGTCCAGCCCGTTTCCCGTTACGGGATTGACGAAGCCCGGTAGGCCTTACCTCCCGTCATCTTGACGGCTCCGGCGGTAAAACGCACACTCACGCCTTCTCCGTAGATTTCTACACGAATTCTCGATTCGTGAGTGCGTCCCATTTCAACGTTTTGTGTGGGCGTATACAGCCAGCCGTCGACATCGAGATTCTGCAAGTTGGAGAATGTCAGGTGAAAACCAAAGTTGTTAAATTTCCTCTCTCCCCATTCTGGAATCTTCTTGTCCGGGAGGCGCTGGAGGTCGACCCCAAGCGTGAGCGCCGTTCCCCGCTCATCGATCTGTAGGGAGGGTAGATTGCAGCAACTCAAGTCGGGCGCAGACTCAAAGAATCGAGTGGCGAACTCCGGGTTCTCAAGCAACCCGATCCAATTCTTTTCAGAATCTTTCATAGTAGACCTCTACTTCGGGGTCAGGGACGGAGTCGTACTTCAGCCTGTCCATTCTCCCTACATAGTGATGATTTTCTCGATCAGGTCCGTCATCGGGAGCACGGAAGGCGCTAATCCTTCCAACTGTAAGGGAATCGTGGCTGGTGAACGACAGGTTGGTTTGGCTGCTCAGGACTTCCACTTTGATGCGCCGCTTTTCGAGAGGCTCCATTTGTACATCTGCCACCACTGGTGGCTCCCATCGGCGCATTGAGAAGTCTTCGACGGCTAGGAATCGTACGTGGCACTGAAGGCGGTCACATCCTTGGTCCGTCCACTCAGGGAGTGGACGATCAGGGAAGGTGGGCAGGTCCAATCGAAGAATCATCGTGGGCCCATACTGGCTGAGGTGAATGGACCTCAACGTGACTTGCGCAAGCGGAGGGATTCTCGAATAATGCTCGCGCAGCTTATCCGTAGAGCTGATCAGGTCTTCCCAGTTTTGGATCATATGGATAATGCTCCTCGCACCCTTCGTAGACTCCGCCTCGTTGCGATTCCGGAGTATCTGCAGGCCTAATATGCAAATGAGGGGGCTGGTAGCCTTCCTCGCTTGGATTTCGGTGCCCCGTATAGTGATCTTGGAATACTACCTCGTCGCCGTTTTCAGTGAGATGTAGCTCCACTGGAAACATGATCGGGTTGTAGTTCTCGTCAAGAATTTGCTTATTTCCATGCGAAGGGGATGTGGTATATGGGTCCAGCCAGCTGTCGTAGGGCTCTGCCCCTTCAGGGATCCCGGCGTCACGAAATGCCTTTCGCTTTACCTCCTCAAAACTACGCTCCTCGTCGGGACATTCCAGTCCCAGCGGGTCGGCCCACGAAAGCGGATTTATGACATACGCGTGGTGGTTGGGAGCAGGCGCGAGGCCGAGCGGATCCGGGCTCAGGTACGAAGCGGTGTCGGGTGAGTAGTACCGGAAGTAGTTGTATCTCAGTCCGGACTCGCCGTCATGGTACTGACCTGGGAAGCGCAGCGGGCAATCCACCTCGCCACCCGCTGGGGAGAGTGCTGCCCCCCATACGGTCGTGCGGTGCTGCCAGGCTATTCGGCCTTCGCAGGTGATCAGTTCGCTGGGTGTACCAATGCGGTCAGTGACGATTGCGTAGAAGCGTGTGTCGCATTCCGCCTGGGTGATCGTCTGGGCGATTGGCTTCCTGGTGCGGGCAAGGTAGTCCCAAGTGGTCACTCGGCCCGTTGTTTCGACCTGCTCCACCAGGGTTGTGCCATCCCAGGTGAAGAGGGTCTGCTCAAGTACGGTAAAACCATCGGGCGCGAGGCGCTGCTTCCCAGTGCGTCGACCCAAGGGATCGTACTGATAGTGCCAATTGCTGCCGTCTGGAGTGGTCAGATCGGTAAGTCGATCGTCCGCGCTCCACGTGTATGTCCATATGCGTGTCTGTCCGTTGAGCAGCCGACGTGTGTGTCTGACGACGCGCCCCTGTGCGTCATGTTCGTAGGTGTTGCGGCCGGCACGTTGAACGAGAGTCCCGGTATATTGGCGGTCGCCATTGGCTTCACCACCAACGGGTGTACTCGAGTGGGCGAGGTTGCCCGCGGCATCGTAGGCGTAGGTTTCGGTCCACCTATCGGCATGCACGCCGGTTATCCGACCGATGGTGTCAAGCTCATAGGTGCGGTGAATGCCGCCGTCATTGATCGACGTCACGTGGCCGTCTGCGCGGTGGGTGTAGGTGCGGCGCAGCAGTTCTTCGTTATCGGGGGCGGTGATCACCTGCGCGCTGAGGTGGCCCAGAGCGTTCCAGTCGTGGGTCAGGTCGAGTCCCGGGCCGAGGGAACGCTTGATCTCACGACCTGCGGTGTCATACGCGAGGGAGATGCTGCCCGCTGCTGAAGTCAGTTTCGCCGGACGGGCACGGGCGTCATACGTCCACTCAGACAGCGCGCCGCTAGGCGTACGGCGCGCGACGCGGTGGCCGAGCAGGTTGTACGTGTACGTGGTGGTGCGACCGTTGGAGGTCCCCGCGAGAGTCCTGCCCAACGCGTCCCGCTCGAAGCTTATCCGCGCGTCTGGGTTTTCAGCGTGGGTAAGCCGGCCCGCCGCGTCGTAGGAGAAGGTGGTACGCATTCCAGAATCAAGGCGCTGTTCGCGGACACGGCCGAGTGAATCGCGGTGATATTCCACGGACTGGTCGACGCCATTTACCCGCGACACGAGTTGCCCGGCTGCGTCATGCATGTACCTGAGAGTCCGCCGGTTAAAGTCGGTCTCAGATATGAGGTGGCCGGCTGGGTTGTACTCGTAACTCCACGTTCCGCCGTGCGGGGTAGTCACTCCAATGAGCCGTAGTTCTGTGTCGTACGTGAACTCGTAGCGTACGCCGTCTGGCCCGGTGCGGGCTGCGGTGAGACCAAAGTGAGTGGATTCGAACTGAGTCACTCCTCCCATCGCATTCACATGGGTAAGGAGATATCCTTCGTCGTCCCAGGTCCAGTATTCACTGGTGCCGTCGGGGGTGGTGCGAGACTTGAGTTTTCCGTCGTCGGTCCACTCTATGTGCGTGGTGTTGCCGAGCGCGTCAGTGACGGTGGTTACTCGGCCGAAGGAATCACGAGTACAACGAGTGGTCCCTCCGAGCGGATTGGTGCTGCTGAGAAGGAGACCGGCTGTGTTAGTGGTGACAGATGTCTTGTTGCCAAGTGCGTCGGTGACGGCGGAAAGGTTGCCGTAGTTGTTGTAAGAGTATTTTGTCTCCGCGCCGACAGGATCGACGACTTGTGTGCGATTCCCGCGGTCGTCATACGCATATTTCCAAGTAGCCCCGCCGGGGCCGATGGCGACCAGAGCTTTTCTGAAGTCATTGAATGTAGCGGTCGCGCGTGTCCCGTCCGCGCGCGTGACCGCAGCAACATTTCCATCAATATCATGCTCGTAACGAGTGGTACGCCCCAGTGGATCGGTGCGGCTCATCAAGCGGTCATATCGGTCCCACTCGGATATCGTGGAATTTCCGAGTGGGCAGGTTTCCCGAACCACTTGACCAAGTTCGTTGTACTCGTAAGTTGTGCTGTGCCCGAGAGAATTCGTATAGACCGTCGTGCGCTGCGTGTCGTCGTAAGTAAGGGAGGCAGACAAGAATCCATCTGGGCCGATACCGCGGCTAACGCGCCCGCTTTGATCGTAAATGAAGCGGTATCCGGAGTCATTCCGGTTGGCCCACGACGTCACTCTTCCATCATCGTCATAGGTAAACCTAAACGGCCGCTCGGAAGAATTGTATATCTCAGTGAGATTTCCGGCGGCATCATATTCGAAACGCATCAGCAGGGTGCCGGGGCTGACCGGGTCCGTTTCGAGTAGATGCAGGGCGGTGATGCGATTGCGCTGGACGCTCACTCGGATTCGATAGCCGCCGCTGTGGTTGATCTCGCGCAGTTCGCCGTTTTCGTGTCGAATCAGATCGATGCGCTGGCCGTTGCAGTTCTCTAGCGAGCGAAGGGGGAGCTGGTAGGCCGGACCAGTAGCAGGCCAATCCTGCTCAGGAGCCACAAAAATGCGGGACATGCCGGTCGTCGGATCGGTGACGGTGAAACGATCCTTCTGAAGAATGTCCCACTCAAGTGGCCATCGAGGCCCTTCCAAAGGGAACACTTCGCCACCAGCTTCCGGCACCGGATACACGAGGAGCATGCCGTCCTCGGACGCAAATACGGCACCGTCCGCGTCAATCTCCAAGCGCTCGTCGAGAGTTGAAGCCCAGGAGCGGCCGAACCAGTGGCCTGATCGGTATGAAGAAAGGTGCGTGCGACGCAATATGAGGGGCAATTGTCCGAGCAGGGTGACATCGGCCTGGCTCATAACCATCTCGCCGGTGACCATGTCGATCGGATCGCCGTTGAGGCAACGACCACGGGTCGGGGTGGCATGCTCCCGCGGCTCTCCCGCACCCTTGCGCAGCGAGACAGGGCGCGAATGTGAACGGCTTCCAGCGGGCCCCTGGCTGCTCGCGGCCTTCCTCAGTCCGCCACCCCTGCCGGGGCCCTTGGAGCCTTCTTCACCGCCCTTGCCGAGGCCCTTGAAGTGGTCGGCCAGGCCCTTGTCGTTTTCTTGATGGTTCTTGGCCATCTGCTTGATGCCGCGGGTCATGTTGTCGTCGAGGTGCTTGGCGGTCTTCTTGACGCCGTCCTCGATGCCCTCGATGACCTTGTCGAGCATCGTGTTCGCGGCGTCGGCGATGAAGTCCTTGCCGCGGGTGCGGCCGTGGTGGCTCTTGGCCCGGCCGATCTTCCCGCCGGCCTTGTTGCGGAACGTGCCGCCCGCGCTCTCCAGGCTGGTGACGACCTTGTCGTGCTCGTTCTTGTCGAAGCTGAATCCGCCACTGCCGCCAGAGCTGCTTCCGCCTCCGCCGCTTCCACCGGATCCACCGTGCCTCCCGCCTCCGCCGCCGGCACTGAGGAGCTCCATGGGGTTGTCGGCAGCTGATTTGGCGGCGTCCTTGGCATCCTTGACGCCCTGGTTGAAACCGTCCTTGCCGGCCTTGGCGGCGTGGCCGAGGTCGACCCCGTCCTGCACACCGAGGGCGTTGGCGCCGAGCTGGACCACCAGGTCGCCCACCATCGCGCCCAGCGCTTCCTCCACCGGGGTGAGAGCGATGCTGATGACCTGTTCGGCGACTTGCTGGCAGACCTCCTTGAACAGCCGTTTCACGATCATCCGGGTGGCCTGCGTCGCACCCAACGCGCCGATTTCGGACAGACCGAGGGTGAACGGGGCCGCGGCCTGTGCGGCGATGACCTCAGCCGCGAGGATGCCCAGCTGGACGAGAGCGCTGATCTTCGCGCCCTCGATCAGGACCGCGACGCCGTCCATGGCGGTGGCCGCCATGCGCCCGCAGTCGGCCAGCCCCTTCAGGTGCTTGCCGTTGATCTTCCCCCAGTGGGCGTTCAGCGCCTCGATCGCCAGGGAGCCACCCGCCGAGCCCACCAGGTCCTGGATGGAGGTGTGCGCCTCGTTCCTGCCCTCGTCTATGTCGTCGGCGAACTCCCTCATCGCCGTCGCCATCTCGCGGTAGTCGTCCTCATCCACGTTCGGCCACGACACGCCGATCAGGTCGAGAACCTCATCCGCCCACCCAGGCAGCACAACACCCACGACTGACCACCCCCCCGTTAACAGGCATGTAGAAGTCTCTCGGAATACGCTCTCACCTGGAGAAACGAACCATCAAGTTTCAACTGAGCCATTCCACAGTGAAGTTGTTTCGGAGTCCCGCGCTCGCGAGCCGAAGGAGATGGTTCCGGCCCAATTGCACGGTGTGCATGCCTCGTTCAGTTGATAGCGGGACGCCCACGTCCACGTGCCTCCGCATGGGGAGCTCGACGTCCTCCTGCCACGTGAGTGGAGCGGGCCGCCCCCGCCGACCGCCACGCCCTGCTCCGCTCCAGCCCCGAATATGCCCATGATGGCAATGCAAGCGCCACGGAGAGACGTACTCGGCTGAGGTCAGGGCGTGCGGCTCGGGAGGGGGGCGGTCACGTCGTCCACCGCCGCCCGCCACTGAAGGTATCTCCCACCAGTGGGCTCGTCCGTGCCCGGTCGAAGAAGCCCGACCATCGGGGCTGGCACTTGAGCTGCCCCCGGCGGGACAGTGGCGGCGGACCACAGGTCAGGTCACTCCACGCAACTTGTCTGACCTGCCAAGGTGCCCCACGCGTTCCCGAAACAGAGGAGGGACGTTCCCCGAGCCTGATGAGGCAAGCCCCTGACCTGCGTCTTCTCAATTTTCCGCAAGGGCCACAGAGGTCACGGAGGCGCGGAGGCACGGGTTTGTATCACTGACAGGGGGACTGATGCGTTCGCGGTAGTTCGCTTCTGTTGGGGATGAGGGGTGGCGGGCGTGCCTTGGTGGTCGGGGTGGGGCGCTGGGGCGGGAGGGCTTCAGGGGTAAATGTGGGGTGTGTGCCGTTCCTGCGGGTTTTGGTGATGGGGCGTCTGGTGGGTTGGTGTGGATGCTTCTGGTGGGGCGGCATGAACGCCGATGGCGGTGGTCGGAATGACCACCGCCATCGGCGTCGTTGTTGTCGGGCCGCGTGGCGGGCCGGCTAGGGGGCCGGGTGTCGTCGTGGTGGCCCGGGGTGTGCGGTCAGCCGCCGATGTGCCAGCTGACGGTGCCGTCCGTGGTGGCGAGGAGGACCAGGAGGAGCAGGTCGACGGCGCCGAGGGTGATGCCCAGGAGGGCGCGGCCGCGGCGGGTGGTGCCGCGGGCCAGGGAAAGGCCGCCGAGGACCAGGGCACAGGGGCCGAGAACGATGTTGAGGACCAGGGTGCCGAGCAGGCCGAGGATGAAGGAGGCCACGGCCATGCCGTCCGCTTGCGAGCGGCGGCGGGAGGCGGGCCGGTACGGGGCCTGGGCTGCGGCGGCCGGCGCGGACGAGGTCGTCCGGGCGGCTTCGCTGAGCGTGGTCATCGGGAGGTCACCTCGGCGTGGTGGCGGCGTTCGCGGAGGAAGAAGACGAGCAGCCAGCCGGCGATGACGGCGGCCGCGACGAGGGTGACGGGGACGGGGAGGTGTGCCGCGGTGCCCAGCATGATCCCCATCAGGAGGAGGGCTGCGACGAGGAAGAGCATGATCTTCCTTTCCGATTCCAGAGGACAGTTGTTCACTCAGTTCCTTCAGTCTACGACCGTCGCCGGGTGGAGTAGTTCGGAGAACGGTTGTTTACTGGATGACATGAGTCACAGTCTTGGAGTCCGGCAGGCCCAGAAGCAGAAGACCCGTCAGGCCTTGCTCGACGCGGCGCTCGGTCTGCTGGAGGAGCAGAGCCTGAGCAGCCTGGGCCTGCGGGAGGTGACGCGGGTGGTGGGGATCGCCCCGACCGCGTTCTACCGGCACTTCCGGGACATGGGCGAGCTGGGTGTCGCGCTGGTCGAGGAGGCGTTGGGGAGTCTGCATGTGATGGTGCGGGCGATCCTCGCCGAGCAGGACGCGGCCGAGGAGCGGATCGACCGTACGGTCGCGGTCGTGGAGCAGCATGTGCGCCAACATCCGCTGCACATCCGGTTCGTGGCGCGCGAGCGGCACGGGGGCGTGCGGGCGGTGCGGCAGGCGATCGCGGGTGAGCTGGACCGGTTCGCGGAGGAGGTCGCGGCGGCGCTCAAGTCCCAGCCGGTGTCGGAGGGCTGGTGCGATGACGATGTGCGGATGCTGGCGGAGCTGTATGTGGACCGGCTGGTGACGACCGCGGCGGCGCTGCTCGACGCCGAGGAGGACGGGGCCGAGGGGGCGGCCGGTCAGGTGGTGCGGGTGGCGCGCCGGCAGCTGCGGCTGATCAGCATCGGGCGGCAGCACTGGAGAGGGGAGAGGGAGGAGAGGGGGGAGGGGCGGGAGTAGGG